>NZ_JAKRFE010000009.1:0-323631 GCF_022348225.1 Gordonia sp. McavH-238-E
GCCCACCACCAAGGAACCCCAGTGAAAAGGCTGACACAGGTCAGCGAATACCCCGCGCCCACAACACAATCAGACGCTCACGCACCGCAAACCCACCCGCCTGAAACCTCATCCACGGATTCAGGCTGAGGTGCGAGGAGCGCAGCGACGCCCCCCTCTGCTCCCTGAGGTGCGAGGAGCGCAAGCGACGAGCCACGAAGGGCCCGGCGAGAATCAGCCTGTGATCAGCCACGCGATCACGACGAGGATCAGCAACGCCAGCAGCGCGAAGGTGACCGGCGAACGCAGTATCTTCTTCACAATCCGGTCCCATCGTCGTCGGCGAAGCGGCGTCGGTCGACCAGCGTGGCAGCGGCGTCGACCAGCAGGCTGAGTACATAGGCGATGAGGATCGCCACCGGGATGACGACGGCGACCGTCACGAGCAACTGGGGCACGAAGGACAGGCCTGTGAGCCACTCCTCCACGCTGTCCCACCAGGCGAAGAACGCCGACACCTCATCACCCCGTCATCCGAGTTCTCGATCGCGAACAGCAATCCGCCTGCCCGCTGCGTTGCGGTTTCGCGGTCCGTGATCACTGCCACCGCCCGGCTGCCGTGAGCCGAGTGGCGTCGGCGATCGCCCGTCGCAATGATAGGACCCATGTCTGTCGCAGATGACTCCACCGTAACGTCCCTGCCGACCGCGTCGCCGCGGGCATCCGGCACTGCGGCCGACGCCCACGTCACGCCGGCGACTCCCCCGACGCCGTCGCACACGAGCGCGTTCCCACCCATCGGCGACTACGCGTTCCTCTCCGACACCGAGACGAACTGTCTCATCGCCCGCAACGGCTCGGTGGAGTGGATGTGCGTTCCCCGCCCCGATTCGCCCAGCGTCTTCGGTGCGATCCTCGACCGCAGCGCAGGTCACTTCCGCCTCGCGCCCTACGGGGTGAACGTCCCGGTGGATCGGCGCTATCTGCCCGGCAGCCTGATGGTCGAGACGACCTGGCAGACCGACACCGGTTGGATCATCATCCGTGACGCGTTGGTCATGGGTCCGTGGCACGACAACGAACGTCGCTCGAAGACGCACCGCCGGACGCCCACCGATTGGGACGCCGAGCACATCCTGTTGCGCACCGTGCGCTGCGTGTCCGGCACCGTCGAACTGCACATGAGTTGCGAACCGGCCTTCGACTACCACCGTGGGACCACGAAGTGGGAGTACTCCGGCCCGGCCTACGGCGAGGCGATCGCGACCGCCAAGGACACCGATGCCGACACGCCCACCCTCAAACTCACCACGGACCTCCGCCTGGGTCTGGAGGGTCGCGAAGCGCGGGCACGCACCCGGCTCGTCGAGGGCGACAACCGCTTCGTCGCGCTCAGCTGGTCCCGGCAGCCGGCGCCGCAGAACTTCGAGGAAGCCGCCCAGAAGATGTGGGCGACAAGCGAGTCGTGGCGCCAATGGATCAACATCGGCAGCTTCCCCGATCACCCGTGGCGCTCCCATCTGCAGCGTTCGGCGCTCACGCTGAAGGGACTCACCTACTCCCCGACCGGCGCGCTGCTGGCCGCCGCGACCACGTCGCTGCCGGAAACGCCTCAGGGCGAACGCAACTGGGACTACCGCTACGCGTGGGTGCGCGACTCCACCTTCGCCTTGTGGGGCTTGTACACGCTCGGCCTCGATCGGGAGGCCGACGACTTCTTCTCGTTCATCGCCGACGTCTCGGGCATCACCAACGGCGAACGCCATCCGCTGCAGGTGATGTACGGCGTCGGCGGCGAGCGCACCCTCGAAGAGGAAGAGCTGACCCATCTCTCCGGATACGACGGCGCCCGGCCGGTCCGCATCGGCAACGGCGCGTACAACCAGGCGCAGCATGACATCTGGGGCACGATGCTCGACTCGGTGTACCTGAACATCAAGTCACACGAGGCGGTGCCGGAGACGCTGTGGCCGGTGTTGAAGGCACAGGTCGAGGAGGCCATCGAGCACTGGAAGGAACCCGACCGCGGAATCTGGGAGGTGCGCGGGGAGCCGCAGCACTTCACTTCGTCGAAGGTGATGTGCTGGGTCGCCCTCGATCGCGGGTCGCGTCTGGCGACCATGCACGGCGAGCAGGCCCACGCGAGTAAGTGGGCGGCAATCGCGGAGGAGATCCGTGCCGACATCCTCGAACACGGCGTCAACGAACGCGGGGTGTTCACCCAGCGCTACGGCGACGACGCGCTCGACGCCTCGTTGCTGCTCGTCCCGCTCCTGCGGTTCCTCCCGCCGGACGACCATCGGGTGCGCGCAACGGTTCTCGCGATCGCCGACGAACTGACCGAGAACGAACTGGTGTTGCGCTACCGGGTCGAGGAGACCGACGACGGTCTCAGCGGCGAGGAGGGCACGTTCACGATCTGTTCGTTTTGGCTGGTCTCGGCGCTCGTCGAGATCGGCGAACTCCCACGGGCGAAGACGCTGTGCGAGCGCCTGCTCTCCTACTCGAGTCCGCTGAAGTTGTACGCCGAGGAGATCGACGCAAAGACGGGACAACACCTGGGCAACTTCCCCCAGGCGTTCACCCACCTCGCACTGATCAATGCGGTGATGCACGTGATCCGCGCCGAGGAGGCGGCCCACCAGGCCACCTTCCAGCCGGCGAATCACTGAACGAGGCCACAGTTCCACCGTCCCTGTCGGCTCGAGCCGGCAGGGACGTCTGCGCTTCGGTTGCCCAAGTCAGACTGTCGTGGCTCCCAATGCGAGCATGTCGGCGACCATGGGCTGATGGGAGAGCAGGCCCGCGTCGACCTTGACCTCCTGGCCGTTGATGCCGGCGGCGTCATCGGAGGCGAGGAACGCGAATACCTTGGCCTGCTGTTCAGGGGTGGGCATCTCGGGGTTCAGGTTCTGACGACGGAAGATGTTCTTGATCTCCTCGGGAAGCTGCTGGGCAGGGGGTGAGGACGTGGTTCCCGGGCTGACTGCGTTGCAGCGCACGCCTTCTCGGCCGTACTGGGTGGCGAGGAACTTGGTGAGCGCGATGACGCCGGCCTTCGAGGCACCATATCCGCTGAGACTGGTGTCGCCTGCAGATCCATGCGTGGATGCCGTGTTGACGATCGCTCCACCGGCTTTGCGCAGGTACGGCAGGGTGTGCTTGCTCAACAGCATCACACTTCGCAGATTCACGGCGAGGACGTCGTCCCAGGCTTCCACCGTCATCGTGGCGACGTCGCCGTCCTCAGCCGGAAAGATGCCCGCGATGTTGATGACGATCGTGGGTTCGCCGAGCTGCTCGACAGTGGCATCCACCAACCGCTTGACCTGTGATTCGTGGCGCACATCGGTTTCGATCGCGATTGCCACCTGCCTCCCGTGGCGTTGATTGAGCTGGTCGGCCAGCGCCTGCGCCCCGGCGATGTTGATGTCGGCCAGCGCGACGAGTGCTCCCCCGGCGGCCAGTTCGGTGGCTGTCGCGCCACCGATGTTGAGGCCGCCGGGCTCGACAGTCGTCGCGCCGGTCACGATGGCCACTTTGTTCTCGAAGTCGGGCATCTCTGTGTCTTCCTTTTTCAGATCATCATCGGGTTGGTCGCAGTGTCGTCTTGTCAACGTGCCGTCGGCTCACGGCGGCCGCGATGTCGAAGGCGCCGCTTCCGCGCGCCGCAGCACGTCGCCGATGAACACCCCGATCTCGGCCACCCCTTCGCGAGCGCGCGGCAGGATGTCGGTGGAGAGCGTCCAGGCGTGGAAGGTCTCGGAGTACACCGAGAGCACGCTGGACCCGTTGCTCGCCTGTACATTTCGATGAAGGCGCACCGCATCGTCGAGCAGGATCTCGGATTCGCTGGCGAGGACGAGGATCGGTGGTAACCCCCGCAAGTCGGCGAATACCGGAGAGGCAAGCGGGTTCTCGGCGTCGGCGTCACGGAGGTACGCGGCCCTCAGGTCGCGCAGCGAACGCTCGGTGATGACCGGGTCGGTGTGTCTGTTGCTCGCGATGCTCTCGCCGGAGGCGGTGAAATCGGCGAGCGGGGACACGACCGCGGCTGCCGCCGGCAGCTCGGCACCGCGATCCCGCGCGTGGATCAGCACCGCCACCGTGAGTCCACCGCCCGCCGAATCGCCACCGATCACCGTCCGCTCGGCGCCGAACTCGGCGATCACCGCATCGACGACCGACGCCGCATCGTCGACCGCGGCGGGAAACGGGTGTTCGGGAGCGAGGCGGTAGTCAGGGACGATGACCGGCGCCCCGGTCGACCTCGACAGCGCCGCGGCGGCGTGCTGATACCCACGCGCACTGCCCATCACGTATCCGCCACCGTGGAACCACACGAGCACACGGTTGTCGGCCACCGCCCCGGCTCGCACCCGCACTGCCGGCACGCCGCCGACGATGACGTCGGTCACCGAGACATCGTCATCCACAACGGCGTCGAGCATCATCGTGTCGAGGTCGCGCCGCAGATCGTCGAGTCGAGCCCGCCGGTTTCCCAGCACCGCGGCCAGGCGATCGCGGGCTCGGAGGAGAAGGTCGTCGTCCCCTGCCCCGGTCATGCGCGCTTGACGCCGTTCGTCGTACCGGCCGGCGGCAAGGCCGCGTGGGTACCGAAACTGCGCGCGTGATAGGTCAGCGGTGCGATCGTCTCGCTGGCCACGTCGACGACCCGGCCGAACACGACGATGTGGTCGGCGACCTCCGCTGTGTGCATGACCTCGGCGGCAAGCCAATGCGGCACGTCGGCGATGCGCGGTACGCCCGCATCGACTCGCCACGACACCCCGTCGAACTTGTCCGCGCCCTTCCGGGCGAACTGTCCGGCGAGCCTCGACTGCGTGCTGCCCAGGACGTTCATCCCGAAGACCCCGGCGTCCAGCACCAGACCGAGCAGTTCAGACCCTCGATCGAGTGAGACCAGAAGCGACGGAGGCGTCATCGACAACGACGCGAAGGCACTCACTGTCGTGCCGTGTGGACGCTGTCCGTCCATGGCCGTCACCACCGCCACCGGCGTACACACCGTGGCCATGGCGTCGCGGAATCTGGCGGTCAGGTCATCGACCTGCTGAGCGATCATCCCTGGGTCCTTTCTCGTCGTGCAGCGGTCACACCGAGAGGTTCTTCCGAAGGAACGCGCCGGCTTCGTCAGCTGCCTGGATTCCTTCGGGCAGAATCGACGAGAAGAGGGGCCACACGTGAACCATGTCGTCGTACAGCGACACCGACGCCGATCCACCGGCTTCGACGATCTTTGCCGCCGCTCGGCGCGAATCATCGCGCAGAACCTCACCTGATCCGACCATGAACAAGGCCGGGGGCAGGTCCTTCAGCTCCGCGAACAGCGGAGATGCCTGCGGGTCGGCGGGATCGTGACCCTGCAGATATGCCTCGCTCACATTGCCGATCGAACCCCGGGACACAGCGATGTCCTTGCCGTCGAATTCGTCGATACTGTCGCCGCTTGCTGTCAGGTCGAGCAGCGGCGAGATGAACACCGCAGCGGCGGGCAGGTTTTCACCCTTGTCACGGAGGGCGACCAGCGCGCCGAGCACCAGCCCACCGCCGGCCGAATCGCCGCCGACCGCGACATTGTGCGCACCATGACGTTCGACGAGCGCGCTGATCACCGCAACCGTGTCGTCCGAGGCTGCCGGGAACGGATGCTCGGGCGCCCGCCGGAAGTCGGCGAGTATCGCCGTCACCCCCGAGGCCCGCGACAGGTTGTGTCCGAGCTCCTGGAAGCCGCGGGCGCTGCCCATGATGTTGCCGCCACCATGGAACCAGACGAGGACCTTGTCCTCCACCGCCCCCTCCGCCGCGACGCGCAGCACGGGAACTCCGCCGACCTCGTCCTCGGACGGTTCGACACCCTCGGGCAGTGCGAATTGCAGGAACAGTCGGTCGTAGGCCTCGCGTAGGTCGTCGACCGTCGCTGTCGCGGGGTCGGGGAAGCCCTCGAGGTACATCTTCTCAACGCGTTCGAGTGCAGGTGTCCTGGCCATGATTCCTCCGAATGAAATTGGTTCCGAATGAGATTGGTTCCGAATGAGATTGGTTGACATCGCGGCGGGGGGTCACAAGGCGTCGACGGAGAGGTCCATCACCGAATCGTCGACGTCGCGGGCGATTGCGGATTCGGCGATCACCACGGGCAACACGTTGCGAGCGAAGAACTCGGCGGCGGCCACCTTGCCCTCGTAGAACGCGCGGTCTCGGCTGCGCCCCGCCTGCGCCGTCGCGAGTGCATCTCGCGCGACGTCGGCGCCGCGGAGAAGCAACCAGGCCACCACGAGGTCACCGAGCATGAACATGAGGGGCGTGGCATTCAATCCGACGCGGTAGACGTTGGTCGCGCGGCCACCTTCGGACCGCGGATCAGAGGCCGTCAGGTCGGCGACCATTCCGGTCACCACGTCGCGGACGGCCTGGGCAGCCTCCGCCAGCAAGGCGCTCTCCCCCGCCGGCCCCTGTTGTCCGTCCCGACCGGCGAAGCTGGTGATCTCGCCGAAAAGATGATCGACGGCGACACACTTGTTCCTCGCGATCTTGCGGAAGAACAGGTCTTGCGCCTGCATCGCCGTCGTGCCCTCGTACAGGGTGTCGATCTTCGCGTCGCGCACGTATTGCTCGATCGGGTGGTCCTGCAGGTAACCCGAACCTCCCAGGGTTTGCAGCGATTCGGTACCGAGGACTGTCCACGACCGTTCGGAGCCATAGCCCTTGACGATCGGGAGAAGGAGATCGTTCACCGCCTCGGCCAGTCGGATGTCGGAGCCGTCGGCGGCACCGATCGCGATCTCGTCCTGCCACGAAGCCGCGTACAGAACCAATGACCTGAGACCCTCGGCATAGGCCTTCTGGGTGAGCAGGGAGCGTCGGATGTCCGGATGGGCGGTGATGGGAACCCGTGGGGCGCCGGGATTCGAACCCTGAGCGAGGTCTGCACCCTGCACCCTGTCCTTGGCGTACTCCAGGGCGTTGAGGTATCCCGTCGAGAGTGTCGCAATCGCTTTGCAGCCCACCATCATCCGTGTGTCCTCGAGTACGTCGAACATCTGGTTGATCCCGTCATGGACCTCACCGAGGAGCCACCCGCGAGCCGGCCCGTCCGCGCCGAGCGTCATCTCGCAGGTCGCCGACACCTTGACCCCCATCTTCTTCTCGATCCTGGTCGCATACACCCCATTGCGCTCACCCGTGAGTTCGCCGGTCGCGACGTCGAAGTGATACTTCGGCACCAGGAACAGGCTGAGGCCCTTGGTTCCGGGTCCACCCGCTCCCTCGACCCCGACCGGACGGGCGAGCACGAGGTGGAGGATGTTGTCGGCCAGATCGTGCTCGCCGGCGGTGATGAACCGCTTCACCCCGACGAGGCTCCACGTACCGTCGTCGTTGCGCGCTGCGGTTGTCCTCCCGACGCCGACGTCCGAACCCGCATCCGGTTCGGTGAGCATCATGGTCACACCCCAGTGTCGCGAGGCGACGATCTCCGCGATCCGCTTGTCGCGCTCCGTTCCGCGTCGCCAGACCACCCGGCTCCCGGTCGGGAAGGCCAGGTAGGTCCAGAGGGTCGGATGAGCCCCGAGGACGAACTCCGCCAGCGCCCAGTTGAGCGAACTCGGTGCGGCGGTGCCGCCGAGCTCGGGAAGCACGCGAAACCGCCACCACTCGGCGTCGAGCCACGTCTTGTAGGTGGACGCGTAGGACGCCGGTACCGCAACTGTTCCCGCGGCGGGATCGAAAGTGGTCTCCGCGCGGTCGGACTCGGCAAAGGAGTCGGCGAGGCGCTCTCGTGCCAGCTGCTCCACTTCCCGCAGAGCCATCCGCGCGGTCTCACCGTCGACTTCCCGGAACGGTCCGACGCCGAAAACCTGGTCGCGACCGAACAACTCGAACAAATTGAACTCGACGTCGCGCAAGTTACTCCGGTAGTGCCCCACTGTCGATCACCTCTCCCTCCACCGACGCGCTCACCGGGATTCCCGTGTCAGCGGCGCCGACGCCCTCTGGTTCTGTCAGTCCTCGGCCCGTGCGTAGATCGGCAGGAGTACCGCCGCAGAGTCGACGAGCATCTTGGGATCGACCAGCAGGTGCTGTGTCGCGACGTGCATGTCCCGCACGTAGCGGCCGAGTGTGCTGGTGGAACCGATGCTCTTGCTCCCACCCCAGCGATGGGCGAACTCCACCGCGTCCAGGGCGACCTCGTGCACCCACGACAGCATCTGGGTGACGCGGGCGACGTGCTCGGGAGTGATAGGCTCACCCGCGGCCACAGTATTCTCTGCCGTCTTCGTGACGTCGTAGACGTAGAGTCGGGCAGCGCGGAGATTGGCTTCCTTCCGGGCGAAGTCGATTCGGAAGAAGTCGGCTTCGCCCACTGGGATCGTGTAGTTGGGACGCATCTTTCCCGTCGTCAGGTCGGCGACCAGTTCCAGTGCACGAGTGGCGATGCCGAGTGCGATCGAGGCGTGCGGCAGGCCACCGGCCAGTTCGTTGGTCAGTTGGTACATGACATCCGGCCGCGTCGGCGTGCCGCCGAAGGTCGGTGTCGTGTACTCGGCCGGTACGAACTGTTTGGTCACCCGGTAGTCATGGCTGCCGGTGCCCGCGAGACCCCAGACGTCCCAGTTCTTCGTGAACTCGACCTGGTCTTTGGGCATCAGAGCGATGCGTGCCTGTGGCTGACCGTTCTCACCCAGAATCGGAGCACCGTTCTCGTCGGCGACGATGAAGCCGGCTCCGATCCAGGTCGCATGGTCCGAACCGCTGGCGAAGGAATAGTCGCCGTCGATGATGTAGCCGCCGTCGACCTGGATGCCCATGTGCCGGGGCAGGAGCTGACCGGCCGCGATGAAGGGACGATCGGCGCTGAACACGGTCGCCGCGACCTCCGGTGCAAGGTAGCCCACGACGCCGGCAGTACCCCACTCGCTGGCCATCCAGGCCCAGCCCACCGAGGCGTCGGCCTTGGTCACCTCCTCGAAGACGCGCATACCCTCGCTGGGCAGCAGACCCCCACCCCCCAGGTCCTCGGGGATCAACATTCCGTGCAAACCCAACTCGACCAATGCATCGGCCACGGGCTTGGTGATGGTGCGCTCCCGTTCGATCGCCTCGGCCTCGTCGCGGATCAGCGACGCGATCGAGCGAGCACGCTCGAGGTAGTCCGCCTCCCTCGAGGACGCTTGGGTGGCTTCGGGGCTCAGAACTTCGGTCATGACGATGCCTTCCGTGCAGAGATGTCCGTCCGCCGTGGCCGCTTCGATCCAGCGGGACACGACCGGCGTCGGGTGAACTCTCGGTGTTCGACGTTCCCCCGCCGAATCACCGGATGTGAGTAAGCTAACATAGTAAGTACTAATGTCAATACCTGATTTTGCAGGTAGTACGGTTGTTGACCATCCGCACCAGGCATAGTAATCATTAACCAACGTTCCCAGCCTCGCGGCGAACCGAGTTTCACGGCCGCACCGAATTCGCGGTCGGGCGAATACATCGAGGAAGCAGGATTCCCGCCATGCGCATCGGCACAGTTCTCGGCCACGGCCGAAATTTCGATCAGATCGCCTCCGAGACAGTGGATTACGAGTCAGTCGGGCTCGATTCGGCAACTCTCGGCGAGGCCTACACCTTCGACGCGGTGTCCCAGCTCGGATTCCTGGCCGCGCGGACCACGTCGATCGAGCTCGCCACGGGGATTCTCGCGCTCGACGCACGAACTCCCGCAACGCTGGCGATGACCGCGGCCGGGCTCGACTACGTGTCGAAGGGGCGGTTCCGGCTCGGGATCGGCGCCTCGGGACCCCAGGTCGTGGAAGGATTCCACGGCGTCGCGTTCGAGCACGCCGTCGGGAAGACCCGCGAGACCATCGAGATCTGCCGCACGGTGTGGCGACGGGAACCGCTGCGCCACCAGGGCCGCCGATTCCAGATCCCCGTTCCGCCCGATCGTGGAACCGGTGTGGGCAAACCCCTCAAACTGATCAATCATCCGGTGCGGCCGGATATCCCCATCTCCGTGGCCGCACTTGGTGAGACCATGGTCGCGCTGACCGCCGAACTGGCACAGGGGTGGGAACCGATCTTTTTCTATCCCGAGAAGATGCAGGATGTCTGGGGCGATGCCCTGCGTCGCGGCAAGGCCAGACGCGATCCGGCCCTGGGAGATCTCGACATCATCGTCCGGTTGCCGTTCGCCATCGTCGACGATGATTCCGCGTGGCTGGATCGTGCCCGCCCCGAACTCGCGCTGTACATCGGAGGGATGGGGTCGCGCGAGAAGAATTTCTACAACTCGTTGGCGCGACGGTACGGCTTCGACGCGGAAGCCGCCGCGATCCAAGACCTGTTCCTGTCGGGCCGTCACGCGGAAGCTGCGGCGGCGGTACCCGATGAACTGGTTCGCGCCACATCGCTGATCGGGTCGGCCTCCTACGTTGCCGAACGTGTAGCCATGCTCGCCGAACTCGGCGTCGGGTTGCTCAACGTCGTTCCGATGGCCGACACCCACACCGAACGCCTTGCCGCCGTCGAGTCGCTTCGAGCACTCGTCGACTGACCACACCCCCGGAAAGCAGGAGTTATGACCCCCACGCCGAAACCCAACCCGCACCTCGACCGCGAGACGGTGCACCGCGCAGTCTCCGCGGGCAACGTCGGCTGCCTGCTGCCGGTTCTCTATCAGCTGACCGGCGAGGAGAAGTGGCTGTCGGCCCCGTACACCCCGAAGTCGCCCAGGGGTTTCGAGGAGCTGAACGACGGCGGTCTGCCGCCGGAGATCCTCGCCGAGATCCACGACGCGGTGACCGACGCGGTCCTGGACTGGTGCCACGGGAAGCCGCCGGCCGGCCCCGCCCCTGCCGGTGCTGAACTCGCCCGGCTGATGAGCGTCTCCATGGGTGAGCCGATCGGGGAGGATCACGCGCCGATGATCGCCGAGCAACTCGGCTTCGCCCCGTACCAGCCACCCGGCATCAGGGGCCGTATCCGGGACTCCCGCACCGACTTCGGTGTCGCGATCGTCGGCGCCGGGATCTCCGGTCTGCTCTGCGCGATCAATCTCGAGAAGGCCGGCATTCCGTACACGGTGTACGAACGCGATGCGGAACTCGGCGGAACCTGGTACGCCAATCAGTACCCGGGCGCGCGTGTCGACATCCCGAGTGACCTCTACTCGTTCTCCTTCCATCCGAAGAACTGGTCGGAGTACTTCGCCCGACGCGACGAGATCTTCGAATACGTGTCGGACGTGGCCCGATCGCATGGGGTCGTCGAGCGAATTCGCATGCGACACACCGTTGATTCAGCGATCTGGAACGATGAGGACCAGCGGTGGATGCTCTCGGTCACCGGCCCCGACGGCCGCCGGCAGGAGGTCGGCGCAACAGCGCTGGTGACCGCCGCGGGTCTCCACAGCACGCCGAACATCCCCGCGTATCCCGGAACCGAACAGTTCACCGGGCAGATCGTCCATTCCGCGGAATGGCCCGCCGATGTGGATCTGACCGGCAAACGGGTCGCCGTGGTCGGCAGTGGAGCGAGTGCGATGCAGCTCGTCGTGGCCATCTCCGAGCAGGTCGAGTCGATGGCGATCGTCCAGCGACAACCGCAGTGGATCACACCGAACGAGCATTACTTCGCACCGTCGGATCCGATCAAGCACTGGTTGTTCGACAACATCCCGTTCTACCGCGGCTGGTACCGATTCCGTCTCTACTGGCTCTACACCGAACGTACCTTCGCCGCGCTGCCCGTCGATCCGGACCGCGCCGCGAAGGGCAAGCTGGTCAGCTCGCTGAACGACGCGTTTCGCGCACACTTCACGGCCTACCTCGAGCGGCAACTCGACGGCGACGCCGACCTGATCCGCCGCACGACACCCGACTACCCACCGTTCGGCAAGCGTTTGCTCATCGACAACGGCTGGTTCGCCACCCTGCGCAAAGACCATGTCGAGCTGCTCACCGACCGCGTCGACCGGCTCACCCCGACCGGGATCGTGACCGCCGACGGCGAGGCACGGGAGATCGACGTGCTGATCCTGTGCACCGGGTTCCAACAACAGCGGTTCCTGTTCCCGATGGAGATTCGTGGCCGTGCGGAAACGTTGTTGCGCGACAGTTGGTCCGACGACGACGGCCGGGCCTACCTGGGTATCACGACGCCGGGCTTCCCGAATCTGTTCTTCCTGTACGGCCCCAACACCAATCCGCCCGGGGGCAGCTACATCACCATTGCCGAGGCCCAGGTCCGTTATGTCGTGGAGTCGATTTCCCGGTTGGTCACCGAAGATCTGGCCTCGATCGAATGCCGTCCGGAACCGTATGAGCGGTACAACCAGGAACTCGATGCGGCCAACGATGCGATGGTCTACGCCATGGACGGGGTCGACAGTTACTATCGCAACACCAGCGGCCGCGTGGTGACCAACTCGCCGTGGCCGGTCCACGAATACTGGACCCGCACAGCATATCCGGACCCGAGCGACTTCGTGACCACCGCGCGCACCTGATCCGGCAGATCGCCTGTCCACGCAATTCGCCACCTCACCCGCAGACGCACCGGCCACTGCGCGCGTCTGCGGGGTGAGGTGGCGGGTTGGTGAAATACGACCGACTCCCCTGCTCGACCGCTCTGCGACGGTCGACGAGGTCAGTCCGGCAAACCGTTTCGCAAGGCGGTCGAGATCTGCTCGCGGACATCGACTTCGGTGAATCGGAGCACGGCGTCGACCGTCTTCGCCGATGCGCCGTCGTTCCGATAGGTCGACGCGAGCGCGGTCGAGATCGCACGACGCCGCTGCCGTAGGCCCTCGACCCCGGCTCCTGACACATCATGACCGAGCTCCAATTGCCGGGCCAGGTCGTCCGTCTCGGCGATGCACCGCGACAGCCGTTCGGTATCCCAATCGATGCGATCGGCCAGGTTGTCGAGGGCCTCGATGACCGCGGCCAGCTCGAGCCGTGCGGTCGTGTCGGTCAGGTGGCCGGCAACGCGGTGTGCCAGAGTGTCCCGGATCGTGGCGAAGAGCTGCCCCGGCTCGGTGGAGTAGACGGTCATGGCTCAGTATCCCCATTCTCTGTCCCGCAGCATCTTCGACAGCCAGCCGATGCTGTAGTAGACGCTGTGCGCCATGTTCGAGTAGCGCAGTTCATCGCGCTCACCGCACGAGTAGATGTCGACCGCCTGCAGGCATCCGACGGCCGTCTTGGTCAGCGACTGCACGGCCCACCAGGTGAGCGCTTCGGGTTGTGGGCGCCAGCCTCCCGCCGTCTCGTACTCGTCGAGGAAGGGCTCGAGATCGATCAGCTTGCACAGCAACGGCGAGCGCCCCCTCGAAGTCCGCTGCGCGAACCAGGCGATGTCGGCGGTCGGATCGGAGAAGTGGGCGGTCTCCCAGTCGAGCACACCGGTGATGGCGCCGTCGGCGATCACCACATTGCCGACACGGAAGTCGTTGTGGACGAGCGAGACCCGTCCCGACACCGCGTCTCGGCGATGATCGAGCCAGGCGAAGGCGAGATCAAGAATCGGAATGGGGATGTCGACGACGTCGCGATAGACCTGCGCCCACTTGTCGTTCTCGTCTTTCCCGGTGTCTTCCGGCGCCGGGACCGGACCGAGCACGGTCAATCCCAGGGTCTGCGGATCGGCGGCATGGAGACGCGCCATCTCGCGGGCGACATCGCGACCGAGTTGTTCCCGCTCCGCCGGGTCCGGGACCATCCGAGAGATCGTGGGTGGCATCGGGATCTGCCCGTGCACCTTCTCCATCGCGAACCATCCGCGCGCCCCGGCGGTGGGGACAACGGAGGCGACCACCTTCGGGACGCGCATACCGATGGCGCCGGCGGCACCGAGCAGCGCGACCTCGCGGGACACGTCGTAGTCACCGGCGATGCCGCTGACGGGTTGCCGCTTCACGGCATAGGTGTCCCCCTCCGGACCTCTCGGACCATCCCATGCGACGGTCACGAGGTAGGTCTCCCACGAGTTGCCCTCCCCACGCTTGTCGACATCGGTGAGGCGCAGGGTCCCGGCCGCGTCGAGCGCGCGATCGAGTTCGGCGGTCAGCTCGCCGAGAAAGCTCTCGGCGGTGGTGGTGGCCATCAGAAGATCGCCGCCTTCGGCCCGCCACCGTCGACCACGAGACGTTGTCCTGTCATGTATTCCGAGTCGGCCGACACCAGGAAGGCCACGGCACCGGCGACGTCCTCCGGCCGACACACCCGCCCGAACGGCGACGAGGCGTCGAGGTCGTCGATGTCGGTGCCGCGGCTGGCCGAACCGGCGTTGCTGACCAGCAGATCGACGGCGCCGAGATCGCTCGCGATGGTGTCCACCATCGACTCGACGGCCCTCACGTCGTCGATCGACACCTGATAGGCCCGAGCTCGTCCGCCGAAGGCGCCGATCTCGTCGACGACCTCGGCGGCGGCTTGGGCCTCACGGCGGTAGGTGATCGCGACGGTTGCGCCGTCCCGGGCAAGTCTCGACGCGACCGATCGGCCGACTCCTCGCGATCCGCCGGTGACGAGAGCGACGCGACCGGTCAACGGCCCCGTCACGTTGTCCCCTTGACACGGCCGGCGGGATCGTTCATCACTTCGTTCGCTCCTTCGTAGGTCTGCGGGTCCGCCTCACGCCGGATGGAGTGGGCGACACATCGCGGATCGCCGCTGCTCACGCGTGCGCGCCCGCGCGAGTCGGCCAGTACGCATCGCGCAGCGGCTTCTTGTAGAGCTTTCCGGTTGGCAGGCGGGGCATCTCGGAGATGAAGTCGAACGACCTCGGACATTTGAACTTCGCCAGCCCATCGCGGCAGAAGGCGTCCAGCCGCTCCCCCAACTCGGTCTGGTCGGCGTCGGGGTCGACCGGTTGGATCACTGCCTTGACCGCCTCGCCGAAGTCCTCGTCGGGCACGCCGAAGACCGCGGCATCGAGCACCTCGGGATGGGTGACGAGGAGATTTTCCACCTCCTGCGGGTAGATGTTCACCCCGCCGGAGATGATGACAAACGCCTGACGGTCGGTGAGGTACAGGAATCCGTCCTCGTCCAGGTAGCCGATGTCCCCGATCTTCGACATCGTGCCGTCGGCGTCCCGAGCTTCGGCGGTCTTGCCCGGATCGTTGAAGTATTCGAACGTTGCACCGACGCCCCGGAACCAGATGGTTCCTGGTACTCGCGGCGGGCATGGGTTCCCGTCATCGTCGAGGATCACCGGCTCACCCATGAACGGACGGCCGACGGTTCCCTTGTGCGCCAGCCACTCCTCGGGTGTACAGCCACAGATGCCGTTCGCCTCGGTGCCGCCGTAGTACTCGTAGATGACCGGGCCGAACCAATCGATCATCGCCTCCTTCACCGCCACCGGGCACGGTGCGGCACCGTGCACCACCACCTCCAACGACGAGAGGTCCTGCTGCCGTTCTCTTTCCGGGAGTTTGAGCATGCGCGAGAACATGGTGGGAACAACCATGGAATGCGTGATCCGGTGTTCCTCGATGAGGTCGAGGTAGTCACGGGCATCGAACCGCTTCATCACGACGATCGTCGCGCCGAGACGGATGCCGATGGCCACCGACGACTGAGGCCCGGAGTGATACAGCGGAGCGGGCGAGAGAAAACGCATGCCCTCCCGGAGGTGGAAGACCTTCCGACCGAAGTCCTCGATGTCCAGGATCTGTCCCGGGTGCGCGTCGGGCAGATTGCGCTTGATGGCCTTGGGCCGGCCGGTGGTGCCCGACGAGTAGAACATCGGAGTTCCCAGTCGCTCGTTCTCGCCTGGGGCGTCGCCGAACCCGGCGACAGCCTCGGCGAACGACTCGAATGGTCCGGGCATGGATGCGAGCTGGTCGGCGTCGACGAGGAGCCAACGACCCACCGCTGGGCACAACTGCGGTAAGTCTTGTGCTACATCGAATTTCGCCACTGTTGTGATGACCAGCTTCGACTGCGAGTCGTTGATGATGTACGCGGCCTCGCCGGCCGACAGAAACGAGTTGACCGGCGTGTAGAACAGTCCGCTGCGTTCGGCTGCGGACATCGCCACGATCATCTCGACGTGATTCTCCATGAACAGGGCGATGTGGTCGCCCGGCTCACATCCGTTCGCACGGAAGAGCGCGGCGAGTCTGTTGGCGCGCGAGTCGAGGTCCCCATAGGTGAGAATCGCATCGCTGCCCGCCATGATCACGGCCGGGCGGTCGGGGTGTTCGGCGGCGTGACGTCCGGGATACATGGGAACTCCTTCTACGGGCGGATCGGTCGCAGGAACTCGGCGACGGCCCAGCCGCCGACGCCTTCGGCGAGATCGACGGTCATCTGCCCCATCCGCACCGCGCGGTCCTCGGTGCGCTGGGTGACCGGGACGAAGTGGCGGATCGTCCCGTCGACCACGATCGTCGGCAACCCCTCTGCCTGGACGACGCCGACGTGGCGCCCCGAGTAGGTGGATTCGCCGGCGTAATCGGTGAGGACGCGGTAGTCGGTGATCGGGTGGGCGACTCCGTCGGTGGTCAGCACGGCCCCAGCCGACACCCTGATCCCTGACTTCTCGTATTCGCCGTAGGCACTGAATGCGGTCCCGTCGGCGAGCCAGCCGGCCACCCATTCCCCGGTGTAGGAATCCCATTCACGCGGACCCCACGAATGGTCCCGAAACGACGTCACCTTCTCGAGCACCCAGGTCCGCGTCCCGACCCGGATGGTCCCCGAGAGATGACCGAACTGCTCGTAATGGTCGGTGGCGAAGGTCGACTCGCCGGGCGTGCAGTCGCCGCCACCGTCACTGTTGATCACGAACATCGGACTCGATGCCTCGTAGGTGAGCGAGATCTCGCAGTCCTCGGCGGGCGCGTTCTTGAGAGCGATTCGTCCGTTCTCTGCCATCAGGGACGGATGCGTCACGCGCGCAACCGAGTTGCGGTAGGTGATCGTCGCCTTTCGAGTGGGCTCGGTGAACACGATCTCGAGGCCTTGACCGGCGAACCCGTCGTTGGTGTCCCGGGGTGTCCGACCCGCACGAAATGCGATCGCGCCGCCCGGCAGCGTCAGTTGCACCGAAGTCTCGCTGTAGCCGAGATTCGGACGGTTGCCGATGCGCACGAGACCGCCCAATTGCGAGACGGGGTCGACGAAGTTGAAGTAGACGCTTTCGTTGAAGTTGTGGACGTCGGCGGGGTCGTGTGTTCCTTCGGCGTCGGCGCCGTACTTGCACACGGTGAACGGCTGGTTGGTCATTGTGCTCCTCTGTCTGCGGCGATCAGCTCAGAAACGCTGCGCCGGCGAAGGATCGAGTGGGGGGAAGACAGCAGGTCGGCGCTCCAGAAAGGACATGACGCCCTCCCGAGCATCATCGGAGTCGACTCGACCGGCGTAGATTCGGGACTCCTGGGCCGCAGCCGGACCCGGGTGGGAGTGGAGCCACGCGCTCGAGAGCAACCTCTTGGACAATGCCACGGACGTAGGCGAGGTGTTCCGGGCGAACAATCGCGCGTACTCATGGGCGACCGACATCACCTGATCGGCTGGGACCACCTTCGTGAGGAAGCCCGCTTCGTAAGCCTCAGCTGCATCGAAGACTCGGCCCGTCAGCAACCAATCGGCAGCACGACCCAACCCGACCAGTCGCGGGAGGAACCAGGACGACGCACCTTCGGGGACGACACCCCGCTGAGTGAACACGAACCCGAACCGGGCGTTCTCACTCGCGATGCGGATGTCCATCGCTGCGGCGATCGTCGCCCCGCCGCCGATGGCATGCCCGTTCAACGCTGCGATGACCGGCTTGCACATCGAGAACAACCGCTCGCTGATCCGGCCCGCCGGCTCACGGTAACCCGTCGGGGTGTGACCGTCGACGTCCTCGACCAGCGCTCGCGACAGCGTCTCGGGCCCGTCGAGATCGGCTCCCACGGAGAAGGATTCGCCGGCTCCGGTGACGATCACCGCGCGGACATCAGGATCGCGGTCGGCACGATCCAAGGCATGGAGGGCATCCACGAGCATCTGGACCCGCATGCCGTTGCGGCGCTGCGGAGCATCGAGTGTGATGACGGCGACGCCATCCGCGATCTCGTAGTCCACCTCGTCGTACGATCTGTTCACAGCGCGTTGTGCTGCAGACGAACCCGTCACAGCCCGCCACCGCAGACCAGGACCTGTCCGGTGATGTAACTCGACTCCGGGCTGCACAACAGATAGACGGCCCCGGCCGCCTCCTCGACCGTTCCGGCACGTCCGAGGGCGATCCCCTTCGTCGCCGCTTCCATCACCGCCGGATCCATCCCGACCCTGATGTCGCGGTCCTCGACCTTGATCGTCTTCGCCTCAGTGGTCACCGACGTCAGACGCGTGCTGATCACGCCGTAGGCCACCGCGTTGGAGGTCACGTTGTAGCGTCCCCACTCCTTGGCGATGGTCTTGGTGAGGCCGACCATTCCGGCTTTGGCCGACGAATAGTTCGCCTGGCCGGGGTTGCCGAGCAGACCCGAGGTCGAGGAGATGTTGACGACCTTGCGGCAGGGAACCGAACCCTGCTCGCGCTCCCGTTTGACCGCTGCGCTGATGACCGGTTGAGCGGCGCGCAGGATTCGGAACGGCGCGGTCAGATGCACATCGAGGATGTCGGCCCACTGCTTGTCGGTCATCTTCTGGATCACACTGTCCCAGGTGTAGCCGGCGTTGTTCACGATGATGTCGACACCGCCGAAGTTGTCCACCGCGGTCGTCACGAAACGGTCGGCGAATTCGGGGTCGGTGACGCTGCCGATGCAGGCGACCGCCTGCCCTCCTGCTGACTCGATCTCGGCCACAACCTCTTTCGCCGGCTCTGGATCGAGGTCGTTGACCACCACCCGAGCTCCCTCGGAAGCGAGCTTCACGGCAACCGCACGGCCGATTCCTCGGCCCGAACCCGATACCAGCGCGACTTTGTCCTGCAGTTTCTGCACGCTCACGTGCTGCCTCCCAAGGCGTTTCGGCGTTCGTGGGGTCCGCGCGATTGCCGCGCCGCCCCACCGGTGTGGAATCTTGTGATCGTAGTCACTGGGGTGAATGCTAACTTCGGCCTATATGAAGAGTCAATAGCCCACTGACTGGTGAAATGAGCGTGTTGTTAGTGACGACTTTATGTGGTTTGGTGATGTCACCAGCCTCGAGAACACACCGAACGAAAGATGGACCATGACGAATGTCTGCATCAGCGGTGTAGGGATGATGCCCTTCACCAAGCCGGGCAAGAGCCAGACCTATGACCAGATGGGCGCAACCGCCGCGCGCGCGGCGCTCGCCGACGCGGGACTGGACTACTCGGACGTGCAACAGGCCTATGTGGGCTATGTCTACGGCGATTCGACATCCGGGCAGAACGCGCTGTACGAGATCGGCATGAGCGGCATCCCGATCGTCAACGTCAACAACAACTGCTCGACCGGTTCGAGCGCCCTGTGGTTGGCTCGCCAGGCCGTCGCCGCCGGCACCGCCGACTGCGTGCTCGCTCTGGGGTTCGAGCAGATGCAGCCCGGAGCGCTGGTCAACGCCTACGGCGATCGCCCCAGCCCCACCGAGCGTGGCGAGAAGATCGCGCAGTCGCGGCCCGACGGCGACGCGCCCGCACCCATGGCTGCCAAGATGTTCGGTGGCGCAGGCATCGAGTACATGGACCGTCACGGAGTCACGGCAGAGGTCTTCGGCCGTGTCTCGGTGAAGGCACGGACCCACGCCGGCCGGAATCCGCTGGCGGTGTTCCGCGATCCGATCGACCTCGACACTGTGATGACGTCGAAGCAGATCTGGGGACCCTTGACCCTGCTGATGTGCTGCCCGCCGACCAACGGCGCAGCCGCAGCCATCGTCTGCAGCGAGGAGTTCGCCCGCGCCCGGGGCATCGACGCCAGCGTCCGCCTCCGCGCGCAATCGATGGTGACCGACGTCCCCGGGACCTTCGACACCACCGACATGATGCGTGTAGCCGGCTACGACATGACCGCCAAAGCCGCGGCCGAAGTCTACGAGCTGTCCGGCGTCGATCCGCTCGACATCCCCGTCGTCGAACTGCACGACTGCTTCTCCACCAATGAGGTCATCACCTACGAAGGGCTCGGACTCACCCCAGAGGGCACCGCGGAGAAGTTCGTCCTCGACGGCGACAACACCTACGGCGGTCGCGTCGTGACCAACCCGTCCGGCGGCCTGTTGTCCAAGGGGCATCCACTCGGAGCCACGGGCCTCGCCCAGTGCGCCGAGTTGGTGTGGCAGTTGCGCGGCCAGGCCGGCGATCGCCAGGTCGAGGGCGCTCGTCTCGCCCTGCAGCACAATCTCGGACTGGGCGGTGCATGCGTCGTGAGTCTGTACGAGAAGGTGTCCTGATGCCTCTCGACCGAGCGATTCTCGACGTCGAGTCCCCTACCGTCGTCGCCGACATAGAACGCGGCCGTATCCGCCAGTTCGCCACCGCCGTCGGCGAATACGATCCGATCCATCACGACCGTGACGCCGCGGTCGCCGCCGGCCATCCCGACGTCCTCGCGCCGCCGACCTTCCTCTTCGGTCTCGAGCTGGAGAACTCCGACGTGTTCGGCGACCTCGCGGCACACGGGGTCGACCTGGGTACGGTTCTCCACGGCGAACAGCGGTTCAGATACTTCGCCGACGTGCACGCAGGCGACACCGTCGGCTTCGCCACCCGTTACGTCGACGCCTACTCGAAAGCCGGGGGCGCCCTGGACTTCCTGGTGCGACGTACGACGGTGAGCCGCGGCGACGAGGTGGTCGCAGAACTCGAGAGCGTCAGCGTGATCAGAAATCCACAGGAACCGACATGAGCGCACCAGCCCCCGGCGACGTGGTCGCCGAATTGAGACCCGGCGCGGTGACCCGCACCACGCTCGCACTCTTCGCCGGCGCATCAGGCGATCACAACCCCATCCACATCGACATCGATTCGGCCCGCGCCTCGGGCATGGACGACGTGTTCGCCCACGGGATGTTGTCCATGGCTTACCTGGGTCGCCTGTTGACCCAGCGCTTTCCGCAGAGCAGTATCCGGGAGCTGTCGACGCGGTTCACCGCGATCACACCGGTCCTCGCCGAGCCGGTCCTCACCGCCACCGTGAAAGAGCTGGTGAGCGTCGACGACGAGCAGCGCGTCGTGCTCGATCTCGACGTCCGGCTGGCGGATGGCACCCGAACGCTTGCCGGCACCGCCGTCGTGGCTTGGTCCGGTCCTGATCGGGACGCGAATGCGACACTTGCTCCATGACCGACACCACCCACGTCGCGCCCACCTCCCTCACCCGGGGTGAACATCGAGCCGAACAGATCGTGCGAGCCGCGACCCTACTGTTCCAGGATCTGGGATATCAGAACGTCAGCATCGACCAGATCGGCTCGGCGGTCGGCCTCACCGGCCCGGCCATGTACCGGCATTTCAAAGGGAAGTACGCAATCCTGGTGCAGGCGTTGCGCAGCCAGGTCGCCCTGGTCGAAAACCTGACCGACCGGGCGGATCGAGAAGGCACGACCCCGCAGGAGCGTCTCGATCTGTTTCTCGACGGCCTTTCCGACATCACCGCCAACGGCGACGAAGCCACCCTGTGGCGTCGAGAACAGCGACACCTGCGCGACGCCGATCGGGCCGAGTTCGAGGACGACTTCCGCAAGAACCGCGACCGCATTGCATCGAAGATCGCCGCAGTCAGACCCGAGACCCGCAAGCAGGACCGAGAATTGCTCGGGTTCGCGGTGTTGACCATGTACTCCAACACCCCCAGTGTTCGAGGCAATCTGACGCCCGAACGCCTGATCAGCGTCCAGCAGGCGATCGCTCGAGAAATCATCAACTGCCGACTCCCCGCTGTCGACACCGACGTCGTCACGGCCCCCACGCCGGCACTTCGTCGGCCCGCCGGTCGCCGGGAGCGAATCCTCACGGCCTCGACCGCCTTGTTCGACGAGCGAGGCTTCTACGACGTGCGTATCGATGACATCGCGAAGGCGTCGGAGATGTCGGTGGCGACTCTGTATCAGCATGTGACCGGCAAGACCCAGGTGCTGAGCGCGATCCTGGAGCGTGGTGCCGAAGGTCTGCTCTACGTCACCGCCGAAGCCCTGGCACACGCGACGACGCCGGCGGAAGTTCTCCGGACGCTCATCGACACCTATGTTCGCCAGGCACTCGGCGTTCATGGACGCATCATGCACATTCTCGCCGCGGACCTTCTCTATCTCTCCGACGACGAACAGCTCCGCCTGCGCGAAACCCAGCGCGAATACATCGCCGAGTGGATGGAGGCGATCTCCGCGCTGTCCGACGAGGTGACCGGCGACGACGCGCGCGCACTCGCGCAGGCGGCGATCGCCGTCATCACCGACGTCTGCCAGAACCCCGAACTCAAGTCCCGTCCGGGCCTCGCCGAGCAACTGTCGGCGCTCGCACACGCAATGGTCATTCCCAGGGGTCTCGAACCCTCGTGATGTCCCACATTCCGAAGGAACGCACGCCATGTCCTCTTCCGAACCCCGCAGCGCCGTCGTCATAGGAGGTGCCTCCGGAATCGGAGCCGCGATCGCACGCGCGCTGGCCGCCGACGGAGCGGTGGTCACCGTCGCCGACCGCAATCTCGACCTCGCCGAATCCATTGCCGCCGAGCTGGGTTCGCCGCATGATGCCGCAGCGGTCGACGTCGTCGACGAAGACTCGGTCCGCGAACTGTTCCACTCCGTTCGAGCGCACCGCGGGCACGTGGACGTCGTCGTGAACAGCGCCGGACTCAGCGTCGCCGGAGCGGTCACGGACTTGGCCATCGAGAAGTTCCGCCGCGTTGTCGATGTCTGTCTCACCGGAGCGTTCGCGGTCATCAAGCAGGCGGCGCGGGCAATGGACGACGGCGGGGTCATCATCTCGCTGTCGTCGCTGAACGCGCGGCAGCCGGGAACCGGGATGAGCGCCTACTGCTCGGCGAAGGCCGGCCTGGCCATGCTCACCCAGGTGGCCGCACTCGAGCTCGCCGAGCGGAAGATCCGCGTCAACGCGATCGCGCCCGGAATCGTGATGACTCCCCTCACGACACCATCGATGTCGGTGCCGGGCCTCGAGGAGGACTACCTGGCCAACACCCCGCTGGGGCGGTCGGGAACTCCCGAGGAGGTCGCCGAAGCCGCCGTCTACATGACGCACGCGTCATGGCTCACCGGAGAGAGCCTCGACCTCAACGGCGGCGCACACCTGGCCCGCTACCCGGATCTGCTGGGCCACTTCCAGCGCGCCTCGGCCGGGTGACCGACGCCTGACGCCACTCAGTCGAGCCGCCAGTCCTCGTACGCGCGTGGGTCGTTGATCGGTTCGACGTGCATCGTCACGTTCAGTCCGTCGACCGCGCTGCGCAGTTCGTCCTCGACCCGCTCGGCGAGGTCGTGTGCGCGCTGCACCGACCAGTCGCCGGGCACCAGCATGTGCATCTGCACGAATCGCTCATGACCCGCCTCGCGCGTGCGGATGTCGTGGAAGTCGATTCGATCGGCGCGGTGCGCGGCGAGGACCCGGTCGATGGTGGCCCGCTCGTCGTCGGGCAGTGCCGCGTCCATCAGCCCCGCACCGGATCGCCACACCAGCCGGCCGCCCACGACCAGGATGTTGACCGCCACCGCGATGGCGATCAGGGGATCGAGCGGCAACCAGCCCGTGGCGGCCACCAGGAAGACGCCGACGACCACCCCGATGGTCGTCCACACGTCGGTCATGAGGTGTTTGCCGTCGGCTTCGAGTGTCAGTGACCGATGGCGGCGCCCGGCTCGGATGAGCACCCAGCCGACGACCGCATTGACGGCGGTCGCACCGATCGAGATCGCCAGTCCGACACCGACTTCCTCGAGCTCCTGCGGATGGAACAGACGGTCGGCGGCCGTGACGATGATGACGACCGCCGCGACGACGATCATCACGCCCTCGAACACCGCCGAGAAGTACTCGGCCTTCGTGTGTCCGAAGTTGTGACTCCGGTCGGCCGGCTTCGCCGCCACCCGCAGAGCCACGAAGGCTCCCACCGCCGCAACGAGATTGACCACCGACTCCAGCGCGTCGGAGAGCAGACCGACCGAACCGGTGATCCGCCACGCGATCAGCTTGAGACCGATCACGACGATCGCGGTCGCGATGCTCAGTACCGCGAACGCCGACAGATCACGGCGTGGGGTGCGCCTCGTCACGGCCATGCCCCCGGTCAGGCCGCGAGCCCCCGGCGCCGCAGCAACGGGTCTATCCGCGGTCGGCGACCGATCAGGCCTTCGTGCGCGACAAGCGGATCGACGCTGTCGCCGCGGGACAGAGTGGCGTCGGCGAATCGCCGGCCGTTCTCGCGCTGCAGCCCGCCCTCGGCGAGGAACCACTGCTCGGTCTCGGCGTCGAGCACCTCCGACCAGATGTAGCTGTAGTACCCGGCGGAGTAGCCGCCGCCGAAGATGTGGTTGAAGTACGCACTCCGGTAGCGCGGCGGGATCAGCTCGGTGTGGAGTCCCGCGTCGGCGAGCGCCTGCGACTCGAAGGTCTCGACATCGGCGATCGCCTCGGCCTCCGACACGGACAGCCGATGCCAGGCGAGGTCCAGGGAGGACGCGGCGAGGTATTCGATGGTCCCGTGTGCAGATTCGGTTCCGGCCGATTCCCGTGCCGCCTCGGCCAGTTCGGCCGGGATGGGCTCGCCGGTCTCGTGGTGCCGGGCGTAGTTGGCCAGCACGTCGGGGTGCAGCGCCCACATCTCGTTCACCTGCGACGGAAACTCGACGAAGTCCCGCGGGACCGACGTACCGGACTGCGACGGGTACTCGACCGACGACAACAGCCCGTGCAGCGCGTGTCCGAACTCGTGGAAGAGGGTGGTGAGCTGATCCATCGTGAGCAGACACGGCTGTCCGGCATCGGGCTTGGTCAGGTTCAGCACGTTCACGATGATCGGATGGGTCTGCAGCACCGACGACTGGTCGACGATGTTGTTCATCCATGCGCCACCGCGTTTCGACGGTCGGGCATAGAAGTCGCCGAGGAACAGGCCGATGCCGACGCCCGTGTCGTCGCGCACCTCCCACGCGCGTACGTCCGGGTGATACAGCGGCAGATCGGTCAGCTCGACGAAGCGCAGTCCGTACAACGTGTTCGCGGCGTGGAACACGCCCCGGGTCAGCACCGTGTCGAGTTCGCAGTAGTCCGCGAACCCGTCGAGTGGCACCGACGCCTGCGACCGCTTCTCGCGGTCGAGCCAGTACGTGAGATCGGCGGGACCGATCGGCACATCGCCCGCGAATTCGGTGAGACGGGTGAGTTCGCGGCCGCCGGCACGCATGGCCGACGCGTTGAGTTCCCGGAGCATGTCGTCGACCGCCGCCGGGTTCGGTGCGGTCTGCTCGGCGATGACGAACTCGGCATGGTCGCGGTAACCGAGCAATTCGGCGCGCCGCGCCCGCAAGCGGACGATCTCGAGGACCAGGTCGCGGGTGTCGTGCTCGTTGCCTCGAGCGCACCGGTTCACCGATGCTTCGAACACCCGTTGCCGCACATCGGCGTTCGCCAGTTCGGTCAGCACCGACTGGCTCGTCGGCAACTCGAGCGTGATGAGGTGCCCGTTCTCGTGTCCCGCCTCGATCGCGGCGCGTCGCGCGGCCGCGATCTGCCCGGCGGACAGGCCGTCGAGGTCGGTTGCGTCGCCGACGAGAACCGCCGATTCGTTGGTGTCGTCGAGGATCTTCTGGGAGAACGTCGTGGTGAGATAGGCCAGCCGGGAGGCGATCTCGCGCATCTCCTGCTGCGCGTCGGCCGGGAGTCCGGCGCCGGCGCGAACGGATTCCCGGTACCGCTTGTCGAGCAGCCGACGCTGCGGCTCGGTGAGGCCGAGATCGTCGGCGCGCGCGTGGAGGTCGGAGATGCGCTCGAACAGAACCGGATTCATCGCGATCGTGTTCGCGTGATCGGTGAGGAGCGTCGAGAGCTCCTGGGAGATCTCGTTCCGCTTCGGGTTCGTGTCCGGTCCGACGAGGTTGAAGAAGATCCCCGCCGCGCGCGCCAGGTCGCGGCCCGAGAGCTCGAGCGCCTCGATCGTGTTGACGAACGTGGGCGCTGCGACCTCGGCCGCGATCGCTTCCACCTCGGCGACATGTGACGCCATGGCCGAGGTGAACGCCGGCAGGAAGTCGTCGTCGGAGATCGACCTGAAGTCGGGGAGATCGTAGGGCAGACCGCTGTGTACCAGTACCGGATTCACGCTCGTGGCACCCTGCCCTGCAGCCATCGTCTCCCCTTCGGTCATCACTTCCCCTTCGGCTTGTCACCCACCGCGTCGGTGGAGAGCGCGGCCACGAACGCCTCCTGCGGGACGTCGACCCGGCCGATGGTCTTCATCCGCTTCTTGCCCTCTTTCTGCTTCTCGAGCAGCTTGCGCTTACGGCTGATGTCGCCGCCGTAACACTTCGCGAGCACGTCTTTGCGGATGGCGCGGATGTTCTCGCGCGCGATGATCTTGGAGCCGACCGCAGCCTGCACGGGAACTTCGAACTGCTGACGCGGGATGAGCTCCTTGAGCTTGATCGCCATCCGGTTGCCGTACGCGTAGGCGGCGTCCTTGTGCACGATCGCACTGAACGCGTCCACGGCCTCGCCCTGCAGGAGGATGTCGACCTTCACCAGGTCGGCCTCCTGTTCGCCCGCCTCCTCGTAGTCGAGGCTGGCGTAGCCACGCGTGCGGGACTTCAGTGCGTCGAAGAAGTCGAAGATGATCTCCGCCATCGGCAGCGTGTACCGCAGTTCCACGCGCGTCTCCGACAAATAGTCCATGCCGCCGAGCTCGCCGCGGCGGGACTGACACAGCTCCATGATCGCGCCGATGAACTCGCTCGGCGCGATGACCGTCGTCTTGACGATCGGCTCGTAGATGTGCCGGGTCTTGCCCTCCGGCCAGTCCGACGGGTTGGTGACCACGTGCTCGGAACCGTCTTCCATCTCCACGCGGTAGACGACGTTGGGGGCGGTCGAGATCAGGTCGAGGTTGAACTCGCGCTCGAGTCGTTCGCGGGTGATCTCCATGTGCAGCAGGCCGAGGAAGCCGCAGCGGAACCCGAAGCCGAGCGCGACCGAGGTCTCCGGCTCGAAGGTCAGTGCGGCGTCGTTGAGTTGCAGCTTCTCGAGTGCCTCACGCAACACCGGGTAGTCGGAGCCGTCGAGCGGATACAGACCCGAGTAGACCATCGGCTGCGGCTCCCGGTACCCGGTGAGTGCCTGCTCGGCGCCGTGCCGGGCGGTGGTGACGGTGTCACCGACCTTCGACTGCCGCACGTCCTTCACACCGGTGATCAGGTAACCGACCTCGCCGACACCCAGACCCTTGGTCGGCTTCGGCTCCGGGGACACGATGCCCACCTCGAGCAACTCGTGCGTGGTCCCGGTCGACATCATCAGGATCTTCTCCCGCGGCACGACCTTGCCGTCGACAACACGGACGTAGGTGACCACGCCGCGGTAGGTGTCGTAGACCGAGTCGAAGATCATCGCCCGCGCCGGGGCATCGGGGTCGCCCACCGGGGCGGGCACCGAGCGGATGACCTCGTCGAGCAGTTCGGTCACGCCGACACCGGTCTTGCCCGACACCCGCAGCACGTCCTCGGGTTCGCATCCCACGATGTGCGCGAGCTCGGCGGCGTAGCGCTCGGGGTCGGCCGCGGGCAGATCGATCTTGTTCAGCACCGGGATGATGGTGAGGTCGTTCTCCATCGCCAGATACAGGTTGGCGAGCGTCTGCGCCTCGATGCCCTGCGCGGCGTCGACGAGGAGCACCGCGCCCTCACACGCCTCGAGCGCGCGCGAGACCTCATAGGTGAAGTCGACGTGCCCGGGGGTGTCGATGAGATGCAGGACGTAGTCCTCGTCGCCCGCCGCGGACTTCACCGTCCAGGGCAGACGCACGTTCTGCGCCTTGATGGTGATGCCGCGCTCGCGCTCGATGTCCATCCGGTCGAGATATTGCGCCCGCATCTGCCGCTCTTCGACGACGCCGGTGAGCTGCAGCATCCGGTCCGCCAGCGTCGACTTGCCGTGGTCGATGTGGGCGATGATGCAGAAGTTCCGGATACGTGCCGGATCGGTGAAGGTGGTGTCGGCGAAGTTGGGAATGGGAACTACTCCTCGAACGAGAACTGCGGTAGAGAACGGATGCGGATACAGGATGTGGTCCAGTTTCTCATGACCGGCCGACGCACCGCGCCCGGCCACGTCTCCCTTCGAGACGGCCCTCCGCAAGCTCCGGGCCTCCTCAGGGATCGGAGGGGCCGGCCCTCCGCAAGCTCCGGGCCTCCTCAGGGATCGGAGGGGCCGGCCCTCCGCAAGCTCCGGGCCTCCTCAGGGATCGGGGAAGTCCGTGAACCGCGACGAGGCGCTACCGTGGCAGCCGTGTCCGCGTCCACCGTCACCACCATCGAGTCCGACGACGTCGCCGCCGAGGTCCACCGTCCGGGCACCCCGGGTCGGGCCACGTTCGTCCTCGCGCACGGCGCGGGCGGTAATCGCGACGCCGTGATCCTCCGCGCCCTGGCCGACGAGCTGTGCGACCGCGGGTTCGTCGTCGCCCGCATCGACCTGCCGTACCGGCGACGTCGCCCCAAGGGACCGCCCAGCCCGTCGACCTCACCCGCCGACCGGGACGGGATCCGTGCGGCGTGTGCCATGTTCCGCGGCGAGTCCGACGGGCCGCTGTTCGTCGGCGGACACTCCTATGGTGGCCGGCAGGCCTCGATGGCCGTCGCCGACGACGGGCGGGCGCTGGCCGACGGTCTGCTGCTGACGTCCTATCCGCTGCATCCCCCCGGCAAACCCGACCGGCTGCGCACCGAGCACCTGCCGTCGATCACCGTGCCCACGCTCGTGGTCCACGGCAGCACCGACCCGTTCGGCACCACCGACGAGATGAGCCGCGCCATCGCTCTCATCGATGCGCCGACGCACATCGTCGAACTGGAGAAGGTCGGACACGACCTCAATCCGAAGCGGAAGCCGACCGCGTCGCTCACCGCCGACGCGGTACGCGACTTCCTGTTGCCCCTGTTCCCGGATACCGAGGAGACACACCAGTGACCAGCCGCGACGTCCGGCCCGATCTGAGGCCGACCGGCGACCTCGCCCGCACCATCAGCTACTCCCCCGACCTCGACGGCGACGCCGATCCGGGCGAGATCGTGTGGACCTGGGTCGCCTACGAGGACGATCCGAGCCAGGGGAAGGACCGGCCGGTACTGGTCGTCGGCCGCGACGCCCGTGCCGAACAGGCCGACACCGTGCTCGGCCTCATGCTGTCGAGCAAGGACCACCGGTCCGACGGCAATTGGCTTCCTGTGGGATCGGGCCCATGGGACTCCCAGGGCCGGCCCAGCTTCGTCCGCCTCGACCGCGTGCTCGTCGTCGACGATGACGGAATCCGCCGGGAGGGAGCAATTCTCGGTCGTCCGACATTCGACACGGTCGCGCACGAACTCCGCGAGCACTACGGCTGGCGCTGACCGGCCACCGAGACCTCAGGCGAGCCTGGTGATCTCGACGATGACATCGAGATCCGTCGCGCCCCCGCCGGTGTAGATGCCCTTCAGCGGCGACACATCGGCGTAGTCACGACCCACGCCCACCGACACGTGCTGTTCGGTGATCGGGGTGTCGTTGGTCGGGTCGTATCCCCACCATCCGCCCGTCCACGCCTCGATCCAGGCATGGCTCTGACCCTGCACCGTCTTGTCGATCTCGGCGTCGGGCTCGGGATGGAGGTAGCCGGACACGTAGCGCGCCGGGATACCGAGGCCGCGGAGCATCAGCAGGGTCAGATGCGCGTAGTCCTGACACACGCCCTTGCGGTCGGTCCACGCGTCGACAGCCGTGGTGTGCACACCCGTCGTACCGGGGACGTACTCCATCTCGGTGTGGATGAAGCGGCACACGGCCTCGACGGCCTCCTGGGGAGTCAGCCCCTTGGTGACCTTCTTCGCGGTCGAGAGCAGCGGCCGGTTGCGGGCCACATACGGTGTGTACGAGAGCATCTCGTCATACCGATCGATGACGTGATCGCTGTTGACGTCCTCCCACGACACCTGGTCCTCCTCGACGGGCCGGTGCCCGGCCTCGGTCTCGACGACCGACAGTCCCGAGACCTCGAGTTCGTGGTGCGGGGCATGCAGATCGAATGCGGTGACCGCCGTGCCCCAGTAATCCGTGTAGCGGTAGGACCTCGTCGCGGGGATGGTCTCGACGCGGTTCACGATGACGTTCTGCCTGGTGTCACTGCGGGGAGTGAGCCGGGCTTCGTTGTACGACGAGGTGACCGGGCTGTGGTAGGCGAAACCGGTGGAATGGACGACACGCAGGCGCCAGCTCACAGTTCACTCTCCTCGATGACGTGCGAGTCGCTGACCCGGGCGTCGGCCCACGAGACATAGGGCGACACATGGAAATACTGTTTCGTGACGGCTTCGTTCACGGCCTGGCAGGTGTCCTGCAGGTCGACGAGGCGGTCCTGCAGATCGTCGAGCAACTTCCCCGGCTCGAGGAACTCCAGCGAACTGCGCGCACGACCGAGGAGCAGTTGCGCCTCCGCCTGGGCGCCGACCCTGCTGGGCCCCTTCTCGAGCTGGCCCAGATTGTGCTCGGCGACGCTGAGCGCGTGGAAGATCGACCGCGGGAACAGTCGGTCGAGGAGCATGAACTCGACGATGTTCTCCGCGTCCAGGACACCGCGGTAGGTGCGCAGGTAGGTGTCGTGCCCGCCGGCGGACACGAGCACGTTGACCCATGCCGGCGACGACGTCCGATCACCGGCGCGGGACAACAACATCCGGATCGTCATGTCGACCCGCTCCACCGACCGGCCCAGCAGCAGGTACCGGTAACCGTCGTCGTGGCTGAGGGTCGCATCGGCGAGGCCGGCGAACATCGCCGCCCGGTTCTTCACATACGACAGGAACTCGTGCGGACCGAGACGACGTGACCGACGCTCGGCGGCGTCGAGCCCGTTGTAGGTGGTGTTCAAGCACTCCCACAACTCGCTCGAGGTGACCTCGCGCGCGCCGCGGGCATTCTCCCGCGCCGCGCGGATGAGGTCGACGATCGATCCCACCGCATCGGCGTCGTAGGCGACGCGCTCGGTCAGCGACCAGACATCGAGTTCGTCGTCGTCCTCCGGCGCCGTGAGACCGAGCACCTGGATGATCAGTCGCGCCTGCCGGTCGACGTCGACCGTGGTGTCCTCGAGGATCTGGTGGATCGCGACGTCGAGGATTCGCGCCATGTCATCGGCGCGCTCGACGTACCTGCCGATCCAGTACAGCGACTCCGCGTTCCGCGCCAGCATCATCGGACGTCACCGCCCTGCCGCTGCGACATCGTGCCGGACCGGGTTGCCCTGCCGGGAAGAGACATCGAATCCAGTTGCTGCGTCATGTCACCCAGCTGCTGGGTCATCGAACCCTGCTGTTGCTGCTGGGTCTGCGTGTGTACCGGATCGGGGGCACTCTCGGCGGGGCGGGCGGCGGCGACGCCGCTCGTCGTGACGACCTTCGCACCCGACAGCTCGCGATCCCCCTCCGAGGTGCGCGAGGCGAGCACCCAGGTGTCCTTGGAACCGCCGCCCTGGCTCGAGTTCACGACCAGCGATCCCTCGGGGAGCGCGACCCGGGTGAGGCCGCCGGGCAGGACCCACACGGACTCACCGTCGTTGACCGCGAACGGACGCAGGTCGACGTGGCGCGGACGGATGTCGTCGCCGATCTTGGTCGGCACCGTCGACAGCTGCACCACCGGCTGCGCGATCCACCCGCGCGGGTCGTTGCGGACCTTGCGTGCCAGGGCGTCCAGTTCGGCCCCGGTTGCGTCGGGTCCGAAGACGATGCCGTATCCACCCGACCCCTCAACGGGTTTGACGACGAGTTCGTCGATGCGGTCGAGCACCTCTTCGCACTCGTCGGGCAGCCAGCAGCGCAACGTGTCCACGTTCTGCAGGCTCGGCTTCTCGCCGAGGTAGTACTGGATGATCTCCGGGACGTAGGTGTAGATCAGCTTGTCGTCGCCGACGCCGTTGCCGACGGCGCTGGAGATCACGACGTTGCCCGCGCGGGCCGCGTTGAGCAGGCCGGCCACACCGAGCATCGAATCCGGGCGGAACTGCATGGGGTCGAGGTAGTCGTCGTCGATGCGTCGGTAGATGACGTCGACCCGCTGCTCGCCCTCGGTGGTGCGCATGTACACGACGTTGTCGCGGCAGAAGAGGTCTCGACCCTCCACCAGCTCGACGCCCATCAGCCGCGCCAGCAGCGAGTGCTCGAAGTAGGCGGAGTTGGCCACGCCGGGGGTGAGCACGACGATGTTCGGGTCGGCCTCGTTGAACGCTGCCGATGCACGCAGGGCGCGGAGCAGGTGACTCGGATAGTCGGCGACCGCGCGGACCTTGTGCTTGGAGAACAGGTCCGGGAACACGCGCGCCATGGCCCGCCGGTTCTCGAGCACATAGGACACGCCCGACGGCGACCGCAGGTTGTCCTCGAGGACGCGGAAGTCACCGTTCTCGTCGCGGATGAGGTCGATACCCGCGACGTGGATGCGAACACCGTTGGGCGGGCGGATGTTTGCGGCCTGCCGGTGAAAGTGCTCGCAGGAGTGGACGAGCCGCTTGGGCAACACCCCGTCGCGCAGGATCTCCTGCTCGCCGTAGATGTCGTCGAGGAAGAGTTCGAGGGCCTGCACGCGCTGGGTGATGCCGGCCTCGAGCTTGTTCCATTCCGCCGCCGAGATCACCCGCGGCACAACATCCAACGGGAACGGACGCTCCTTGCCCGAGAGCGAGAACGTCACCCCCTGGTCGAGGTAGGCGCGCCCGAGTGCTTCCACCCGGGCCTCGACGAGGTCGGACTGATCCTCGTCGGCCATCGCCTTGTAGATGCCGCGGTAGGGCGTGCGCACCTCGCCGGCGGCGTCGAACATCTCGTCATAAGCCTTGCCGTACGGGCCTTTTGCGTACCCCCCGAAGTTGCCGGTGAAGTTGTCCCCGGACGCGTTGTCGCCCGCACCCTTCGACGATCGGCCGCCGGAACCAGAACCCTTGGTCGAGCCGGATCGTCCGGCGGCCGGCCGCCCGGACGAGGTGGACGACGCCGCTTTCGCGGCTGCGGACTTACGCGCCGCCTTCTTGGCTGGCGCACTTGTCGATGCGGGGGTCATAAACTGCCATGGTGCTACAGAATGTCGAAATCGGCAGGACGTCGACCGGCCGTGTCACCGTCGAAGCCGGACCGCCGTCCGGCGCGCGTCGATCACGATGATCGACGCGCGGCGATCACCCGCCGCTTGACCCTGCGCAACACATTCGCCGCTCGCGTCCGCGCACGCGGACCCACCTTGGGCAGCGGCGCCGCGAGCACCATCGCCGCGATGGTGTCGAGCGCGACGTCGAGCACCTCGCCGTCCGAGGGCGACGGTACGTCGCCGGCGTCGTGCTTTGGCGACACCACCAGATCGTCGAGATCGCCGGCGACGTCGTAACCGGCCGCACGGACCGCCGCGACCATCCGCCGCGACTCCCCCGCCGCCCATTCCCGACTCTTGTCCGAGAGCCCCTGCGGCGGACCGGAGGGCGCCTCGAACAGGATCTCCCCGATCAGCTGTCCCTTGATGATCCGCTCGTACCGGCGCCATTCGATGGTCTCGGGCTGCAGGCGGCGGTTGAGGCCGCGCAGGAATTCGGCCTGCGGTGCGGACAGCGAACTGTTCAGGCTGGGGACGGGAATGCGTAGCGGGGTGGGGTCGATGTCCATCACCCGCAGGAACCGATCCCACAACGTGTCACCCCGCGCGGCCCCACGCCCTGGCACGGTGACGACGTGTACGCGCTCGGGTCCGACGAATCGCGACCAGCGTTCCAGGATGCCGATGTAGTCCTGGAACTCCCAGAACGGTTCCTCGTCCATGTCGGCGGCCGGGGATTCGAGCGCGACGGGCCCATCGTTGCGGCGCCCCTCGGATGCGAACGCCACCGAGTCGACGAACTCGTCGAACGACGCCCGGCGCTGGTTCTTGACGTTTTCCTGCCAGACCGACGGGAGCTGACGGCCCAGGTCCCGCACGGTCGCGATCACATGCACCTCGTCGGCGAAGGACAGATCGGCCATCAGCCGCTCGATCTGCTCGACGGTCGCGGTGCTGTAGAGCTCGTGCGAGAGCAGCGACGTCTGCGGCCAGGCCCGGATCTGACCGAGCAGCTTCGGCCAGGTGCTCGCGAACGCGGGATCGACCCAGTCGAGGTAGCGGTCCGGCTGCAGGTGCACCGCGGCATGGAAGTGATCGGAGATCACGTTGCCCGGATACAACAGCCCGGACGACTGCAATGCCAGGTCTCGGTTTCGCCAGAGGCGATCCTGGAGGTGGGTGGTCCCGGTCTTGGGAAGGCCGATGTGCACATAAACGACGGACATGATGAGTCCACCGTAGACTTGAACTCACGATGATTCTTATTGCCCGGCGTGGCGGCCGGGTGTGTCTTCGGCGCGGATTTTGGCGGGCCGAACCCGACTGGTAATGTTGTGCGCTGTTGCGGTGACGCCGCGGAAGTCCTCCGCGCGCCGACGCCGCCAGGTGCGAGTTCGGCCCCCGCGGCCGACCGCCCGACCCGAACAGACAGACAATTCCACCAGCAACGACAGAGGTAACACGCGTGGCAAACATCAAGTCTCAGATCAAGCGCAATCGCACCAACGAAGCGAACCGCCAGCGCAACCAGTCGGTGAAGTCGGCCCTTCGTACCGCGATCCGCAGCTTCCGTGAGGCTGTCGAGTCCGGCGACAAGGCGAAGGCTGCCGAGCTCGGCCAGACCGCCAGCCGCAAGCTCGACAAGGCTGCCAGCAAGGGTGTCATCCACGCCAACCAGGCCGCCAACAAGAAGTCGGCCATCGCCCTCGCGGTCAACAAGCTCTGATCTGACACCGACCCCGGTCGGTCCGACGGTTCGTCCGTCGCCACATCTTCATACCTTCGCTCACCCCGGCAGCATCCACGCGGTTGCCGGGGTGAGCGGCGTTTCTCAGCCCTCCACCGGGTGAGCCAGCCCTTGCTGGTCGAGGCGCCCACGTCGCCCCACTGCTGGTTGAGCCGGCCCCGAGCGGAGCGAGGCGCCGAGTCGAAGCCACTCCCCGCGCCCACCTCTCGGAGTCGACCGAACGACGGTCAGCTCCGTCGGCGCCCGTCGGGCCGGAGTTCCGCGACGGTCGCGACCGCATGGGTGAGGCTGTAATCGGGGTCGGCTGCCTGCCCCTTCACGTCGGCGTTGAGCGCGGCGACCACGCCGACCGCCCGGGCGATCGACTCCGAATCCCACGCCTTGGCCTTCGCCTGGACGTTCTTGACCCGGTTGGGCGGCATGCCGAGCTCTCGGGCCGCATCGAAGTGGTTGATCGATCCCATCGGCCGGATGCGGGCGATCGCGTGCACGGCCTCGGCGAGTGCGTCGGCGAGCAGCACCCTCGGCACCCCGTGGTGCAGAGCCCAGGCCAGCGACTCCAGCGCACCCGCCCGATCGCCCGTCACCGCGCGGTCGGCCACCTCGAAACCGGTCACCTCGGGACGGCCCTGGTAGTACAGCCGCACGGTCTCGCGGTCCACCTTTCCGCCGGTGTCGGCGACGAGTTGCGCACACGCGGCCGCCAGTTCACGCAGTTCCGAGCCGACGCCTTCGACGACCTGCTCGACGACGTCCGCACCGACCTTGACACCCAGCGAACGGAATTCGTTGCGCACGAACGTCATCCGCTCCGACGGCCACTTTGGGGCCGTGGTCTCGTGCTCGACGGCGCCGGCCTTCTTGAGCGCCGGGACCATCGACTTTGCCCGCCCGCCGCCGTGGTGCACGACCATCAGCGTGATGCCCTCGGGCAGTGACGACGCCGTGGCGGCGATCAGTGCGGCCGGCTCCTTGCCCGCCTCGGCGGCCGCCTCGACGACGACGATCCGCTCCTCGGCGAACAGCGACGGGCTGAGCAGTTCGGCGAGTTCGTGTTCGCTGACATCGCCGGCACGCACCCGCGTCACCGGGACAGGCGTTCCCGCCGCCTTCGACGCCGCGTCGGCCACCGCCGAGATCACCCGGCCGGTGAGGAAGTCGTCGTCTCCGAGCAACAGGTGCAGGCGATCGGTCACGGCGACAATGGTGCCAGACGAACCCGACACGGTCGCCGGACCGCCGCCCGGTCAATCGAATACGACAAAGTGGACAGGGCCTGTGGGCGAGTGAATCGGGTTGATCGCGGGTCGTTACGGTGAGCTTCTGCCAGAGGTCCACCGACAATCCAGGAGTCGCACGCGTGACTGTCGAGCACCCCGGCACCCACACGGGTGCCGACACCGACGAGGGATACCAACGCGGACTCACCGCCCGCACCGTGCAGATGATCGCCATCGGCGGAGCGATCGGCACCGGACTGTTCTACGGAGCGGGTGGTGCCATCGAGAAGGCGGGACCGGCACTCATCCTGGCGTACGCGCTCGCGGGACTCGCGATCTTCATCGTGATGCGCGCTCTCGGCGAACTCCTCATCTACCGGCCGATCTCCGGGGGCATCAGTGAGTACGCCGACGAGTTCCTCGGCCGCTTCGCCGGGTTCAGCCAGGGCTGGACCTACTGGGCCGTGTGGACGACGACGTGCATGGCCGAGATCACCGTGGCGGGCAAGTACATCAACTACTGGTGGCCCTCGGTTCCGGTGTGGGTCACCGCGCTCATCGCGCTCATCGTGCTGTTCGGCGCGAACCTGATCTCCGTCGGGGTGTTCGGTCGCGCGGAATTCTGGTTCTCCGCCATCAAGGTCACCGCCATCCTCGGCATGATCATCGTCGGCATCGGTGTGCTGCTCCCGATCGCGGGGCTCGGACCCGAGACCGGGCCGTCGGTGACGAATCTCTGGAACGACGGCGGGTTCTTCGCGACAGGCTTCAGCAACGCGCTGCTGAGCCTGCAGATCGTCATGTTCGCCTATGTCGGCGTCGAGCTCGTCGGCGTGACCGCGGGCGAGGCGCAGAACCCGCGCGTCACCCTGCGCAAGGCCATCAACACCGTGCCGTTCCGGATCGGCATCTTCTACGTCGGCTCGCTGCTGGTGATCCTCTCGGTCCGCAGCTGGAAGGACTTCCAGGCCGGCGAGAGCCCCTTCGTCTCGGTGTTCTCCTATATCGGCATCCCGGGCGCGGCAGGCATCGTCAACTTCATCCTGCTCACCGCCGCCCTCTCGTCGTGCAACTCCGGCATCTACTCCACCGGACGAATGCTGCGCTCCCTCGCCCACACCGGCGACGCCCCGCGTCAGCTGACCCGGCTGTCCAACCGCAAGGTCCCCGCCGCGGGCATCACGTTGAGCGCCGCGGTCATGGCGATCGGCGTCGTGGTGAACGTCATCGATCCCGTGCACGCCTTCGCCTACATCACCGCGGTGTCGACGGTCGGCATCATCGTGATCTGGTCGACGATCCTGGTGTGTCAGATGGCGTACCGCCGCAAGGTCGCGCGCGGCGAACTGCCTCAGTCGGACTACCGGGTCCCCGGTGCCCCGGTGACCACGTGGCTCGCACTCGCCTTCCTCGCGATGGTGTTCGTCCTGCTGTTCTTCGACCGCGACGGTCGGATCGCGCTCATCGTCGGGGCGGTCTGGTTCAGCGCCGTCGGCATCGGCTACCTGGTGTGGAACCGCACCGCGGGCGAGCTCGCCGACCGCGAGGTCTGACGGCGACCCGGCTCACGCGAACGGGGACCATACGTCCACACTCGCCCAGCTCACCCCGCCGAGGGTGCGGGCACAGGAGACCATCCACCACAGCTCGGGCGCGAGGGCACGCACCAGCAGTTCACCCGTGAACGCGCCGGGTCCGTCGGGCGGTCCGATCGCCCCGATGAGTGCGGCGAGGGTTCCGACCACGCTGATCACCGCGACGACCGGCGCGACGAGAAGGTTCGCCACGATCCCCACCACCGAGAACGTGCCGGTCACCGCGACCACGATCGGAGCCGTGACCACCTGCGCGGTCACCGCCATCGCGACGACCTCGGCGACTCCGGTCGGGCACCGCCACTCGCGTAGCCGGTCACGGAGCCGCGGGGCCCACAGCACGATGGCGCCGGTGGCGGCCACCGACAGCGCGAACCCCGGCTGCAACGCCAGTTCGGGCCACCACAACAGGCCGCCGATGACCGCCGCACCCAACGCCGGGACGGCTTGTGCCCGACGAGAGGCGGCGAGCGCCAGTACCCCGACGGCACCCATCAGGGCGGCCCGCAGCACACTCGGCGACGGACGCACGAGCACCACGAACCCGAGAATCACCAACAGCCCGATGATCGCGGCCGCCCGTGGCGGCACGCCCACACTGCGGACCACGAGAAGCGCTGCGCCGCAGACGATCGCGAAATTGCTGCCACTCACCGCGGTGAGGTGACTGAGTCCCGCGGCGCGGAAGTCGTCACGCAGGCCGTCGTCGAGGGAACTCTCGTCGCCGAGCACGAGCCCGGGCAGGAGTCCGGCCGCATCCTCGTCGAGTCCCCGCGCAGCCAGCGTCTGCAGCCGCTCGCGGATCGCGCCGGCCACCTGCTGATACCCGGGCGGCGAGCCCACCGGACGCGGCCCCTGCGCAGTCAGCGTCGCGACGAGGAGGGAGTGTGCGGGCGGGGGACGTACCCGGACGATCGCGACGACCCGTTGGCCGGGCAGCAGTCCCGACCATTCGTCGACATCACCCATCAGGTCGGCGGCGGCCGCCCGAACGCGGGTGGATGCGATCTGCTCCACCTCCACCCGGACCCGGACCCGTCCGGCGGACGGTTGTCCGATGACCGTGGGGTCGCCGCGCACGGCGAGCACGACCGTCGCCTTGCCGGTCGTCGTCGCCAGCGGATGATCGGCGCGGGCCTCTTGACGGAGCGTCAGCGACGTCGCGCACACGGCCGCGAGTCCGGCGACCACGACGACGAGACCGATCACATTCCATCCGATCCGGCCGGTGAGACAGACCAGGGTGCCGGCGAGAGCAGCCGCGCCCGAACAGATCGCGAACCCGAGCGTGTAGCCGGTCGGCACCACCAGTCCGAGCGCCGTCACCGTCCACACCGCTGCCGCCGGCACCAGCAGGCGGTAGTCCACCGGTCAGACCGTCACGAGATCGCGCAGCCTGGCCAGCCGCGCCGGCCCGATCCCGTCGACCTCGGCGAGTTGGTCGACGGAGGTGAAGCGTCCGTTCCGTTCCCGCCACGCCAGGATGGCCTTCGCGGTCACCGGTCCGACCCCGGGCAGCTCGTCCAGATCGGCCTCGGTGGCGGTGTTGAGGTTCACCAGCCCACCCGAGGCCGGCGGACTTCCCGAACCACCGGCGGACGGACCGGGCCCCGTCGGCGCTGCACCGGCGGGCGGCGATGGCGCACCGGCAGCTCCGACGACGGCACTGCGCAACGACATCTGCCCCTCCCCGCCCGCGTAGCCGACGAGGATCTGATCACCGTCCCGGAGCACCTGTGCGAGGTTCAGCGAGAGCAGATCGGCGTCCTTGCGCACCCCACCCGCACGGTCGATCGCCTCGGCGACCCGCGCCCCCGGGGCAAGACGGACCAGCCCCGGTTGGTGCACGAGCCCTACGACACTCACGATCATCTGCGTCGGCGTCGGCGCGGTCGGCGCGGCCGGCGGTGACGAATCCGGTGCCCGCGAGCTGCCCGCCACCGCACCGAAATCCACGACCGGTGCCGACTCGGCCCCGCGGAACAACCCGAAGGCCGCCACCGCGCAGGCGACGACACCGACCGCTATCAGCGCGAGAGCGGCCGGTGGTGCAACGGCGAAGCGGCGTCGAGGGAACGGATCGTCATCGTCCTCTTCGTCGTCGGTGCCGACGACGTCATCGGGTTCCGTCCGCCGGCGCGGCGTCCGCACCGGCGGGGTGTCGAGCCAGGTCGGCATCCCGCCGATCCCCCACCCGGGATGATCGGGTTCCTCGGCCGGGCCGACCGGATCATCGGTCTCCGACGCGCGCGAGGGGGCATCCGGCACGATTTCTGCTGTGCCGCTTCGGCGGTCCGGCAGCTCGGCGACCGGCGCCAGCCGGTCCAGCGGGTTCGGCCGTCCTGATGCGCTCATGAGGCCACACGCTAGGTCCTGTCACCACCACTGCTACGCGTGTGGAGATTCCGGCACCGCGATCTGTGGACGGACACGCCGAGTTGTGGATGGCGCGACCACCACGGGCCGGCCGATCTCAGTGTTCCTCGAGGCCCTCGATCGGATCGAGATGCGCGGCGAGCACGACGCCCACCGCGCCGGGGCCGACGTGCGTGCCGAGGATGGGGCCGAGGTCGACGATCAGTTCGGAGGTGACCACCCTCAGCTTGGCGTGGACGGCGGCCCGGAGTTCCTCGGCGACATCGGGACTCTGACAGTGCTGGATGCCGACCGTGACGGCGCGGCCACCGGCGGAGTCGGCGGCGGCGTCGACCATCTTGTCGAGCGCCTTGGAGAACGTACGATGCCGCTCTTTGAGCGTCAGGGTGCCGTCCACCATGTGCAGGATCGGTTTGATCGACAGCGCCGACCCGAACAGCTTGCCCGCCGCGCTGATGCGGCCGCTGGCCCGCAGGTTGTCGAGTTGCTGCACACACAACAGCGAGTCGACCGTCGCGGCCTGCCGGATCGCGGACTCGTACACCCGGTCGCGGTCGGCGCCGTCCGCGGCCGCCTGGGCGGCCGCGATGGCAGTGAAACCGACTGCGAGACCGACAGATCGGGAGTCGACGACGCGCACCTGTCCGGAGAACTTCTCCGCGGCCAACCGAGCCGAACTCCAGGTCCCCGACAGTCGGCGGGACATGTGGACGGCGACGACCCCGGCGCCCTCGCTCGCCTCGAGCGCGGCGTCGAAGTGCTCGGACAAGTCGTTGGGGTTCGCGCCGGAGGTGGTCACACCCGGCGTCGTCACGATGTCGGCGGGAATGTCGTCCACGCCCTCGCGGTAGTCCTTGTCGTCGACCGTGATGTGCAGCGGGACCTGCCGGATCCCGTAGTTCTCGGTCACCGACCGCGGCAGTCGGGACGAGGAGTCTGTGACGACGACGACAGGCACGCGTCTACGTTAACGGGTTCACGCACCGAGCTCACACGGGCGTCGGTGTCGACCCCCCGGCGTCACGGTCGGCGCGCTGCCGGACCGCCTCGACGACCGGGGCGACCAGGTCGGCGATCCCACGGTGGCACGCGAAACCCCAGTGGATTCCGTCCGGGTTCATCTCGACGGCCGGGTCGTCGAACGAATCCCGGGTGACCGGGTAGAAATCGACGCACGACAGACCGTGACTCGACGCCCACCGGGACATCGCCGCGGTCGTCGGGATCCGGCCGGCGTGGACGTTGCCGTAGTACGGGCTCCGGTGGGTGGGCGGCAGGCACACCACGATCGGCAGATCCGGACGCAGCTGGGAGAGAGCCGCCCGGATCTTCTCGAGGTACTCGATCGTGACGCGCGGCGGCAACGCGAGCGGCCAGCCGAGGTGCGAGCCCCGCGGCTGGATCCAGCCGTAGGCCGCACGGATCCGCTGCCGCAGCCCATTCGGACGGATGTACCGGATCTGCTCCCGAAACGCCGTGGGCAGGGGCGACGGCAAGGTGTCCATCCCGCCGAATGCGAGGACCACGACCTCGGCGCGGGGCACGGTGGCCCAGATGTTCGGATCCTGGGTGAGCGCCCACCAGACGTCCCGACTCGTCCACCCGATCCGGCCGAACAGTCGGACCGGCGCACCGGTCGCCGCCCCCACGAGGGTCGGCCAGATACGGGGGTCGTCGGCCGGCAGGCCGCCCTGCGGACCGTAATAGGCCAGCGAGTCGGACAGCACCAGCACGCACCGCTCACGCGTGTCGGCAGGGGCCGACGGAGCCGGACCACCGGCGGTCGTCCCGCTCATCGCAGGACCGGAGTTCACTGCACCGCCGGGTCGGAGTCCTCGGCGGACGCGTTCCACACGTCCAGTCGCCACCGCGGCAGTTCACCCGGCATGCCGTGACCCGACAGCTGCACCCAACTGGTGTTCGCGAGACCCCCGAATGCGGGCCAGTTCTCGACCGGCAGACCGAGGAGTGCCGCCGTCATCGCGGCGATGACGCCGCCGTGGGCCACCAGCACCACCGGCGCTTCCGGATTGTCGCCGACACCCCACTCCGGCAGCTGCTCGATCAGCTCGTCGACCAGCGGGGTGGATCGTCGGGCGACGTCGACGCGACTCTCCCCGCCCGGCGGTGTCCAGGTCGCGTCGTCACGCCAGATCGCCCGGGCCCCCGGCATCACGGCATCGACGTCCAGATGGGTCAGACCCTGCCACTCGCCCAGATGTGTCTCGCGCAGCCGGACATCGGTGGTCACCGGCAACCCGGTCCGCTGTGCCAGCGCCTCGGCGGTGTCACGCGCCCGCCGCAGATCCGACGACCAGATCACCACGGGCTGCCGCTTGGCGAGCTCCACCGCCGCCGAATTGGCCTGCCGCACGCCGAGATCGGACAGATCGGTGTCGAGCTGACCCTGCATCCGACTGGCCGCGTTGTATTCGGTCTGCCCGTGCCGCAACAGGATCAGGCGTCGGACCACCGGGGTGAGACGTTCGACCGCGGTGTCGTGTGAATCCGGACCGCCACTCACGACAGCCCGTCCACCTCGACCACCGGACAGTCCTTCCAGAGGCTCTCGAGGGCATAGAAGCGCCGCTCGTCGGTGTGCTGGATGTGCACCACGATGTCGGCGTAGTCGAGAAGTGCCCAGCGCCCCTCGCGCGTGCCCTCACGCCGCAGCGGCTTGTGACCGGCCTCCCGCAGTTTCTCCTCGACCTCGTCGACGATGGAATTCACCTGGCGCTCGTTGTCCGCGGACGCGATGACGAAGGCGTCGGTGATCACCAACTGCTCCGACACGTCGATCACGGTCACCTCGTGGGCGAGCTTCTCTGCCGCGGCCAGAGCGGCCACCTTGGCCATCTCCAACGCTTCAGCTGACGCAGTCACACTTGTCTCCTCATTCGCTCACGGCCTGTTCGCCCACGGCCCGGTCGGATCCATCGGCATCGTCCGTCGACTCTCCTGGCCGGGATGTGCCGGCCGGGACCTTTTCGGGGCGGTTGGCCCCCGGCAGGGCCGGGGCGGACACGCCGGGCGACGACGCCCGAGGCGCACGATACAGCTTTCGCTTGGCGATGTACTGGACGACGCCGTCGGGCACCAGGTACCAGACGGGCCGCCCCAGCGATGCGCGGGTCCGGCATTCGGTGGACGAGATGGCCAGAGCCGGGATCTCGAGCAGGTGGAGGGTGTCGGCGGGCATGGCCTCGAGATGGTGCGCCAGATGGGTGGCATCGAGTTCGTAGCCCGGTCGGCTCACTCCCACGAAGCGGGCCAGCCCGAACAGTTCCTCCCAGTCCTGCCACGACAGGATCGATTCGAGCGCATCGGCACCGGTGATGAAGAACAACTCGGCGTCCGGGAGCAGGGCCCGCAGGTCTCGGAGGGTGTCCACGGTGTAGGTGTCCCCGTCGCGATCGATGTCGACGCGACTGACGCTGAACTGGGGATTCGACGCGGTGGCGATGACCGTCATGAGGTACCGGTCCTCCGGGGGACTCACCGTCTCCTGCTCGCCGATCTTCTGCCACGGACGGCCGGTCGGGACGAAGATGACCTCGTCCAGCGAGAACCGGTGGGCGACCTCACTGGCCGCGACCAGGTGTCCGTTGTGGATCGGGTCGAACGTGCCGCCCATCACGCCGATGCGGCGCGCACGTGGGCGGTCGGGTGACATGGACGGTCAGTCTACGCGTCGGGTGCTGATCGGAGACGGCGGCGCCGGTCAGATCGGCAGCAGATCGGCGATGACCGTGCCCAATTGCGTGGCGTTGCGGCATTCGAACATGTCGATGACATCGGCGTAGTCGGTCGCGGCCGAGTCCCCCGTGCCCCAGTGCTGCTTGGCCTCCGGATTCAGCCAATAGGCGTGTCTGGCACGGTCGACCAGCTCGGCCAGCGCATCGGCATGCGGGTCGTGATAGTTGTTCCGGCCGTCCCCGAGGATGAGCAGCGCACCCCGGTGGGTCAGCGAATCGCCGTAGTCGGCGACGAATCCGGCCAGCATGTTGCCGTAATCGGAGTGCCCGTCGCGGGTGGAGATCCGCGCGGTGGAGATCATGTGGTGCATCGCCGCGCCGAAGTCCTCCTCGCCGTGGTCGAAATAGTCCGTCACCTCGTCGACGGTGTCGACGAACGCGAACACCCGGACCTTCGAGAACTGTTGGCGCAGTGCGTACACCAGCCGCAGCGTGAACTGACTGAATCCGGCGACCGACCCCGAGACGTCGCAGATGATGATGAGTTCGGGGCGCCCGGGCCGCGGCTTGCGGTGACTGAGTTCGATGGGCACGCCGCCGGTGGACATCGACGCGCGCAACGTCTTCCGGACATCGACCGCACCCCGATGGGCCCGACGACGCCGGGTCTCGAGCTTCGCGGCCAGCAACCTGGCCAACGGTTCGATGGTCTTGCGGATCTCGACCTGCTCCTTGGCGCCCGCCGAGAGGAAGTTGACGTTCTCCGGCAGCGGCGGCACCGCGTAGGCGCCGACCTTCTCGCGGCCGTTGCGGTCGGCCATACGCCGCTGGGTCTCCCGCTCGATCGCCGCACGCAGGTCACTGGCCTTCTGGCGGGCCGCCTGCCGGTACAGCGGCTCGGTGCCGGCTCGCCCGCCGTCGTCGCCGCCCGAATCACCGGCCATCGCGGCGGCGATCTTGGCGATCAGCGTCTGCGGACTGACGGCCGTGATGGCCTGATAGGCCGAGAACGCCTCGCCCCGAGTCGATCCGTACCGACCCAGCTCGTCGACGATCATCGCGATGGCCTGGTCCAGCCGGCCGTCGTTGGCCGAGGCGTCGTCGGCGAGCATCTCCGCCAGCACGTCCCGGACCGCGTCGACGTCGAGTTCGCCGTCGGGCGTACGCGGGAGATCCTCGGTGACGGTGCGCATTCCGGCACCGACCGGGAACCACAGGTCGAAGACCCGGTCGAACACCCCGCGATGAGCATGGTCGACGAGCAGTGTCGTCGCCAGACCCTCCCGCAGTCGAGGGCGTTCGAGGAGATCGAGGACCTCCATCGCACTCGCCGCGTCGATCAGCGCCGACGGCCCGACCACGATCCCGCGTCGGCGAAGCTCATCGACGAAATCGGTGAGGTGCGCGACGAGCGGAGCCGTCATCAGCCCAGCTTGAGTTCTTTGAGGGCCGTCTTGAGGTCCGGGCGGTGCTTGAGCACCACTCCCAGTGTTCGAGCGATGAGCCCGTCGTCGAATCCGCCGCCGCTCTTGGCCGTCGCCTTCTCGCCCGCCCCCAGAGCCAGCAGCGTGTTGGCCCAGTCGATGGTCTCGGCCACCGACGGCTTCTTGCGGATGTCCAGAGTGCGCAGGACGCCGACGATGCGCACCAGCTCGGCGCTGAGCGAGTCCGACAGGTTCGGCACGCGCGAGGCGAGGATCTCCTTCTCGCGCTCGGCATCCGGGAAGTCGATGTAGAGGTAGAGGCAGCGGCGCTTGAGCGCCTCGGACAGCTCGCGGGTCGCGTTGGACGTGAGCAACACGATCGGACGCCGTTGCGCAGCAACGGTTCCCATCTCCGGAATGGTGATGGCGAAGTCGCTGAGCACTTCCAGCAACAGGCCTTCCATGTCGACGTCGGCCTTGTCGACCTCGTCGATGAGGAGCACGGTTGCGCCCTCCCGCGAGATCGCCTTCAGCAGCGGCCGCGGCAGCAGGAACTCGTCGGAGAAGATGTCGGCCTTGGCCTCATCCCACGCACGGTCACCGGTCGCCTGGATGTGCAGGATCTGCTTGGCGTGGTTCCACTCGTACAGGGCTCGGGCCTCGTCGATGCCCTCGTAACACTGCAACCGGATGAGTTCGGCATCCGTCGCCGCGGCGATGGACCGGGCCAATTCGGTCTTGCCGACACCCGCGGGGCCTTCGACCAGCAGCGGCTTGCCCAGCCGATCGGCCAGAAACGTCGACGTCGCGGTGGCGTCGTCGGCGAGATAGCCCGTGGCCCGCAGACGTCCGACGACGTCGTCGACCCCCTCGAACGACGGCACGACGGCCGGTCCCGAACCCGTGTACTGAGCGGTCCCCGTACCCGGGGTGTCGGCGCTCATCAGGCGGGCCGCACGTGGCCGTTGCCCCAGACCACCCATTTGGTCGAGGTCAGTTCCGGGAGACCCATCGGGCCCCGGGCGTGGAGTTTCTGAGTGGAGATGCCGATCTCGGCACCGAAGCCGAACTGCTCGCCGTCGGTGAAGGCCGTGGAGGCGTTCACCATCACCGCAGCGGCATCCACGCGTCGCGTGAACTCGTCGGCGGCCGACAGGTCCGTGGTGATGATCGCCTCGGTGTGGCCGGTCCCATAGGTGTCGATGTGGGCGACCGCGGCGTCCAGGTCGTCGACGACCTTCATCGCGATGTCCATCGACAGGTACTCCATGGACCAGTCGTCCTCGGTGGCCGGCTCCATACCCGGCTCGTCGCCGTGGATGACCACTCCCTGCGTCTGTAGCACCGAGGTGATGCGCGGAAGCGCCTCGGCGGCAACGGCCTTGTCGATGAGCACGGTCTCGGCGGTGTTGCAGACACTGGGCCTGCGGGTCTTGGAGTTGAGGATGACCCGCGCCGCGACGTCGAGGTCGGCGAGCGCATGGACGTAGACATGGCAGTTGCCGACGCCGGTCTCGATCGTCGGCACGGTCGCGTTGGACACCACGGCGTCGATGAGTCCGGCACCCCCGCGTGGAATGACCACGTCGACGAGTCCGCGCGCCCGGATGAGCGCGGTGACACTGGCGCGATCCTCGCTGGGCAGCAGCGACACCGCGTCCGCGCTGACCCCCTTGGACGACAGGGTCTCCCGCAGCACGCGAACGAGTTCGGCATTCGACGACGCCGCCGACGACGAGCCGCGCAGGAGTACCGCGTTACCGGATTTGAAGGAGATCCCGAAGGCGTCGACGGTGACATTGGGCCGCGCCTCGTAGACGATTCCCACGACGCCGAGGGGGACTCTGAGCTGGCGGAGCTGAAGACCGTTGGGCAGGGTCTTGCCCGCCACCACCTCGCCGATCGGGTCCGGGAGCACGGCGACCTGTCGCAGTCCGTCGGCGATGCCCGCCACGCGGGACTCGTCGAGCCGCAGGCGGTCGAGCAGGCTCACCTCGATGTCGGCTTCTTCGGCACGGGCGATGTCCTCGGCGTTGGCGGCGAGGATGGTCTCCGTCGCCGCCTCGACGGCGTCGGCCGCCGCGAGGAGGACCTCGTTCTTGGCGGCGGTCGTCAGGCCACCCAGCGAGCGGGACGCCGACTTGGCGGCCCGGGCGAGCCCGAGGACGGCTTTCTCGATGTCCGACTTCTCGCCGGCGGCCTTCTCGGTGCCGGGCCCGCGTCCGGCGACGGACTGTTCTGCGGTGGGTGCGCTCATCAACATCCTCGACTTCGCGGTGGTTCACGGGCCGGGACGCCCGGGAAAGTGCCGTCCTCAGAGTAGCCCCGACGGTCGGGGGACCCGACGAGAGAGGCCCGCACTGCGTCCTCAGGCCAGGGCGAGAAACAGCTTCTCGAGTTCGGCCTCGGTCAACGGCGGTTGCTCACCGTCAACGGTCTCGATGCACTGGCGCATTCCCGACGCCACGATCTTGAAGCCGGCGCGGTCGAGCGCCCGCGACACCGCGGCGAGCTGGGTGACGACATCCTTGCAGTCACGGCCCGCCTCGATCATCGCGATCACGCCTGCGAGCTGCCCCTGGGCTCGTCGCAGCCGGTTGAGCACTGCGCTCATCGCTTCTTCGCCGACAGCGATGTGCGGCTTCTCGTCAACGGCCATGGAGGCTCCCTCCGGGTTCGGGCACGACCGGTGTCCGGTCGTGCAGATTTCTTGACGGACGATACCCCCTTGGGTATGTTGGCCGCCAGAGACGATACCCCCAGGGGTATACAAGAAGGGAACATCATGGCTTCGACCAGCGCCTCGTCAGACGAGGCGGTTGTCACTGATCCGGCGACTTCCCCCGGCCCGCTCGGCCGGTGGGGCGCGGCGATGGCCGGGCACGCGCGGTGGGTGTTCGGTGTGTGGCTCCTCCTGCTGGTGATCCTCGGAGCGGCGGCACCGTCGGTGTTCTCCTCGCTCGCCGGGGCGGGCTGGCAGGCAAACGGATCGGAGTCCGTGCGGGTCCGCGAGCTGGCCCAGCAGCACTTCGGCGGAAACTCCTCGGCTGCGGTGCAGGTGGTCGTCCACTCCGAGCGCGACACGGTCGACAGTCCCGCGGTTGACGAGGTGGTCGCGAAGATCAGCGCGATCGCCGCCTCGGATGACCGCTTCGCGCAGGTCCTCCCGCCACAGCCGGGACTGTCGATCAGCCCCGACGGCCACACCGGAATCGTCATCTTGGGTGCCGCCGCCGACACCGACGAGATGGTGCGCGCCGTCGACGAGCACAAGGACGAGCTGACCGACCTGTCCGATGACGGCGTCGAGGTCTATCCGACCGGGGCGTCGGCGTTGTGGAGCGACTTCAACAAGGCCAACCACGACGCGATGATCAAGGCCGAACTGTTCTCCTGGCCGGTCACGTTGACGATCATGGTTCTCGCGTTCGGGTCGCTCGTCGCGGCCGGGCTCCCCCTGCTGCTGACCATCGCCGGGCTCGTCGCGTCCGCGGGCGGACTCGTCCTGCTCAACCAGGTCACCCCGATCTCGGTGTGGGCGATCAACTTCGCCATGATGTTCGCCCTCGCCCTGGGCATCGACTACGCACTGTTCATCGTGTCGCGCTTCCGCGACGCCATCCGCGGCCACGGCGACAACATGCGTGCCGCGGTCGCCGAGACCATGGACACCTCAGGAAAAGCAGTGTTGCTCTCCGGCATCACCGTCTTGGTGAGCCTGTCGGCCGTGCTGCTGGTTCCCGCACCCGCGGTGCGAACGATGGCCGTGGGCATCATGCTCGCCGTCGTGTTCGTCCTGGCCGCCACCCTGACACTGCTGCCCGCCGCACTGGGCAAGCTCGGCGATGGGGTCAACGCGGTCTCGATGCCATACGCGCGCCGCCAGCAGCACCGATCTCCGTTGTTCGCCCGCTGGGGCGGCTTCCTGCACCGCCACCCGTGGACGATTGCCGCAGGCTCTCTGGGCGTGCTCATCGCTCTCGCGATCCCGGTCTTCGGGCTGAAGGTCGCGATGCCCTCCATCAATGTCGTCCCGGCCGATGCCCCCGTCCGCCAGGGCTACGAACTCGTGCAGTCGCAGATGGGCGAGGGCGCACCGGGGATGTTGCAGATCGTCGCACCCGTCGACGAGGCGCAGCCGACCGCCGCGGTCGCGGCACAGTCCCCGGGCATCGAGATGGTCACTCCCCCGATGCCGGCCGCGGATGGCTCGGGATACGTTCTCATGCAGGCTCTTCCGGCGGTTGATCCGTCCGATGAGCAGTTGGCCACGATCGTCGGCGACCTGCGTGACGCATTGCCCGGAGGCGCTCTGGTCGGCGGCGCGCCCACCGAGAACCTCGACCTACAGCAGGCGCTGAACGACTACCTCCCTCTCGTCGTCTCCGTCATCCTCATCCTCGGTTTCCTCCTGCTCCTGGTGTCACTGCAAGCACCGCTGATCGCACTCATCGGCACCGTGGTGAGCCTGCTGTCCACCGCTGCGGCGTTCGGCGTCGCGAAACTGGTCTTCCAGGACGGCCACCTCGCCGACCTACTGGGTTTCACCCCGCAGGGCTTCCTCGACGGATGGGGCCCGGTGTTCTTCTTCGCCATGATCTTCGCGATCGCGATGGACTACACCGTCTTCCTGCTCGCCACGGCCAAGGAGCATTACGAGCGCTCCGACGACCCGGCGCAGGCCCAGATCGACGGGATGGCCCATTCCGGCCGCATCATCTTCGCGGCGGCCGCGGTCATGGTGGCGGTGTTCTTCACCTTCGCCCTGGCCGAACCGCTCCCCCCGAAGGAGATGGGGATCATCCTGGGCGTGGCGGTCCTGCTCGACGCCATCCTGATCCGGCTCACGCTCCTGCCGGCGCTGTTGCGCATCACCGGCCGGGCGGCGTGGTGGACGCCGTCCTGGTTGCGTCGAGTCCTGCCCGCCATCACCTTCTCGCATTGACTTCGCCCGAAACGGGTACACATCGACCCGAAATGGTCGACAACGAAAGGAATCACAATGTCACTCGCATTGGCCACGACGCTGCAGCTCCCGTTCGAGGAGGCCGTCGCGCGCACCCGCGCCGCCCTCGCCGACCAGGGGTTCGGCGTCCTCACCGAGATCGACGTCAAGGCGACGCTCAAGACGAAACTCGACGAAGACATGGAGCCGTATCTCATCCTGGGCGCCTGCAATCCGCCGCTCGCACACCGCGCGCTCGGCGTCCAGCGGCAGATCGGGTTGTTGTTGCCCTGCAACGTCGTCGTCCGGTCCGATCCCGACGATCCGAACCAGACCCTCGTCGAGGCGATGAACCCCGACCTCATGGTGCAGGTCTCGGACGAACCGGACCTCGAGCCGGTCGCGCGCGACGCCGCGGAGAAGTTGGGCGCCGCGATCGATGCCCTGTCATCGCAGCGGTGAGCACACCGTCCGACTTCGAGATCCTGGAGTCCTCATGACCCACTTCGACTTTCACTTCGACCCCGTGTGCCCCTTCGCCTGGGCGGCCTCCAGGTGGCTCATCGACCGGGCCGACGCGCACCATGCCTCCATCACCTGGCACGTGATGAGCCTGGCAATCCTGAACGAGGATCAGGAGCCGGACTCCGCCGAGCAGCGCCGGCAACTCGACACCTCACGGCGACTCGGACGTGTGCTGACCGCCGCCGCCGAGGAGTCCGGTGCCGAGGTGCTCGAGCCCCTGTACTCGGCGATCGGCCGACGACTCCACCACCGCGGCGACCAGATGACCCCCGCGGTCGTCGCCGAGACCCTGTCCGAGGTGGGGCTTGGTCCGGGGCCGGCCGAGGCCATGGATGACGCATCGTTCGACGAGGCGCTGCGCGCATCGCATCAGCGCGGCCAGGATGCGTTGGGCGAGGCCGGCGGCAGCCCCATCACCGGCATCGACGGGCGCCACTTCTTCGGTCCCGTACTCTCTGCCGTCCCGGCCGGCGACGAGGCCGAGGCGCTCTTCACCGCACTCGTCACACTCGGCGGTGCATCGACCTTCGCGCAGTTCAAGCGTCCGACCGGGGGGCCGCCGACCTTCTCGTCGTGAGGCTCGGTGGCCGCGGGCGGGAGAGCGGTCACCCACTATCCCCCGCACCGCAAAGCCTCCGAGAGGACGCGCCGCGACGGTTCGTCGATGGCCAATCCGTAGGCTGCTGTGACCATCACGAACTGGATCGCGTACTGACACCAGAATCCGGTCGCGGGCGGCATCCAGCGGGCCGGTTCGGAGTCGCTCTTGTCCTGATTCGAGTGCCCGTCGACCGCAACGAGATTGGCCGGATCATTGGCGAAGTCCAGCCTCCTGGCGGCTGTCCACGACCATGCGCCCATGTCCCATGCATAGGACAGCGGGACGATGTGGTCGATCTGCACCGCGGACGCGCTCCGGTCCCGTCGGAAGACGACGAAGTCACCGGTGTACGGACTCCGCAGTTCGCCGGCGAGAACCGCACGCGGGCAACTCGACACCGGACCGGCGCTGACATCGCGCAGATCGCGCGCGAGGACGTCGTTGCGCGTATCGCATCCGTTGCCGCTCCCGGGTACGGACGCGGCGTCGGACCAGGCACTGCCGAACGCCGACCGGTCGTAGTCCTCGCGATCGGTGCGTCCGGCCGAGACCGGTATCGCCGCCAGCGATACCGCCGCCTCGCCGGCCATCGTCCGTATCCCCGGGCCGATGGCGGGGCCGGCCCGGTGTCCGTCGACGCCGACCGCGACCGCCACTGCCGTGACGACGGCAGCGATGAGCATCGCCCACCGGCGCGCAGGCCAGGACGGTGTGTCCCGCGGGGTCCAGAGCATCCATCGCAACCGCATGCACATACGCCGGAGAGTCGGCGAACGCCGCCGAGCATCGCGCACCACCATGCATTCTCAGACGCATACGGCGACCATCCGGTTCCGCGACGAACCCGGCACCGCGCGAATGCCGCAGGACGTCGGTCAGGACTTGTCGAGATACGCGATCTTGTGCGGGACGAGGATGCCGTCGACGAGGTCGGCGAGCGGCCGGTGTTCGAGCAGGGTGATGTCCTCGCCCACGACGTCTTCCGCGAGTTCGCGAGCATCCTCGATGACCTCGACGTCCTCGAGCAGGGAGAGGAACCGCAACGAGGTGTTCACGCCGGACTGGAGAGACCCGAGCAGATCGCCCTCCCGTCGCTGTTCGAGATCTACTCGCGCGAGCTCGAATCCGTCGTTGGAACCCGCGACGGCGCGGAGGCGATCCATCGACGGGGACGTGTCACGGGCGTTCGTCATGAGCAGGCACAGTCCGGCGTGCCGACCGCGGCCCACGCGACCACGCAACTGATGCAGCTGGCTCACGCCGAAGCGATCGGCGTCGACGATGACCATCGTGGTCGCGTTCGGCACGTCCACACCCACCTCGATGACGGTGGTCGACACCAGGACGTCGACCTCGCCCCGGCCGAAAGCGTCCATGACGGCGTTCTTCTCGTCTGCGGGTAACCGGCCGTGCAACAGCTCGACTCGGCGATGCGCGAACGGACCGGAGACCAGGGCCTCGTACTGCTCGAGCACCGACGTCGTCTTCGGGCCCTTCTCGTCGTCCCCGTCGGGTTCGGGCTCGGGACCGTCGCCGATCCGCGAACACACGACGTAGACCTGGCGACCCGCCTCGATCTCCTCATTGGCCCGCGACCAGACGCGGTCGACCCACGAAGCCCGGCTCGTGGGCACCACGGAGGTGGTGATCGGCTGCCGGCCGCGCGGCAGCTCGCGGAGCACCGACGTCTCCAGATCGCCGAACGCGGTCATGGCGACGGTTCGCGGGATCGGCGTCGCGGTCATCACGAGGAAGTGCGGGATGCGTCCGTTGCGTCCCTTGCCGCGCAACACGTCTCGCTGCTCCACACCGAATCGGTGCTGCTCGTCGATCACGACGAGTCCGAGGTCGAAGAACTCGACCTTGTCCTCGAGGAGCGCGTGCGTCCCGATCACGATGCCCGCCTGTCCGGTGACCACGTCGAGCAGCGTCTCGCGCCGACCCTTCGTCTTCATCGACCCTGTCAGCAGCGCGATCCGCGTCGCACCTTCGGCCGCGGTCAGCTCGCCCGCCTCGGCGAGGTCGCCCAGCATCGTCCTCATGGTCCGATAGTGCTGCGCGGCAAGAACTTCCGTCGGTGCCAGGATCGCGCACTGGAACCCGTTGTCGACGACCCGGAGCATCGCCAGCAACGACACGAGAGTCTTCCCGGACCCGACCTCACCCTGCAGCAGCCGCGACATCGGCTGCGCGCGGGCCAGATCCTCGGCGAGCTCCTCGCCCACCTCGACCTGACCGTCGGTCAGCGTGAACGGGAGCCGGTCACGCAACTTGTCCTCGAGACCGCCGGGCACCCGCGGGCACGGTGGCGCCGAATCACTTCGGCCCGCCAGTCGACGCTGCGCCAGGACGGTCTGGATGGCCAGCGCCTCGTCGAACTTCAGCCGATGGGACGCGACCTTCACGTCGTCCTCGGAATCGGGCAGGTGGATCTTGCGAATTGCCTCGTCGGTGCTCACGAGTCCCCGCGCCCGCCGTTGCGCCTCGGTCAGGGCATCAGGGATCGGTGCGCTCTCGCTCAACACCCGACGGAGGGCGCCGAGGATGTCCCAGGTCTGGATGTTCTTGTTGGCCGGGTACATCGGCAGGATGTCCCGGTCGAACATCGTGACCAGCGGGTGCTCGCCCCGCTCGCCCGTGACCTGCTCCTCGATCGCGTACATCTCGGTCAGCATCTTGGAGCCGACGACGTCCTCGATCTCCGGGTCGCCGTCGGGCAGGATCATCCATTCGGGATGGGACAACTGGATCTGGTCGCGGAAGTACTTGACCGCGCCGGCCATCATCACCCGCGCGCCGGGCCGCAACAATCCCTTGATCCGGTACGCGTTGAAGAAGCTGGCCTCGTAGACGTCGTTGTCGTCGGTCACCTTCACCTTGAGGAAAGACCCTTTGCGGCTTCGCATCTTGATGAGATCGGACTTGGTGATCCGCCCGACGATCGTCAGCCACTCACCGGGCTCGGGTCGTTCCTGGTCGGCCACGTGGCCGCGTCGGATGTACCGACGCGGCGTGTACCGCAACAGTTCGCCGACCGTGTGCACGCCCACGGTGGCCAGCTGTTCGGCGGGCTTGACCCCCAGGACGTCGGCCAGCGAATCCGACAGCACCAGCTCGGTCACTCCACACCCACCTGGATGAGATCGGCGCGCTGCCCGGTGCGATACACCGCCAGTTCGATACCCGGGTAACTGCGCCGCATCTGCTCGCCCACGGCCTCGAGGGCGGCCTCGTCGACGTCGACACCGGCGAGCACTGTCACGAGTTCACCTCCGGTGGAGAGCATGAGGTCGACGAGGGCGGTGCACGCCGACGTCTGATCCGGCGCGACCACGAGAACGTCGTCGCCGATCAGTCCCAGCACGTCGCCGACATCGCTCATCCCGGCCAGCGTCATCATCCTCGTCGTCGCCGACTGCAGCGATCCCCAGCGCGCACCGGCAGCCGCCTCGGCCATCGCGTAGGCGTCGACGTCGGGCACCTCACTCGGATCGTGCACGGCGAGGGCCGCCAGACACTGGGTCATCGACGAGGTCGGCAGCATGAGCACCGAACGCTGGTTGGACCGCACCTCGGTGGCCACCGTGACGAGGTCCTGCGAGGTCAGCGCTCCGTTGGCCATCACGACGACATGCCCACTGTCGGTGTCGCGGATTGCCTGCCCCAATTCGTGCGCAGAGAGGCCGTCGTCGGCGCGCAGCACGACAGCACCGGCCTCGCCGAACAGTTCGGCCGCGCCGTCACCGGACACGACGACCACGACCGCACGCTTGTGCCGGGGCGGCGGTTCCGCCGAATCCGCCTGTGCTCGAATGGCATCGAGCGCAAAACAGCTGATCCGGATGTCCGAGAGCTGCCCGATGCCCGCGCCGGCCTCCACCGCCGCACCCGGCTCGCAGGTGTGCACGTGCACCGAGAACCGTTCGCCCTCACCGCTGGAACTGTCACCGACGATCACCACCGCGTCGCCGAGGTCGTCGAGTCGTGCGCGGAGTTCGGCGATCTGCTCGCCGGCCGCCCCGTCGAGGAGGTACATGACCTCGAAGTCCTGGTCGCTGCCGTCGACGCAGCTGTCGTCCGGCCCGTGTCCGAGGGTGGTGCTGTCGGTGAGGATGCCCCGGTAACGGCGCCGACGGTGAGAGACGCCGGTGATCACCTTGACCATGGCGTCGACGATCGCGAGGAATCCGCGTCCGCCCGCGTCCACCACGCCGGCGTTCGCGAGCACCGACAGCTGTTCCGGAGTGCGTTCGAGTGCCTCGGCACAGTCGTCGGCGACCGCGCGCACCTGGTCGGCAGGCGACTCGTTCTCGTGTGCCGCGGCCGCCTCGGCTGCCACCCGTACCAGGGTGAGGACCGTGCCCTCGCGCGGTTCGCTCACCGCGCGGGTCGCCGCGAGCGAACCGAGGCGGAGTCCCAGCGTCGACAGTTCGGCGAAGGTCAGCGCATCCGTGTCGCCGAGGATCTCGGCACCGTCCGCGAGCCCGACGAGGACCTGGGAGAGGATGATCCCCGAGTTGCCGCGCGCCTGCGCGACCGCACCGTCGGCCATCGCGCGCGCCACCTCGGGCAGGGATGCGTCGGGCGGGGTCCTCTCGACCGCCTCGGCCGCCGCACGCATCGTGAAGAGCATGTTGCTGCCGGTGTCCGAATCCGGGATCGGGAAGACGTTGAGGTCGTTGATCTCGCCGCGCAGCGACTCGAGCTGCTCGACCGAGGTACGGGCCCAGTCGCGCAGCAACTGCGGGTTGACGGTGCGGGCGATCACACGGGAACTCTTTCTCGCAGACGCGGCGCGCGACGGGCAGTGCTCTCGCGGGCGACGTGACCGGCTGGTGAGGTTGTGTGCAAGGCTACTCGGGGTGTCCGACCGTGCGGCGCGACCGATCGGGTCCGCGTACGGCGAGTCGGCCCGGATTTGGTCACGTACCCACGACCTGGTTATCCTTGCAGGGTTGCCTTTCGCCTCGGCCGCGCACACCTTCCGGTGGTGCCGATCGGTTCGAGAGGCTGACCACCAGACCATGATCATCTACCAAGGGAGTTCGACGATGGCTGCCGTCTGCGATATTTGCGGCAAGGGCCCGGGCTTCGGCAAGTCGGTTTCTCACTCGCACCGCCGTACCAACCGACGCTGGAACCCGAACATCCAGTCCGTTCGCGTGGAGGTCGCCCCCGGCAACCGCAAGCGCAAGAACGTCTGCACCTCCTGCCTGAAGGCCGGCAAGACCGCAGCTGTCTGATCTTCCGCACCCGTCCGCGGGTGAGGTGTCCGAGAGCACGAGACCCGATGCCACGAGCGCAAGCTCCCCGGCGTCGGGTCTTTGGCGTGTGCGCGATAGGGTTTCGCGCATGGCCTCACCGAACCCCGCCACCCCCGCCGAAGACTCCGCCGCCGGGGAGAACTCCGATGCCCTGGTGACCGAGAACAACGGCGTCCTCACCGTCGCGGTCTCGACCGCGGGTGCGGGCAACTCACTCGACGACGCCGCGCTCGCCGCCGGCACGCAGGCTCTCCGCGAGGTCGCGCGCGGCCGTCGGAACGTCGGAGCCGTCCTGCTCGTCGGGCTGGGCAAGAACTTCTGCGCAGGTGGGAACGTCCGGGCCTTCGCCGGCGCGGACGACCGCCCGACCTATCTCCGCGAGATCGCGGACAACTTCCATCAGCTCGTCGGCGCACTCCACGAGGCCGACCGCCCCGTCGTCGTCGCCGCCAAGGGTTGGGCCGCGGGTGCCGGCATGTCGCTGGTCCTGCACGCCGACGTGGCCATCGGCGGCCCGTCCACGAGACTCCGGCCCGCCTACCGCGGCATCGGTCTGACGCCCGACGGTGGACTCACCTGGACACTCCCGCGCGCGGTCGGCGCCGCTCGCGCCCGACAGATCATCCTGACCGACCGCGTCATCACCGCGGAGGAGGCCCTGCAGTGGGGGCTGCTGTCGGAGATCGTCGCCGACGACGAGGTCGAGACGGCCGCGCGGACGGCAGCCGAGACCATCGCGTCCGGCCCTCGTGGCGCCGACGCCGCCACGAGGCATCTGCTCGCCGTCTCCGCGGACACCACGCTGGTCGAGCACCTCGCCCTCGAAGCCCGCTCGATCTCCGAACGGTCGGGGCTGCCCGAGGGCATCGAAGGTGTCGACGCCTTCGTCGGCAAGCGCGCACCTGATTTCGGCAAGGGACGCTGAAGCGGTCGTCGTCCTCGAGTGCGAGACTCGCCCCGCTCCCTGAGGTGCGAGCGAAGCGAGCCTCGAAGGGTCAGGGCAGGCGCCACTCCACCGGCTCGGCACCGAGATCGAGCAATTCCTCGTTGGCCCGGCTGAAGGGTCGTGAACCGAAGAACCCGCGCGAGGCGGACAGCGGCGAGGGGTGCGCCGACATGATGGTCGGTACGTCGGGAAGCCACTTCTCCAGACCCGCGGCGTCCCGGCCCCACAGGATCGCGACGAGTGGTTCGTCGCGAGCCGCGAGTGCCTTGATGGCGCACTCGGTCACCTCCTCCCAGCCCTTGCCGCGGTGCGAGGCAGGCTCCCCCGGGGCCACCGTGAGCACACGGTTGAGCAGGAGCACGCCGTTGTCCGCCCAGGGCGTGAGATCACCGGTGGTCGGTGTCGGATAGCCCAGATCCGCGCAGTACTCGGTGTAGATGTTCGTCAGCGAGCGCGGGATCGGACGCACGTCGGGAGCCACCGAAAAGCTCAGCCCGACTGCGTGTCCGGGCGTCGGATACGGATCCTGCCCGACGATGAGGACGCGTACGTCCTCGAGCGGACGGGTGAACGCCCGCAGGACATGTTGTCCCGCAGGAAGATAGCGGCGTCCCTCGGCGATCTCCGTACGCAGGAACCGGCCCATCTCGGTGATGATGGGCTCCACCGGGGCCAACGCCTGCGCCCAGCCCGGGTCGATCAGTTCGGCGAGCGGTTTGGGTGGTGCGGTCACTCGATTGCCTCCGTCGTGCGCGGTCGTCAGTCCAGTCGTTTGAGCGCGGTGCGGTAATGCTGCCCGTTCTGGAAGTACATCTCACAGTTCAGGTCGGTGTGCCCCTCGGGAACCTCGTAGCCGTCACGGAGCCGTGCCGGCACACCGAGCGCCATCCGTCGCGGCGGCACGTCGAACTTGAACGGCACCACCGCGCCGGCGCCCACGATCGCGCCGTCACCGACGGTCGACCCGTTCAGGACCACCGATCCCGAGGCGATGAGGCAATCGTCACCGATCGTCGCACCCTCGATGTGCGCGTTGTGACCGACGACGCATCGCTCGCCGATCACCGTCGGTTCGAGGACCGTGCAGTGGATGACGGTGCCGTCCTGGATGTTGCTGCGCGCGCCCACGGTGATGGTCCCGTAGTCACCCCGCAGGACCGCGCCCGGCCACACCGACACGCCATCGCCCAGGGTGACCGCACCGATCACCACCGCATCCGGGTGCACGTAGGTGTCCTGTCCCAGGACCGGTTCTCGATCGTCGAGTGCGTAGATCGCCATGAGGCGACTCTAGTGGGGTGTCGGATCGGCGAAGGACTGCCACCCGTGCAGGTCCGGTCCGTCGGGCCCGCCGACGCGCCGGTCGTCGACCCAGACCTCGGGAGCCGATGACGACGCCGGACCGACCGAGCCGATGACGGTCCAGCCCGGGGGCACCGCCGCCGCCTCGAACGAGGCGAGAAGATGATGGTCCTCGCCCCCGGCGAGGAGCCACCGCGCGACGTCCACCCCGAGCGCACCGGCCGCATCGACCAGATCGGGGCGTCGCGGCACGGCACCGGACTCCACGGTCATCGCGAGCCCCGCGGCCCTCGACATCGTGAGCAGTTCTTCGACGAGACCGTCGGAGATGTCGGTCATGGCGTGCGCGCCCGCAGCCGCGGCGACCGGCCCCTGGCCGAGGTCGGGAGCCGGCACGCGATGCAGCGCAACGAGTTCCGGCCAGTCGCTCTCGGCCGCACGCGGATCGGACAACACCGCGAGCCCCGCCGCACTGGCCCCGAGCGGACCACTCACCGCGAGGACGTCACCCGTACGAGCGCCACCGAGTGACACCGGACGACGACCCTCCAGGGCACCGACCGCGGTGACACTCACCACCACCTGCCCGGCCGCGACGAGATCGCCGCCCAGCACTCGCGCACCCAGTTCGTGCGCAGCGTGCACCACCCCGTCGTTGAGGTCGAGGACCACGCCGACCGGCGTCTCCGCCGGACACGCGATGGATACGACGAGACCCGTTGTGCGCCCGCCCATCGCGGCGACATCGGCCGAACTCTGCACCACCGCGCGGGCACCGACCTGGTCGGGCGTCGACCAGTCGAACCGAAAATGGCGGCCCTCGACGACGGTGTCGGTGCTGATCACCGCCGACCCGCCGATGTCGAGAACGGCTGCGTCGTCACCCGATCCGATCACGATGTCGTGGGCCGGCTCGCCGGTTGTCGCGGACGCGGTCAGCGCGGCGATCACCGCGCGCTCACCGATCGCACCGACCGTGTCGGTCCGGTCGATCGGGCGGTGGGTGCGACCGGTCTCCTCGAAGGTCACTCGTGGGCCTTTCCTCTTCCGGTCGCGCACGCACGGGGTTGTCGGTGACAATGTGTGCCACAGTGTATTGGGCCGCCGGGCGCGGCCGGTTCGCAGCAGACCCGGACTGCCCGGAGTCGAACACAGCCCGACGGAGAGGATGCCCGTGGTCCAGGCATACATACTGATCCAGACCGAGGTCGGCAGGGCCGCACTCGCGGCGGCGACGATCGCCGAGATCGCCGGTGTCGCCTCGTCGGAAGAGGTCAGTGGGCCGTATGACGTGATCGTCCGGGTCGATGCGGCCGACGCCACGCACCTGACCGAGAACGTCGTTCCGCAGATCCAGAAGGTCGACGGCATCACCCGCACCCTGACCTGCCCGGTGGTCACGAAGACGCGCTGACCGGTGGCCCGCCGGCCCTCGGCGTCCGCGACAGGTCCCCACGCGCGGGGCCGACCGGGGGGCTCTCCTACTGTTGTGGGGTGACGTCAGCAGGTTCGGATGACACCCCGCAGAGCCCCGTCGGCGACGATCCCGGCGACGACCCCACTGCCGAGGACACCCCGCGGTACGGCGGTGGCGGCCGGCTCAGCCCGGCACTCGTCGCGACGCTGGTGGCCATCCCCGTGATGGTGATCGCCGGATTCATCGTGTTCGCCGCGTTGCGACCCGACCCGGTGACCCCGATCGAGTCCTACGACGCCGCCGGGCCGGTCTCGGCGGAGTGCACCCGTCTCCTCGACGAAGCCCCGGACACCTTCGAGGGGTTCGGCACGAAAGAGGTCTCCGGAGATCGCGCGACGTGGCCTGCGACGGACTCCGGCGACGACATGACCTTGCGCTGTGGGGTGACCCGACCGGCGGAACTGTCTCCCACGAGCAACCTGCAGGAGATCCACGCCGCCGACCAGGCCGGCGTCCAGTGGTTCATCACCGACACGGTCGCCGGGTCGGGGCAGGCCTACGTGTGCGTCGACCACCGGCCCTACGTCGCGATGTGGATCCCGGCGAACGCAGGCAACGGCCCCATCACCGACATCTCGGGCGTGATCGACCGCACCCTCGAACGGGGTCCGCTCGACTTCGGCTGATCCGGCGCGCGGGATCAGTCCCGATAGATCTCCGGCTTGGGGCTGCGGCCCAGCAGCGAGTTGACGGCGTCGGCCACCGACATGCCGTCGTGGCACACCTGGTGGACCGCGTTCGTGAGCGGCATCGGCACCTGATGCCGTTCGGCCAGCGCCCGCACCGAGGAGCACGACTTGACTCCTTCGGCGACCTGCCCGTTGGTGGCCTCCTGAGCCTGCGCCATGGTGGCCCCTTCACCGAGCCGGGCACCGAACGTGCGGTTGCGCGACAACGGCGAGGAGCACGTGGCGACAAGGTCGCCGATCCCGGCCAGCCCGGCCAGCGTCTCGATCTGCGCGCCCACCGCGACGCCCAGCCGGATCGTCTCCGCGAGCCCGCGGGTGATGATCGTCGCCAGGGTGTTCTGACCGAATCCGATCCCGCTCGCCATCCCACAGGCCAGCGCGATGACGTTCTTGGCCGAGCCGCCGATCTCGCATCCCACGACGTCGGTGTTGGTGTACGGCCGGAAGTACCGCGTGCTGAACGCACTCTGCAGGGTCACCGCACGCGCCTCGTCGGCACAGGCGATGACCGTCGCCGCGGGCTGGCCCTCCGCGATCTCGCGGGCCAGGTTCGGACCCGTCAGCACCGCGATCCGGTCGTCGTCGACGCCGGTCACCTCGGCGATGACCTCGCTCATCCGCAGCAGCGTGTTGGACTCGATGCCCTTGGCGAGCGACACCAGGGATGCGTCGGAACCGATGTAGGGGGTCCACTGCGTGAGATTGGGACGCAACGACTGCGACGGCACACCGCACACGACGATGTCGGCACCCATGAGGGCATCGACCGCCGAACTCGTCGCCGTCAGCGCACCCGGCAGCGTGATGCCCGGGAGGTAGTCGGCGTTGACGTGCTCGCTGTTGATCGCCTCCGCGAGTTCGGGGCGTCGAGCCCAGATCACGGTGTCCGTCCCGGCATCCACGAGGACCTTCGCCACCGAGGTTCCCCAGGAACCCGCTCCCATCACCGCCGCGCGCACCGCAACCTCCCACCGGGCAAGCCCAATTCCGCATTCAGACCGGCGGCCTCCTGGCCGTCCGACCCTGCTCACCCTAATGCCCTCGCGGGTATGACCGACCCGGAATGTCACCGACCACCGGCCGGTGCATCATGATGGTCGGCATGGAACACAGCACTGTCGGCGCGGACGCCGACTCGACGATCGTCGACGCGGGGGGCACCGAGCCCGTCGCGACGTCGGTCGCGGCCGTGCTGGCGGTGAAGAGTCTGCATCGCGCGAAGTCGCGGTTGGCCGCGACTCTCTCCACCGCATTCGAGGGCGATGACCCGGTCACCCGCGGTTCGCTCGTCCTCGCGATGTTCCTCGACACCGTCGAGGCTCTCCGGGGTGCGGGGATCTCCCGCATCGTCGTCGTCAGCCCCGACGACGAGGTCCTCGCCGCGGCCCGACGCTCGGGCATGCGCGGCCTCCGGGAGTCACCGCACGGGGATCCGACACAGGGGCCTCCCCCGTCCGACGCCGGGCTCAATGCCGCGTTCGTCGACGGCGCGCGGTGGGCCGGTGAGGCCTGGCCCGACTCGACGGGGCTGATGTACGTCCAAGCGGACCTGCCCGCCGCGACGAGCACGTCGCTCACCGCCGTGCTGCGCGCGGCGCAGCAGCATCGTTCCAGCTTCCTCACCGACCGCGACGGCACCGGCACCGTCCTCCTACACGGAACCGTCGTCGACGCCACGGCGCCCCGCTTCGGCCCCGGCTCGGCCGCGGCCCATCGATCGGCCGGCGCCGTCGAACTCGATCCCGCGGGTGTGAACTGGCCCGACCTGCGCACCGACGTCGACACCGCAACGGACCTCGCCGTCGCCCGCGAGCTCGGTCTGGGCCCGCACACCACCGCTGCGCTGCGTCACCTCTGATCTGACACACCACACCGATCACCGTCTATCCGGCGGGCGTGTACGGCGAGCACGTCGATGGGTCATCATTGGGGGGTGAGCCCAGCCGACGACGACGCACCACCGCAGACCCCCACGGTCACGACCACACCGATCCCCCATGCCCCGCCGGCCGCCACCCTGGTGCCCGACGAATCCGCCGATCTGCCCGAAGACCGCTACCTCAACCGGGAATTGAGCTGGCTGGACTTCAATTCCCGTGTGCTCGCGCTGGCCGAGGACACCTCGCTGCCGCTTCTGGATCGCGCGAAGTTCCTCGCGATCTTCGCTTCCAATCTCGACGAGTTCTTCATGGTTCGGGTGGCCGGGCTCAAGCGGCGTGACGAGACCGGCCTGTCCGTCCGGTCCGCGGACGGGCTCTCGCCGCGAGAGCAACTCATGCGGATCGCCGGCCGCGCCCAGACCATCGCCGACCGCCACGCCCGGGTGTTCCTGGATTCGGTCCGACCGGCGTTGGCCGACAACGACATCTACGTGGTGTCCTGGTCCGACCTGACCGCCGAGCAGCAGGCGCGGATGACGGACTACTTCCAGGACGAGGTGTTCCCCGTCCTGACGCCTCTGGCCGTCGACCCCGCTCACCCGTTCCCGTACATCAGCGGGCTGTCGCTGAACCTCGCCGTGACCGTCCGCGACGTCAACGAGAGTGGCGAGCATTTCGCGCGGGTCAAGGTACCGGACAACGTGAACCGCTTCATCCGGGTCGACCGGTTGTCGCCGTACCGGGGCCCCGCGGACGACAAGGCCGCCAAACGCGCGGTGTACCTGCCGATGGAGAGCCTGATCGCGGCCAACCTCGGCAACCTGTTCCCGGGCATGGAAATCGTTGAGCACCATGTTTTCCGGATCACCCGCAACGCCGACTTCGAGGTCGAGGAGGACCGCGACGAGGACCTGCTGCAGGCGTTGGAGCGCGAGCTCGCGCGGCGCCGGTTCGGTTCCCCGGTGCGACTCGAGGTCGCCGACGACATGAGCGAGCACATGCTCGAGTTGTTGCTGCGCGAGCTCGAGGTCGATCCCGCCGACGTCATCCAGGTGCCCGGACTCCTCGATCTGTCTTCGCTTTTCGAGATCTACGCACTCGACCGCCCGCACCTCAAGGACCGCCCGTTCGTCCCCGCCACTCATCCCGCGTTCGGAGAGCGGGAGACGCCCAAGAGCGTCTTCTCGACGTTGCGCGACGGAGACGTGCTCGTCCACCATCCATACGACTCGTTCTCCACCAGCGTGCAGCGGTTCATCGAGCAGGCCGCGGCCGACCCCCAGGTCCTCGCCATCAAGCAGACGCTGTACCGGACCTCCGGCGACTCCCCGATCGTGAACGCGCTCATCGACGCAGCCGAGGCCGGCAAACAGGTCGTCGCGCTCGTCGAGATCAAGGCACGGTTCGACGAGCAGGCGAACATCAAGTGGGCCCGCAAACTCGAGCAGGCCGGCGTCCACGTCGTCTACGGCCTCGTGGGACTCAAGACCCACTGCAAGACCTGTCTGGTGGTGCGGCGTGAGGGCTCGACGATCAAGCGGTACTGCCACATCGGCACCGGAAACTACAACCCGAAGACGGCGCGGCTCTACGAGGACGTGGGCCTGCTGACCGCCGCACCCGACATCGGCGCCGACCTCACCGACCTGTTCAACACCTTGACCGGCTACTCACGCAAACAGGAGTACCGCAACATTCTCGTTGCACCGCACGGTATCCGGGCCGGGATCATCAAGCGGATCCAGCGTGAGATCGAGCTCTTCCGGGAGGGTGACACACGCGCACGGATCCAGCTCAAGGCGAATGCGCTCGTCGACGAGCAGGTGATCGATGCGCTCTATCGGGCCTCCCAGAGCGGGGTGCCCGTCGATGTCGTCGTCCGGGGTATCAGCGCCCTGCGGCCCGGGGTCGAGGGGTACAGCGACAACATCCACGTGCGTTCCATCCTGGGCCAGTTCCTCGAGCACTCGCGGATTCTGTACTTCGGTGCGCAGAACCAGTACTGGTTCGGCAGCGCGGACATGATGCACCGCAATCTGGACCGCCGCGTCGAGGTCATGGTGAACGTTCGTGACGAGCGACTGGCCGGCGAACTCGGCGACATCTTCGCCTCGGCGCTCGACCCGCGGACCCGCTGTTGGGTCCTGCATCCCGATGGCAGTTGGGTCGCGTCACCCGCCGAAGGCGAGGAGGTCCGCGACCACCAGCGACAGATGATGCGGCGCAATCGACGTCGGCCGGAGACTAGTTCGTGACCGGCACCGGCCCGTAACCTTCGACCCCTACCATCACCACCGATATGGCGAAGAAGACGAACGAGGTGTGGGCCGCGGGCGGCGTGGTCTGGCGGCCGAAGGGCTCCGGTTCCGCCGGGGCCGACGCTGTCGGGAACGGCGATCTCGAGATCGCGGTCGTCCACCGCCCGAAGTACGACGACTGGACGCTGCCCAAGGGAAAAGCCGAGTCGGGTGAGACGCTCATCGACACCGCGGTGCGCGAGATCGCCGAGGAGACCGGACAACACGTCATCCTCGGCCGGCACCTCGACGACGTCCACTACGACTTGGGCAGTACGCGCAAGCATGTGCGCTACTGGTCGGCGCGGGCGCTCGACGGGGAGTTCGTCGCCGGCAGCGAGGTCGACGAACTGCGTTGGCTCTCGGTCGACAAGGCCCGGGAGACGCTGAGTTACCCGCTCGACCGGGCGATCCTGGAAGAGTTCGTACGACTCCCCGCGGACCTGCACACGTTTCTCCTGGTCCGGCACGCCAAGGCCGGCCGGCGCTCGACGTACAAGGGCGACGACCGGCTGCGGCCGTTGGACAAGCTGGGCCGCGCGCAGGCAGACGCCCTGGCCCCGCTGCTGGTGGCGTTCGGGGCGAGGCGAGTTCACTCGGCTGATCGCGTGCGTTGCGAGCAGACCCTGGAACCGCTACGCGAGCGCCTCGGCGTCGAGTTGCACAGCGAGCCGGATCTGTCGGAGGAGACGTACCGGACGAATCCGGTGGCGGCGCAACGTCGGATACTCCAGCTCGCGACCGACGCGACGTCGACGCCGGCGGTCTGCAGTCAGGGGAAGGTGATCCCGCCCCTCATGGACTGGTGGGCCGACCGGGACGCGATCGCGCTTCCCAAGGCGTCCAATCGCAAGGGAAGCGTGTGGGTTCTGTCGCTCCACGACGGCAGGTTGGTGGCGGCCGATCACATCGCCGGGCCACTCCCCACAGCCTGACGCCGGACAACACCGTCGTAGACCCATGGCCCGAACACAGTTCAGCCCCCGGCGGGGGAAGTACGCCGGGGGCTGAACTGTGGTTGTCGACCGCGGTTTCCGCGGTTCAGCGACGAGTGGTCTTCTTTGCCGCGGTCTTCTTTGCGGCGGTCTTCTTGGCCGGAGCCTTCTTCGCGGCCGTCGCCTTCTTGGCCGGCGCGGCCTTCTTGGCCGGAGCCTTCTTCGCGGCGGTCGTGGTCTTCTTGGCCGCCGTGGTCTTGGCCGGAGCCTTCTTGGCCGCCGTCGTCTTCTTGGCCGCGGTGGTCTTGGCCGGAGCCTTCTTGGCCGCCGTGGTCTTCTTGGCCGCGGTGGTGGCCTTCTTGGCTGCGGTCTTCTTTGCCGGGGCAGCCTTCTTGGCAGCCGTGGCGGTGGTTCCGCTGCCGCGCTTCACAGCCGGGCCGGTGGCGGACAGCTTCTGCTTGCCGGCGACGACGGCCTTGAACTGAGCGCCCGGACGGAATGCCGGAACCGATGTCGCGCGGACCTTCACGGTCTCGCCGGTGCGCGGGTTGCGGGCGACGCGCGGTGCGCGCTTCCGCTTCTCGAATACGCCGAAGCCGGTGATCGTCACGCTCTCGCCCTTGTTGACAGCGCGCACGATCGTGTCGACGACGAGCTCGACGGCTTCAGTCGCAGTCTTGCGATCCGCGTCGAGCTTTTTGGTCAGCTCATCAATGAGCTCCGCCTTGTTCATGAGTACCTCCGCAAGCTGATCTGACCGAGTTTCGGCCAGCTACCAACACACGGTAAACGTCGGATGTGAAAACGTCCATCTTCCACGCCAATTAGGATGCCGTGTTGCGAAATCGTATGGCAGCTCACGAGGGTGCCGCCGCGGCGAGATGACCCCGCCGCGGCGACGGGAGATCAGTCCGCGAGGGTCCGCGGCTTGAACGCCGGACGCGTCGACTCGAACGCAGAAATCGCGTCTACCTGGCGCAACGTTAGTCCGATGTCGTCGAGACCCTCCATCAGGCGCCACCGGGTGTAGTCATCAATTGCCAACGGCACCACGAGGTCTCCGGCGGTGACCGTCTTATCGACAAGGCTCACGGTCACTTCGAGTCCCGGATTCTCCTCGAGCCGCTTCCAGAGCAGTTCGACGTCGGACTGCTCGACCTGGGCGGCCACCAGGCCCGCCTTGCCCGAGTTGCCGCGGAAGATGTCGGCGAAGCGGGACGAGATCACCACGCGGAAACCGAAATCGGACAGGGCCCAGACCGCGTGCTCGCGCGAGGAGCCGGTGCCGAAGTCGGGACCGGCGACCAGGACCGACCCGCGGCTCCAGGGCTCGTTGTTGAGGATGAAGTCGGGATCGGTCCGCCAACCGGCGAACAGACCGTCCTCAAAGCCGGTGCGTGTCACCCGCTTCAGATAGACGGCCGGGATGATCTGGTCGGTGTCGACATTGCTGCGCCGCAGCGGGACGCCGATGCCGGTGTGTTCGGTGAACGGTTCCATCAGGAAAGCCCCTGTTCGAATGATGTGGCTGGGATGTGGTTCGGACCGTGACTCAACCGAGATCGGCGGGCGCCGACAGTGAGTCCAGATCGGCGGGCGCCGACAGGGTGCCGCGCAGCGCGGTGGCCGCGGCCACTCCTGGCGACACGAGGTGGGTTCGACCACCCTTGCCCTGGCGCCCTTCGAAATTCCGGTTCGACGTCGATGCGCATCGCTCACCCGGGGCGAGTTGATCCGGGTTCATGCCGAGACACATCGAGCATCCGGCCTGCCGCCACTCGGCGCCCGCCGCGAGGAAGATCTCGCCGAGCCCTTCGTCCTCGGCCTGCGCGCGCACGCGCATCGAGCCGGGGACGATCAGCATCCGCATGCCGTCCGCGACCTTGCGACCCTTGAGGATGCCCGCGACCTCGCGCAGATCCTCGATCCGGCCGTTCGTGCACGAGCCCACGAAGACCGTGTCCACCTTGATGTCACGCAGCGGCGTTCCGGGCTCGAGGCCCATGTACTCCAGCGCCTTCGCCGCGGCCCCGGCCTTGACCTCGTCGCCGTAGTCGGCCGGGTCCGGCACCGCGGCGCCGAGCGGCGCACCCTGGCCCGGGTTGGTTCCCCACGTGACGAAGGGGGTCAGCGTGGTGGCGTCGATGTGCACCTCGGCGTCGAAGGTGGCGTCGGGATCGGTGCGCAGACTGTCCCAATAGGCAACAGCCGCATCCCAATCGGCACCGGCCGGAGCGTGCGGACGACCCTTGAGGAACTCGTAGGTGGTCTCGTCGGGCGCGATCATCCCGGCCCGGGCCCCCGCCTCGATCGACATGTTGCACACCGTCATCCGGGCTTCCATGGACAGCTTGCGGATCGCCTCGCCGCGGTACTCCAACACGTAGCCCTGGCCACCGCCGGTGCCGATCTTCGCGATGATCGCGAGGATCAGGTCCTTGCTCGTCACACCCGGCGGCAGCTCGCCGTCGACGTTGATGGCCATCGTCTTGAACGGGCGCAACGACAGTGTCTGGGTGGCGAGGACGTGCTCGACCTCGCTGGTGCCGATTCCCATCGCGATCGCACCGAAGGCACCATGCGTCGACGTGTGACTGTCGCCGCACACCACGGTCATGCCGGGCTGGGTGAGGCCCAGCTGCGGCCCCACGACGTGGACGATGCCCTGCTCGGCATCTCCCATGGGATGCAGGCGGACGCCGAACTCTTCGCAGTTGCTGCGGAGGGTGTCGACCTGGGTGCGCGAGACCGGGTCGGCGATGGGCTTGTCGATGTCGACCGTCGGGACATTGTGATCCTCGGTCGCGATCGTCAGGTCGGGTCGCCGAACCGGACGTCCGGCGAGGCGCAGGCCCTCGAAGGCCTGCGGACTGGTGACCTCGTGCACGAGGTGGAGGTCGATGTAGATCAGGTCGGGATTGGTGTTGCCGGACGCGTCGACGTCACCGGGGACCACGACGTGGTCGCGCCACACCTTCTCGGCGAGAGTTAGCGGCTGGGCTGGGCTGTTGCTCATGGCTGCACTCGTTATCTGTCTCGGGTTCTTCGGACTCTGCACGCGATGGTGGCGAACTGGCTGGCTTTCGAGCGTGCATCTCACTATTTGGACAGCTAGTATCGTCCTATGGGAAAGGATACCGCATCTGCGGTCAGCAGCGGAATCGGTGTGCTCGACAAGTCGGTGGCGGTGCTGCACGCGATCGCCGAGGCCCCGTGCAATCTGTCGGAGCTCTGCGATCGGACCGGACTGCCCCGGGCGACGGCACACCGGCTCGCGGTCGGGCTCGAGACCCACCGCTTCCTCATCAGGGACGTCACCGGACGCTGGCAGCCCGGCCCCGTCCTCGGCGAACTCGCCTCCTCGGCACACGATCCCGTCACCGAGTCGGCGCTCATGGTCCTCCCCCGGCTTCGTGACATCACCGGCGAATCGGTCCAGGTCTATCGCCGCGAAGGAGCCGAACGCGTCTGCGTCGCAGCGATGGAACCACCGACCGGCCTGCGGGACACCGTCCCGGTGGGCACCCGCTTCCCGATGAGCGCGGGGTCGGCGGCGAAGGTCCTCCTCGCCTGGGCCGACCCGGCGACCCAGCGGGCGCTCGTGCCGGACAGTGTCTTCAGCGAGCGGGCGCTGCACGAGATCCGCCGCCGCGGGTGGGCGCAGAGCGCCGGTGAACGAGCCGCCGGGGTGGCGAGTGTGTCGGCTCCGGTACGCGACGGCAACGGTGACGTCGTCGCGGCGATATCGGTGTCCGGGCCCATCGACCGGATGGGGCGCCGGCCCGGTGCGCGCTGGGCGGCCGACCTGCTCGCCGCCGCGGACGCGATCCACAAACGTCTTCAGGCCGCTCGTCCCTGAGCCCAGAGCCGTTGCACCCGGAGCCGTTCCGATGCAACGGCCGGTGGGCTAGCGTCAGGGCATGGGAGTCAATCAACGTAGTCAGATCGTCATGTCCGAGGACGAGATCGCGGAGTTCGTCGCGCGCAGCCGGACCGCGACCCTCGCCACCACCGGACCCGACGGGAGCATCCACCTGGTGGCGATGTGGTACGGGATCGTCGACGGCGACATCTGGTTCGAGACGAAATCCAAGTCTCAGAAGGCGGTCAACATCCGCCGCAACAGCCGGTGTTCGGTGATGATCGAGGACGGCGACACCTACGACACCCTCCGGGGCGTCACCTTCGAGGGAGTCGCCGAGATCCTCGACGACCCGGACTCATGTCTGAAGGTGGGCATCAGCGTCTGGGAGCGCTACACCGCGCCCTACACCGAAGAATCGCGGCCGTTCGTGGAGCAGATGATGAACAAGCGCGTCGCCGTGCGGATCAGACCGTCTCGCACACGTTCCTGGGACCACCGCAAGCTCGGTATCCCCGAGATGCCTGCCTCCGGAAGCACCGCCGAATTCCTGTGACCCGACGCCGATGACGGCCGCCGTCCGTGTCTCGATGTGATCATCGCGACACGGACGAGATGGCCTGCCGCACAATGAAAAACACCCTCCCCCTGCAGTGCAGAGGGAGGGTGTTTCACGTAGCCCCGACGGGATTCGAACCCGCGCTACCGCCTTGAGAGGGCGGCGTCCTAGGCCGCTAGACGACGGGGCCATGGGAACTTCCGGCGATCAAGACCTTAGCACGGTCTCGATCTCTTTCTGTCCGCTGGGGTACCAGGACTCGAACCTAGAATGGCGGTACCAGAAACCGCTGTGTTGCCAATTACACCATACCCCATTGGCTTGGTTCTCCTTGCGGAAAACTGCCGAGAAAGAGAGTATCAAAGGGTTGCCGGAAGTCCACAAACGTGCAGCTCAGAGGCCTTATTTGGCCGCAATCTCCCGAGCCGAGGACAGGCGCGCGAGCGTCTTGTCGCGACCCAGGATCTCCATCGACTCGAACAGCGGAGGACTGACCTGGGAGCCGGTCACGGCCACCCGCACCGGACCGAACGCCTTGCGCGGTTTGAGCCCGAGATCGTCCACCAGCGCGGCGTTCAGCGCATCCTGCAGCGCAGCCGTCGTGAAGGAATCCAGCGACTCGATCGCGGCGATGGTGGCGTCCAGAACCGCCACGGCGTCGGCGCCCAGGTTCTTGCTCGCGGCCTTCTCGTCGATCGTGAACTCGGCGTCCGAGACGTAGACGAACGAGATGAGATCCCAGGCATCCCCGAGAACCTGGATACGCGTCTGCACCAGCTCGGCCAGAGCTGCGAAGGTCTCGCCATCGGCGGTCTCGGTGAGCTTGCCCTGCGCGACGAGGTACGACTTGAGCCGAGCGGTGAAGTCACCGAGGTCCAGCCGGCGGATGTGCTCGGCATTGATGGCGTCGGCCTTCTTCTGGTCGAATCGCGCAGGGTTGGAATTGACCTGTCGCACATCGAAAGCCGTGATCATCTCGTCCAGGCTGAAGACATCGACATCACTCTTGTAGCCCCAGCCGAGCAGCGCGAGGTAGTTGAGCAGACCCTCCGGGATGAATCCGCGATCCCGATGATGGAAGAGATTCGACTGCGGGTCGCGCTTGGAGAGCTTCTTGTTGCCCTCCCCCATCACGAACGGAAGGTGGCCGAAGGCCGGGACCGCGTCGGCCACGCCGATGCGGATCAGCGCGTCGTAGAGCGCCAGCTGACGCGGGGTGGAGGAGAAGAGGTCCTCCCCGCGCAGGACGTGGGTGATCTTCATCATGGCGTCGTCGACCGGATTGACCAAGGTGTAGAGCGGATCGCCCGAGGCGCGCGTGAGGGCGAAATCCGGCACGGTACCCGCCTTGATCGTCGTGGTTCCGCGCACGAGATCGTCCCACGAGATGTCGGTGTCCGGCATACGAAGGCGGACAACGGGTTTGCGCCCTTCGGCCACATACGCCGCGCGCTGCTCGGCGGTCAGGCCACGGTCGAAGTTGTCGTAACCCAGCTTCGGGTCACGGCCGGCGGCGCGGTGACGGGCCTCGACCTCCTCGGGGGTGGAGAAGGCCTCGTAGGCCTCGCCCGCCGCGAGCAACCGCGCGACGACGTCGGCATGGAGGTCTCGACGCTCGGACTGCCGGTAGGGTCCGTACGGGCCGCCGACCTCGGGCCCCTCGTCCCAGTCGAGCCCGAGCCACCGGAGCGCGTCGAGGATGGCCGCGTAGGACTCCTCGCTGTCGCGCGCGGCATCGGTGTCCTCGATGCGGAAGACGAAGGTGCCCCCGTCGTGGCGGGCCTGGACGAAGTTGAAGAGCGCGGTTCGCACGAGCCCCACGTGCGGCGTCCCCGTCGGAGACGGACAGAATCGGACGCGCACACCCTCAGTACTGGTCATGGGCTCAGGGTATCGAAGCGGTGCTGCGCTCCCGACACGCCCGCCGTCAGGCCCGGTGCCGCTCGCAGAACTCGACGAGGACCCGATTCACCTCGGCCGGCTGTTCGAGATAGCCGAAATGCCCGGCCCGTTCGATCTCGACGTACTGCGCGCCCGGAATGGCCTCGGCCACTTCGCGCGCCAGCTTCGCCGGCAACGTCCGATCGTCGGCGAAACCGACGACCAGCGCCGGCCGGTCGATTCCGCGGTAGGCGGCGAGGCGGTCGGACTCCTTGTTGTGCAGTTCGAGCTGCGCGCGGACCCCCGGGGTGATCGTCTGCGGTGAGAACCCGATGATGTCGAGCCAGTCACGCGCCGTGCGGTCGTCGTCGAGCGTGTGCGGCGACAGGTTCAGATGGGCGGTGATGGCGGCCTCGTACTCCGGCGGCAGCTTGATCTTGTTGTCGTACAGCGCGCGCTCGCCGGCCGAGATCGCCTCCTGCAGTGGGGTGTTGCGGCCATACGTCGCGACCATCACCGCAGCTTTCACCACATCCGGCCGCGCCAGCGCCAACTCCTGGGTGATCCGGGCGCCCAGCGAGGTGCCGATCACGATCGCCGGGCCTCGTCCGAGATGCTCGATCAGCGCAGCCGTGTCGGCGACCATGTCATCGAGCGTGAAGCCCTCGGCACACTCCGAAGACGGCGCCACACCACGGTTGTCGAAGGTCACCACGGTGAATCCGGCCTTCACCAGAGCCGGTTCCTGGTGGGCCTTCCACACCCGTCCGGGACTGCCGGTCCCCATCACCATGACGACCAACGGGCCGGAACCGGCCACGCTGTAGGAGATGTCGATGCCGTTGACTCGAGCCGTGCTGGGAGCTGTCACTTGTCCACCACCGGGTTGGAGAGCGTACCGATACCTTCGACGGTCACCGAGACGCGCTGGCCGGCGACCATGGGGCCCACGCCTTCCGGGGTGCCCGTGAGGATCACGTCGCCCGGCAGCAGGGTCATGACGCGCGAGATCCACTCGACGATCTCGCCGACGTCGTGGAGCATCAGCGACGTGCGGGTCCGCTGCTTGACCTCGCCATCGAGTTCCGTCACGAGCTCGACGTCGGACGGGTCGAATGCGGTATCGATCCATGGACCGAGCGGACAGAAGGTGTCGTAACCCTTCCCGCGGGTCCACTGCCCGTCGGCCTGCTGGTGATCGCGGGCGGTCACGTCGTTGGCGACCGTGTAACCGAGGATCACGTCTTCGGCCTGTGCCGCCTTCACGTCCTTGCACGCCCGTCCGATGACGATCGCGAGTTCGCCTTCGTAGTCCACACGTTCCGACGACGGTGGGCGCACGATGGGCAGCTCGGGACCGATGATCGACGTGTTCGGCTTGAGGAAGATCACCGGGTCGGCGGGCGCTTCGCCACCCATCTCCGCGGCGTGCGCGGCGTAGTTCTTGCCGATGCAGATCACCTTGCTGGCCAGGATCGGGGCCAGGACCCGCACATCTGCCGCCTTCCACGAGCGACCGGTGAACGTCGGCGTGCCGAAGGGGTGCTCGGCGATCTCCTTCATGACGGCATCGCCACCGTCGCCCTCGACGGACACGAATGCCACGCCGTCAGGACTCGCAATTCGACCTAAGCGCATGTCCAGACCCTATCGCACCGCCGATCCCAGACGTTGGGAGCCGAGTTGGCCGACCGAGGCGGTAGTTCTACAATGTGGGCATATCATTTCACATATTGAGATGGATGAGTGGCGACCTTCGCCCGAGCAGACAGCGAGGTGAGTGACACATGACCGATGTCGACGACATCACCACTGCCAGAAGGTGGATCATCCTCGGCTGTTCGCTCCTCGCCGCACTCACCACGACGTGCGTGGTCAGCGGTGTGGCCTATCTGATCCCTGCTTTGCACACCGACGCCGGACTCTCGCTGGCCGAGGCCTCGACGCTCGCCGCGATCCCGACCATCGGCTTGATGGCCGCGACGATCCCGTGGGGGATCCTGTTGGACCGCTACGGCGAACGCCGCATCCTGCTGCTGTCGCTGTCCATCTCGCTCAGTGGAGCGATCGCGGCCGCGGTCGCCGCGTCGGCCGATGCGTCGTATCTCGTCGTGGGCGCCGCGCTGCTGGTGGGCGGTCTCGGTTCCGGTGCCGCGAACGGGGCCAGCGGCCGGATCGTCGTCGGCTGGTTTCCCGCCCATCAGCGCGGGACCGCGATGGGCATCCGCCAGATGGCTCAACCGCTGGGCATCGGCGTCTGCGCACTCACGATGCCGGTCGTCGCGGCGAGCTCGGGACCTGCTGCCGCGCTGGCGATCCCCGCCGTGGTGACCGCCGCGGGACTCGTCGCGGTGATCGTCGGCATCACCGACCCGCCGCGCCGCACGGCTCCCACCACAGAGGCCGTCGACAATCCTGTGCAGCCCGCGAACCCCTACCGCGGCAACTCTTTCCTCGCGCGCATCCACATCGTCAGCATGCTGCTCGTCATCCCGCAGTCGATGCTGTGGACGTTCGTGCCCACCTGGCTGATCGTCGCCCACGGATGGTCGCCGGCCGGCGCCGGCATCTTGATCACGGTCACCCAGGTCGTGGGTGCGCTGGGACGGATAGTCGCCGGACGATGGTCGGATGCGTGGATGTCGCGGATGCGACCCGTCCGGGTGATCGCGGTCGCCGGTGTCGCCGCGATGTTCGCGCTCGCGATCGCCGACTGGTTCGACAGCCCACTGGCACCCGCACTCATGGCGGTCGCGAGCATCATCTCGGTCGCCGACAACGGTCTGGCGTTCACCGCCATCGCCGAATACGTCGGCCCGGAATGGAGCGGTCGCGGCCTGGCCGTGCAGAACACCGGACAGTATCTGGTGACCGCGGCGACCACACCGCTTCTCGGAGCACTGATCGCCGCGGTCGGCTTCCCGCTCGCATTTGCGGCGACCGCCCTCGCACCGCTCGTCGCCACACCGCTGGTCCCTCGCGACCGGACTCGGGAACCCGACGAACTGGTGGACGCGTGAACCCACCACTCATGGACAGAGCCCGCCACCGATCCGGTGGCGGGCTCGTCCGTCCATGGCGGGTGCGCTTGCCGCGAGGGAGTCGTGGGTCGCGGGGGAACTACAGCCGCTCGCGGATGCGCGTCCCGATCTCCGAGGTGCTGAACGTGCCACTGCGGTCGACGAGGTCGTCGGCGACGGCCTTCTCGATCCGCGCGGCGGCGTCGTCCTCACCGAGATGTCGGAGCAGGAGGGCGACCGACAGGATTGCGGCCGTCGGATCGGCCTTGCCTTGACCGGCGATGTCGGGAGCCGACCCGTGGACGGGCTCGAACATCGACGGGTTGGCACCGGTGGCGTCGATGTTGCCCGAGGCGGCCAGTCCGATACCGCCGCTCACCGCGGCCGCGATGTCGGTGATGATGTCGCCGAACAGGTTGTCGGTGACGATGACATCGAAGCGGCCGGGATCGGTGACCAGGTAGATGGTCGCGGCGTCCACATGGCAGTAGTCGGTCGTGACGTCGGGGAACTCGGCGCCGACCTCGTCGACCGCACGGCTCCACATGGACCCGGCGAACGTGAGGACGTTGGTCTTGTGCACCAGCGTGAGCTTCTTACGACGCTGCTGCGCGCGCTGAAAGGCATTACGCACCACGCGTTCCACGCCGAAACGGGTGTTGACGCTCACCTCGGTGGCGACCTCGTTCGGGGTACCGACCCGAATCGCACCGCCGTTGCCGGTGTAGGGCCCCTCGGTGCCCTCTCGAACCACCACGAAGTCGATGTCGGGGTCACCGGCGAGCGGCGAGGAGACACCGGGGAACCGGCGCGACGGCCGTAGGTTGACGTGATGATCGAGGGCGAACCGCATGGTGAGGAGGAGGCCGCGTTCGAGCACACCCGACGGGACCGACGGATCGCCGATCGCGCCCAGCAGGATGGCGTCGTGACGACGGAGCGACTCGAGGTCGTCCTCGGTCAGCAACTCGCCGTTGCGGTGGTAGCGACGCGCGCCCAGGTCGAATTCGGTGGTGCTCACCGCCGGTACGACCGACTCGAGCACCCCCAGTGCCTCGGTGATGACCTCGGGACCGATGCCGTCACCGGCGATGACTGCGAGCTTCATGAGAGGTCGACCTGTTCGATCAGGGTCGCGCTGACCGCGTCACCGATCGCGGCGACGACGTCGTCGTCGAGAACGCTGCTCACGCGGAGCATCATCGTGGCCCCGCCGCCCTCGGCGTCCTGGGACAGACCGGCGGCCAGGATGTCGACACCCGCATTGCCGAGCAGGGTGCCGATCTTGCCCAGCGAACCCGGCTGATCGTCGTAGCTGACGATCAGGTTGTGGCCCTCGGCGCGGAGGTCGAAGTTACGGCCGTTGATGTTGACGATCTTCTCCACCAGCCGCGGACCCGAGAGGGTGCCCGACACGTTGTGGGTGGAACCGTCGGCGAAGACGGCCTTCACGTCGACCACGCTGCGGTGGTTGGGGCTCTCCGATGCGGTCGTGACCTCGCTGGTCACGCCGCGTCCCTCGGCGACCGCCGGGGCGTTGACGAAGGTGACCGGCTCGTCGAGCACCGCCGAGAACAGACCGCGCAGAGCCGAGAGGCCGAGGACGTCGACGTTGTTGGCGGCGAGTTCGCCACGTACGTCCACGACGAGCGAGGTCGGCGGCTCGTTGCTGATCGCGCCGACGAGAACGCCGGCCTTGCGGGCGACCTCGAGCCACGGTGCGACCTCTTCGTCGACGGCGCCACCGGTGATGTTGACCGCGTCGGGGACGAAGTGTCCGGCCAACGCCAGCCGCACGCTTTTGGCGACGTCGGTGCCGGCCCGGTCCTGAGCCTCGCTGGTCGAGGCACCGAGGTGCGGGGTCACGACGACCTGCGGGAGCTCGAACAGCGGCGAGTCGGTGCAGGGCTCGGTGGCGAAGACGTCGAGTCCCGCGGCCCGGACCTGACCGGAGGTGATCGCGTCGGCGAGGGCCTGCTCGTCGATGAGACCACCACGGGCGGCGTTGACGATGACCACGCCTTTCTTGGTCCGCGCGAGCTGCTCGGCGCCGATCAGACCCAGGGTCTCGGGCGTCTTCGGCAGGTGGACGGTGATGAAGTCGGCGCGCTCGAGCAATTCGTCGAGGCTGACCAGCTCGATCCCCAGCTGGGCCGCGCGGGCCGGCGACACATAGGGGTCGTAGGCGATGATGTGGGTCTCGAACGCGGCCAGCCGGGCGGCCACGAGCTGACCGATGCGGCCGAGGCCGACGACACCGACGGTCTTGTCGAAGATCTCGACACCGTTGAACGACGAACGCTTCCAGGTCTTCTCACGCAGGGTGGCGTCGGCGGCCGGGATCTGACGCGAGGCCGACATCAGCAGTGCGACAGCGTGTTCGGCCGCCGTGTGGATGTTGGAGGTCGGGGCGTTGACGACCATGACGCCGCGCTCGGTCGCCGCGGGGACGTCCACATTGTCCAGGCCGACACCGGCGCGGGCGATGATCTTCAGCTTCTTGCCCGCGTCGAGGACCTCGGCGTCCACGGTCGTCGCCGAGCGGACCAGGATGGCGTCGGCGTCGACGACCGCCTCGAGCAACTTGGGACGATCCGGACCGTCGACCCATCGCACCTCGACACCGTCACCGAGTGCTTCCACGGTGGACGGCGCCAGCTTGTCGGCGATGAGTACAACCGGGCGGCCAGCAGAGCTCACAGTCATTTCTCCAGGTTCGGGGAGTGCGGTTTCACGATCGGCGGTGCGGAGTGTCGGTGACGACTCCGTACGACAGCTTAAAGGTGTGGTAGGTGCCGCCGAGCATGCGGTGTACCCCGAAACCGGAGACCTGTCCCTCGGCATGGGTAGAGTGTGACGCACATTACGGCTACCTTGCTGGGAGCATCACGGAAGTGTTGCAAAGCGACCGCGGGTCGATCCCACGCAGACGTGAGCACCCGGGGGGACCGGTACGGTGTGCTTGCCGCCGGTTGCGAAGTCCCGACCGGTGGCCCGATGCCTGTGACCGAAACTGGTTGGACACGAGAAGTGGAGTGCGGATGACGAAGAAGCTGACAGTGCTGTTGGCGGTTTTGGCTGCGACGGTGCTGGCCGGCTGGGGAGGGGGCGTCGCGGTCGCCGCACCGGCGAAGATCTTCATGGGGGGCGGCTCCGGCATCCTGGTCCTCAAGGGTGGCAACTCGGCGGCAGCCTGCACGCTGACGACCATCGGTCGCTCGAAGACGAACAAGCTCATCGGCGTCACCGCTGGTCACTGCGGCACCCCCGGCCAGAAGGTCTACTCCGAGACCTTCCAGGATCGCGGACAGGCCGGCACCATCACCTACACCGCGCCCGATCTCGACATGGCGATCGTCGAATTCGACGCCTCGCGCGTCGTGCCGCTGCGCACCGTCCGCGGGGTCACCATCCGCTCGGTCGACCCGAAGCCCCTTGCCTTCCCGACCATCGCCTGCAAGGAAGGCCGGACCACCGGCAACACCTGCGGTATCGCCTGGTTCTCCGACGGTGATGTCCACGTGAGCCAGATGTGCGTGATCGAAGGCGACTCCGGCAGCCCCGTGGTCGTGGGCGATCGCCTCGTGGGGATGGTCAACGCCTACTACTTCCTCGGTTGCCTCGGCCCCGAGACCGGCACCAACATCCAGCCGATCCTCAAGCGGATCGGGTCTCTCGACGCCTACAAGGGATTCCGGGTCGCCTGACGACTGGATTCCCACCCCCACCGACGCCCCGGATGGTTTCCCTCCGGGGCGTCGTCGTGTCCGGGGTCAGCCCAGGCGGTGCGGGAGTCGGTTCGTCACGCCTCGACGGATGACGGACCGCCCGCCTGAACGGTCGCGGAGATGCTGCTCGAGCGGACGATCAGTTCGGGCTCGAGCACGATCGACTCGGGTGTCCGGCCGCCGATGACCTCGAGCAGCAAGCCGACAGCGCGCCTGCCCATTTCGTGCATCGGTGATCGAATGGTGGTCAGCGGGACGGCACCGCCCGCGGCGATCGGCGTGTCGTTGTAACCGACGAGGGCGACGTCGTCGGGTACGCGAATCCCACGATCGCGCAGAGCTCCGAACGCTCCGATCGCGGCGAAGTCGTTGGTCGCGAAAATGGCGTCGGGCACCGGGCCGGTCGCGAGCAGCTGCTCGACGGCGGCCCGACCGCCGGCCGGATCGAAGCCCGAATAGACGATACGGTCGTCCGGGATCTCGACGCCGTGCTCGGCGAACGTGGTCACGATGCCGTTGGTCCGGTCACGAGCGGTGGAGGCGAACTCCCAGCCGGCGAGTACCGCGACATCTCGTCGTCCCGTGTCGAGCAGGTGCGAACCGACCAGTCGTCCGCCCTTCACATCATCGACGGTCGCCGAGGGATAGTCCCCCGCCGTTCGGGATACGAGCGCGAATTTGATTCCCTGCGAATGGATCTCGTCCAGGAAGTGGTGGTCGAGGTGGGCGTCCCCGTAGATCAGGCCGTCGACCCGCCTGTCTATCATCATTCGAGTACGTGCCCGTTGGTTGTCCGGCTTGTCCAGCGAGTTGGTGACGAATGTCGACAGACCCGACTCGTAGGCCGCCTCTTCTATCCCCTCGTAGATGGTCGCGAGCACATAGTCCTGTAGTCGAGGGACGAGCACCCCGATCAATCCCGAGCGCCGTGTGCGCAGACTCGATGCCTGGGGATTCGGCGAGTAGTCGTGCTCGGCCGCAAACGCGCGGATCCGGGCGACCGTGTCAGACGAACCCCAGCGGAGCGCGGCGTCACCGGGCGTATTGAGCACTCGCGACACGGTCGACGGGCTGACCCCGAGCTCCGTCGCGATCATGCGGAGCGTCAGCGGTCCCCGCGCCGGCCCCTCTCCTGTCTTCCTCAACCCGGCCCTCTCTCGTCGGTGGCCCACAGCGTACCCAACCCGGTCTGTTACGTCGTGATGTACCCAAACGTTTGGCGGAAGTTACACAAACGATTGCGCCAAACGTTTGTCGTGTGTTTCACTTCACGTCATGCACGTCACAGTCAGCTCCATCGCCGCAGGTTTCCGGGGCCTCACGCCGTCGCGGGACCCTCGCCGATGACCCGGGTCGCAATCATCGCGACGGGCGGCACCATCGCGTCCGAGGCGACCGACGCCGGGGTCGTGGCCACCCAGACCGCCGCGCGGCTGGTCGAGCGCGCCGGCCTCGACGACGTCGAGGTCGAGACCATCGATCTGATGACGGTCGGGTCCTATCGGCTCACGCTCGGACACCTGCGGCAGATCAGTGACGCGGTGGGCGCACTTCTCGCCCGGCCCACGGAACCCGTCGACGGCGTGGTCATCACGCACGGGACCGACACGATGGAGGAAACCGCGATCCTCCTCGACCTCGTCCACGACGATCCCCGTCCCGTCGTCCTGACGGGAGCCCAGCGGGCCGGCGACACCGCCGACGGTGACGGTCCGGGCAATCTCACCGACGCCGTCCGAGTCGCCGCGGCGCCGGCCGCCCGCGACCGTGGCGTCATGATCGTCTTCGCCGGGCAGATCATCCCCGCCCGCGGGGCACGCAAGATCCACACGATCGCACTCGACGCCTTCCGCTCCGTCGTCTCTCCCCCGTCGGGCTCCGTGACGAACGAACAGGTCTGCTTCGGTCCCACGGCACCGCGACCCGACCCGCTGCCGCGCCCGGGCACCGAATTCGACGACACCCGTGTCGATCTCGTCGATGTCTATCCCGGTGCGGACGACGCACTGCTACGCGCGGCCGCGAACTGCGGCGCCGCCGGAATCGTGCTGGCGGGCACCGGCATCGGCAACGGGAATCCCGCCATCGTCGACGCCGCGACCGATCTCGTCGACGACGGCCTCGCTCTCATCTTGTCCACCCGGGTACCGGCCGGACCTGTCCGCGGCGTCTACGGCAACGGCGGCGGCGCCGACCTGGTCGCCGCCGGAGTCCCACCTGTCTCCGGACTACCCGCCACCCAGGCGCGAATTCTGTTGGCGCTGTTGCTGTCGACTGGTCTCGCCCGGGAACAGCCGCTGGCAGAGCTGATCTCGACCTATGCCGACCTGACTCCGTCCGGCACCCCTGGGGCAACCCGTGAGTCATCCGGACCCGGAGCCGGGGACGACACAAAACTCCACACCACCGATCGCCACAACCAAGGAGGACTGAACAAATGACCAAGGAAATCTTCGTAGCCTTCGGAATCGACGTCGACGCGGTCGGCGGCTGGCTGGGCTCCTATGGCGGCGAGAACTCGCCCGGGGACATCTCGCGCGGTGTGTTCGCCGGCGAGGTCGGAGTCCCCCGTCTCAACAATCTGCTCGCGAAATACGACCTCCCGGCGACCTGGTTCTGGCCGGGCCACTCCGTCGAGACGTTCCCCGAACAGTTCGATCAGGTCGTCGCCGCGGGACACGAGATCGGTCTGCACGGATACAGCCACGAGAACCCGATCGCGATGACACGTGAGCAGGAATCGGAGATCCTCGACCACTGCATCGATCTGATCAGCACTCGGACCGGGAAGCGGCCCACCGGATATGTCGCGCCGTGGTGGGAGTTCAGCAAGGTCACGAACGAGCTGCTCGTCGAGCGCGGGATCACCTACGACCACTCGCTGATGCACCGTGACTTCGAGCCGTACTACGTCCGCGTCGGTGACTCATGGACGCCGATCGACTATGACAAGCCGGCCGCGGAATGGATGAAACCGCTTGTCCGCGGCGAGGAGACCGACCTCGTCGAGATCCCGGCCAGCTGGTACCTCGACGATCTGCCGCCGATGATGTTCATCAAGGGCAGCCCGAACAGCCACGGCTTCGTGAATCCGCGGCACATCGAAGAGATGTGGCGCGACCAGTTCGACTGGGTCTACCGCGAAAGCGACTACGCGGTCTTCACCTTCACCATCCACCCGGACGTCTCCGGCCGTCCGCAGGTACTGCTCATGCTCGAGCGACTGATCGAGCACATCAACTCGCACGACGGCGTCCGCTGGGCGAACTTCGACACCATCGCCGAGGACTTCAAGAAGCGGTCGCCGCGTCACTGACGCCTGTTCGCCACCTCCAACGCTTTCCCATCGCCGACCCGATCAGGAGCCGGCGAGCCCGCCAATCCCACTGAGCAAGAGAGCACAACCATGTCTCGACCCACCACCCCCACCCCGGGGTTGCGGCGTGTCACCGGCAAGGAGACCCGCCGCGCATCCGGAATCGCGTTCTTCGCCTGGACGATCGCGGTGTACGACTTCATCCTGTTCGGCACGCTGCTTCCGCGGATCGAGGAATCGTTCGGCTGGACCACCAGTCATGCGCTCCTGGTCTCCACCCTCGTCAGCGTCGGCACCGCCATCGTGGTCCTCCTCGTGGGCCCCATGGTGGACAAGCTCGGTCGCCGTAAGGGAATGATCATCTCGGTCGGCGGCACGGCCGCGTCGTCGGCGGCCACTGCCGCGACCTTCGGCGCGACCTCGTTGATCGGAGTCCGCGCGATCAGCGGTCTGGGACTCGCCGAACAGTCGGTCAACGCCACATACCTCAACGAGCTCTACGAGCTGACCGAGGACGAGAAGATCAAGAAGCGCCGGGGTTTCGTCTACTCGATGGTCCAGACCGGCTGGCCGGCCGGCGCACTGCTCGCGGCCGGGTTCGTCGCCATCGTGACGGCGATCTTCGGCGCTGACTCCTGGCGGATCGCGTTCCTGCTGGCGACCATCCCGGCGGTCATCGTCGCTCTGGTGTGCCGCACCCTCAAGGAAAGCCCCCAGTTCGAGGCGCAACACGCCGTCAAGCAGCTCCGCAAGGCCGGAAAGCACGACGAGGCAGCAGCACTGGCCGCCGCGACCGCGACGGTCGAGCAGACCTCGGCCCCCTTCAAGCGGATCTTCACCGGCAAGCATCTGCGCAACACCGTCGTGTTGTCCCTGGCCTGGTTGCTCAACTGGTTCGCCATCCAGACCTTCTCGGTCCTCGGCACCACGGTGCTGGAGAAGGGCAAGGGAATCGACGCCTCGAGCACCCTGATCCTCGTGGTCCTGTCCAACCTCGTCGCGGTCGCGGGCTACCTCGCCCACGGGTGGGCGGGCGACCGTTTCGGCCGCCGCAACACCATTGCCGTGGGCTGGTTGCTCTCGGGTCTGTTCTTCGGCGCGATGCTTCTCGGACCGTCGGATCAGATCTTCGTGCTCGTGACCTACATGATGGGCTTGTTCTTCCTCCTCGGCCCGTACGCCGCGATCATGTTCTTCCAGGCCGAGTGCTTCGACACCGATTGCCGCGCAACCGGTAGCGCGTTCATCGGCGCCATGTCGCAACCGGGTGCGATCATCTCGGGCTTCATCCTCACCGGCCTCACCGCCGCCTCGATCGGCTACTCGACAGCCGCCCTCTGGGTCGGCGCCCTGGGAGCCATCGCATCGGCCGTGATCGTGCTCGGTGCGCGCAAGGTTGCCGACACCCCGCCGTCGGCGGGCGTGCCCGCGGGTCCCACGACGACGGCGGGAGCCCAGGCATGAGCGATCCGAGTGTCGCGATGATCACCGGCGCCGCATCGGGTATCGGCGCGGCCACGGCCGTGTGCCTCGCCGAACGCGGTGTGCGCGTGGGAATCGGAACCTTCCCGGGCGATCCGCACGACCCCGAATCAACCCTCCGGGACGTGCACGACGCCGGCGGCGAGGGGCGGATCGTCGAAGTGGATGTGCGTTCCACCGAGTCGGTGGATGCCTTCGCCGACGAACTCGTATCCGCCTGGGGCCGTGTCGACATCGCGGTGGCCAACGCGGGCATCCTGCGGGAGGCGTCGTTCGATTCGATCACCGACGACCAGTGGCACGACATGATGGATGTCGACCTGCACGGTGTCATGCGCACGGCGCGGGCCGGCCTGCGCCACATGGGCGACGGCGGCTCGGTGACGGTGATCTCGTCGATCGCGGGCGGCATCTACGGCTGGCAGAACCACGCCCACTATGCGACCGCCAAAGCCGGGGTCGTCGGCCTGGCACGAAGTCTCGCCGTCGAGTACGGGCCCCGGGGCATCCGCGCCAACGCCATCATCCCCGGCCTCATCCGTACCCCGCAGTCCAGCGATGCGGTCAACTCACTCGGACCGGAAGGGCTCGACCGCGCGGGCGACTACATCCCGTGGGGCCGAGTCGGACACCCCCGCGAGGTCGCCGAGGTCATCGCCTTCCTGTCGAGTCCTCAGGCGTCTTATGTCAGCGGTCAGGCGATCGTCGTCGACGGCGCCCTGACCACCGCCATGCGTGACTGAATGCACCATCCCGGAGAGGATCTGACATGACCGGACTGTTGGACGGACGACGGGCGCTGGTGACCGGCGCTGCGTCGGGTATCGGACGCGCGATCGCCGCGGCCTACGTCGCCGAGGGCGCCGTGGTGACACTGGCCGATCGCGATACACGGGTCGAGGAGGTGGCGGACGAGGTCGGCGCGCGCCGCGGTGTCGTCCTCGACGCGACGATCGAAACCGAGGTCGACGGGCTGGTGAACCAGATCGTCGACGACGACGGTGGACTCGACATCCTCGTGTGCTCGCACGGCATCCTCACCCAGTCACCCACCGTGGACATGCCGACCGAGCTGTGGCGCGAGACCGTCGACATCGACCTCACGAGCGTCTTTCTGCTCAATCGTGCGGCGCTGCGGCCGATGCTGGCGCAGGGCAGCGGCCGCATCGTCAACGTGGCCTCTCAGTTGGCCATAAAAGGCGGTGTCTCACTGGCCCATTACGCCGCGGCGAAGGCGGGTGTGATCGCGATGTCGAAGTCGATCGCGCTCGAGACGGCCGCCCAGGGCGTCCTGGTGAACGCGATCGCACCCGGACCGATCGACACGCCGATGGTCGACGCCATCGACGACGAGTGGAAGCGCAGCAAGCGCGCGGAGCTGCCGCTGGGCCGATTCGGACGACCCGAGGAGATCGCCCCGGTGGCCGTCCTTCTCGCGTCCGACCCCGGTGGCAACCTGTTCGTCGGTCAGGTCCTCGGCCCCAACTCCGGCGACGTGATGCCCTGATGTGTGGGGGTTGCGCCGGAGCACCACCGGACTGGGCCGCCGAGTTCGTGAGCGGTCCGCGCCGACGCGCCGAGGTGGCGCGCCGGATGTCGGAGGTGCTGCGCCGGCACACGGTGCGCGCGATCCCGTCGGGGTGGGTCGTCGCCACCCTCACCGGATCGGCGGTCGTGTGCCGGACCTACGACGAACTCGTGGGAGCCGTCGCGGAACGTTCCGGGCTCACGCCGGAAGACGTCCGGTTCCGCGGATTGGCGGCGCACGCCCACTGACACCGACGCCTCGAACCCGGCGCGGCGGCCGAGATCATCCGGCCACCGCGCCGTTCCACATCGTCGGCCCTCCACCGTCCGTGGGCGCCTCGAGCGTCCGGCGCCCATACGTGTACCAGTTCGTCCGGATCCAGCCGATAGTGATTCTCCGTCCGTCGCGGCTGCGATGTTGGACCCCGGTGCCGATGGCATTGCCGGCGCCCTGGACCATGCGGGCGGCCACCAGCCCAGGTAGGCGCAGCGAACTCGCCCGGAAGGAACCGTCAGACAGTCGGTTTCGGGGACCGGACGAGCGATCGAACTCGGCTGACCGAGCCTACGGACCGCTGTCGACGAACGCTTCGTCATCGAGCCGTTGGACAGCACGACCGTCCGTCAACTCGATTCGCGACTCGGCATTCATCCAGTAGAAGCGCAGCATCGCATACAGCGCCGTGCCGCCCGGCGTGTAGCAGGGCGCGTCGCCCACCGCGTAGGGTCTCGACGTTTCCGTCGTTTCGATGAACACCACATCGCGCTTCGGCCATGACCCGATCCGTTCGGCGTCGATGCGCGTGATGTCGTCCCACCGAAACGACATTCGCGACGAAGTTCGATTGATCTCCAGAGCATTTACGCCGAATGTGATCCTCGGCTGCCCATGTTTGTGGCGCGCGTACTCGCCATAGATTGCGGCGATGACGATGACGCCGACCGCCAGTGGAAAGAAAGTCCGCTGACCGGGTGTCAGCGACAGGTCGAGTTTCCCAGTCGGGACGAGCGCCACGAATACGACGCCGCCTGCCGCCCCCAGAGCGAGCGCGACACGGGATAGACGATCGAAGACACGGTCGTATCGCAGCGTAATACGACCGACGGACGTGTCGGCATCCGGTTTCACCTGTTCGAAGACACGCGTACGCAGCCCTCCGGCCAGAAATGCGCACACCGCAAGCGCAAAGGTCACTGCGACAAACACCGTCGGCGCATCCTGCGACCGAAACGCCGTCACCACCAAAGCGACCACCGCCGGTGCCATCAGCGCGACGAACAAAACACCGGTGACACGGCCGCCTCGCCACTCAGCGGGTCTGGGAATGTCTGTCATGACGTCCTTTATCGAAAATACGAAATACGGGTGAGCGCACAAGCGGTTCGCTTGGCTGGGTCACGACGTTGGTGACGGACACACCGCTTCGCCAACCTTTGTTCCGACCAAACCGAATATCCAGCTGCCGGCCATCGACCCGACCGCCGCACCGCCCACGGCGAGCGGACCTCCCGCGGAGGAAAATCCGCCGCCGGCGACACCGCCTGCGTATCCGCCGGCGACGCCGAATGCCGCGGAAATACCGGCAACGCACTTGTCCTCGGCCACCACCACGTCGTAGATGCCGACGCCGATTGCCAAGGCCGGACCACCGTACTTGGCACCCACGCCGATGTTTTCGACTGCGGCGGCCGAGACACGCGGAATACTGTGACCATCGGCGACGTACTTGTCGACCCCGCTGAGTGCGCCACCGATGGTCGTCTCGATCGGATGGGTGAAGAACGGGCTGTCAGCCGGGATGTCTCCTGTGCGGCCGTCCGGCGTTGTGACCCGACCGCTCTTGTAACCGTCTGCCCACTCCTCCGCATACGCCGTCGTTCCGTCAGGCCACGTGGTCGACAATCGCTTGGTGCCGCTGAGGTCCTCCCACGAGTACGCAGTCGAGATCACCTCTCCGTCGCGGCCGTAATGCTTCACAGTCGTTTCGGAGAGCTTCATCGATGGCATCGACCCCCGATACGGATTCCATTCGGTGATCACCTGACGAGTCCCGTCCTGCATGTAGAGCACCTTGTGCCGACCCTGATCGTCTTCGAACGTCTCGGTTGCTCGTACCGTTATTGCCATGTCCTCGGCACGCACCATCAATTGCTGTTGGATGCCAAAGAGCGTTCCCGGGTTCGGCACCTGATCTGTCGGCGCTGCTAATCCCGGTATCGGCACGAACGTGTTGGCGACCGGATTGGTCCAGCCATGCTTGCCCGCCGCGGACTGGATCGCTTGTGCGACCGAGTCATCAGCGGCATCGACTGCCAGCAGGAGACGGTTGACCTCGCCCTGGTGCCTGTTCGCCTCTTCTGCGAGACCGTCGGCTTCCTCGAGGGTCAGCTCGATGGGATCAATCAGAACCACCCACGCGTCCGTGACCCATAGCCTGCCCGCGTCTACGGCATCAGCCTTGACCAGCAGGTCTGTTCGCGCCTTCCCGAGCGTGTATGCACCCGTGCAAAGCGCCGAACCCACAGATGCGGCGAATGACGCGACGGCGGTGGCCGTGTTGTTGGCGCGTCGGAACGCCGCCGTTCCAGCATCGTGGCTCTCACCAGTCCACGCGCTCAGAGTGGGTAGGTTCTGACACGCGATGTGTACCGACTCCACAGGCGACTCCGCGGACGTCCCCGCGGTGTCGATCGACTCCCCACCACCGACAAGCGCCGCGGGATCCCAACCGGTCAATTGCGACCGTGTCGGCAGCATGTCAGTTTCTCCGGGGCTCGAACTGGAGACTCTCGAACGTCTGCGCAAGTGCCGCGTCTTCGACCTCAAAGGTATTGCCGGCGCCTCGAACCGCGACTCCGATCGCAGTCATACTGCTGGAAACGGACTCCGCCCGCGAGCGCAGCTCCATGGCGACGAGTCGTGCGAACGGAGCACGTCTGGATCTACCCGCATCACACCCCCAATGAAGTTCGTAGGTGACCGTAGCAGTCCCCCGCCGCACCACGTCGAAGACCATCCACAGCCGATCCTGGCCGACGACGCTGCCAACCAAAGCCTGCGTGGCGGAGGGAACCCCAGCCGTCCACTGACGTCGAGCCACACCCACCCTTTTTCGGCATTTCCTCCCCCCGCGATGGACTGCTCCCCGGGAGTTGGACTGAAAATCAGTTTCGACTACCCGGGGAGAGTTGTATGCATCCACGTAGTTCGTTGTCGGTGGAGCAGCGTGAGCGGGCGGTAGCCTTTTTCGAGGAAGGTTTCGCTGATCGCTGGGTCGCTAGGAAGGTAGGCGCGTCACGCGATGCGGTGAAGACGCTGTATCAGCGTTGGCGAATTCATGGCAGGGGCGCATTGGTGGAGAAGCGAGTCCAGGGCACGTACTCATTCGAGTTCAAAGTCGCTCTGGTGCAGCGTTTCCTGGCCGGCGAGAACGCGCTCACGCTCAGTCAAGAGGCCGGCCTGTCCTCCCCTCAACAGCTCAAAGCGTGGGCGCGAATCTACCGTCGTGACGGCGTCGATGGGCTCAAACCCAAGCCGCGTGGCCGCCCTCGCACCCAGCCGGTCGAAGAGCTCAGCGAGCTGGAACAGTTACGTCGGGACAACGAGCGGTTGCGGGCGGAGAACGCATACTTGGGAAAATTGCAGGCCTTGAGGCAGCAGCACCGACGGTCCTGAAGGTTCACGCCGTCGTCTCCCTCAAGGCAGAACATCGACTGGGCGATCTGCTCGCCGCGGCTGGGCTGGCACGCTCGACGTTCTTCTACCACCAGGCCCGACTCGCCCGCCCCGACCCATGGGAACAGACCAAGGCCGCGATCAGCGAGATCTTTCACGCCAACAAGGGCCGGTACGGCCACCGGCGAGTACACCGCGAGTTGGTCAACAGTGGCGAGCAGATCGCGAAGAAGACCGTGCTGGCGCTGATGCGTCAGCTCGGTCTGGCCTGTCAGGTCCGCCGGCGTCGTTACGTGTCGTACCAGGGCCAGACCGGGGTCATCGCCGACAACCTACTCAACCGCGACTTCACCGCCGAGGCGCCCAACCAGAAGTGGGTCACCGACGTGACCGAGTTCCATATCGGCGAGAACAGGCTGTACTTGTCACCGATCTTGGACCTGTACAACCGCGAGATCATCGCCTACTCGATCAGTCGATCGCCGAATCTAGATCTGACCCACTCGTCTTTGCGGGCCGCACTTGCCACCCTCGAACCCGGCCAGCGCCCGTTGGTGCACTCCGATCAAGGTTTCCAATACCAGCACAAAACTTGGGGACGTTTACTCGCCGAAGCCGGTGCGCAGCAATCGATGTCACGTAAAGGGAACTGCTACGACAATGCCGTGATGGAAGCGTTCTTCGGACACCTGAAGGAGGAATGCTTCCACCACGTCACCTACCTCGACACTCAAGCCCTCGAGGCCGCCCTGCATGACTACATCCATTGGTACAACTACAACCGCACCTCCGAACGCCTCGAGGGTCTAAGCCCGGTGCAATACCGGACTCAGACCCTCGTGGCGTAACCTCCCGAATTACCAGTCCAACTCCTGGGGACCAGTCCACGACACCGGTGGGTTTGCCGAAAAGGGGTGGGTGTGCGGAAACGCAAGCGGGCCCGCACCTTTCGGTGCGGGCCCGTTTGTCGTTGTGACTCAGGCGGTCTCGGTGATCGGGCGATCGACCCAGCTCATGAGATCGCGCAGCTTCTTGCCGGTGACCTCGATCGGGTGCTCGGCGTTCGCCTTGCGCAGACCCTCGAGTTCCTTGTTGCCACCCTCGACGTTGGCGACGAGGCGCTTGACGAAGGTGCCGTCCTGGATGTCGGTGAGGATGGCGCGCATGCGCTCCTTGGTGTCGGCATCGATGACCCGCGGGCCCGACACGTAGCCACCGAACTCAGCGGTGTCGGACACCGAGTAGTTCATCCGTGCGATGCCACCCTCGTACATGAGGTCGACGATCAGCTTGAGCTCGTGCAGCACCTCGAAGTAGGCCATCTCGGGGGCGTAACCCGCCTCCACCATGACCTCGAAGCCGGTCTTGACCAGTTCCTCGGTACCGCCGCACAGCACGGCCTGCTCACCGAAGAGGTCGGTCTCGGTCTCTTCCTTGAAGGTGGTCTTGATGATGCCGGCACGGCCACCGCCGATGGCGCTGGCGTAGCTGAGCGCGAGCGCCTGGCCCTCGCCCTTCGGGTCCTGGTGGACGGCGATGAGCGCGGGAACGCCCTTGCCGTCGACGAACTGACGGCGCACGAGGTGGCCGGGGCCCTTCGGGGCGACCATCGCGACGGTCACGTTCTCCGGCGCCTTGATCAGACCGAAGTGGATGTTGAGACCGTGGCCGAAGAACAGCGCGTTGCCGTCCTGCAGGTTCGGCTCGATGTCCTCGGTGAAGATCGAGGCCTGCGAGGTGTCGGGTGCCAGCACCATGATGACGTCGGCCCATGCGGCGGCCTCGGACGCGGTCAGCACCTTGAGGCCCTGCTCCTCGGCCTTCGCCTTCGACTTCGAGCCCTCGCGCAGACCGATCACGACGTCGACGCCGGAATCGCGCAGCGACAGCGAATGCGCATGGCCCTGGCTGCCGTAGCCGATCACCGCGACCTTGCGACCCTGGATGATCGACAGATCTGCGTCGTCGTCGTAGAACAGTTCGATGGCCACTATGTTTCCCTTCGATATGTGGTGACCCCGGCGAACTCTCCGAACGCCCGGGCTTCGTAATTCTCTTGTCGCTGCCGTCCGCGCTCAGTGGCGCACGGCGACAACGGGATTCCCTGTCAGCGGTTGGCCGACATGCTCTTCGGTCCCCGACCGAGGGTCACCGCGCCGGATTGCGCGATCTCCCGGATTCCATACGGATCGAGCATCCGCAGAAGTGCTTCGAGTTTCTCCGACGTACCTGTCGCCTCGATCGTGAGCGACTCGGGCGAGACGTCGATGACCTTGGCGCGGAACAGGTTCACCACCTCGATGACCTCGGTTCGCACGGTGGAGTCCGAGCGGACCTTGACCATCATCAGCTCGCGCGACACCGAGCTCCCCGGGTCCTGCTCGACGATCTTGATCACGTTGATCAGCTTGTTGAGCTGCTTGGTGACCTGCTCGAGCGGGAAGTCCTCGACGGAGACCATGATCGTCATCCGCGAGATGCCCTTGAGCTCGGTGGGGCCGACGGCCAGCGACTCGATGTTGAAGCCACGTCGTGAGAACAGCGCGGAGATGCGCGCCAGGACGCCCGGACGGTCTTCGACCAGGACGCTGAGGGTATGGGTGGTGCTCACTGCTCGTCCTTCTCGGTTGCACGGTCGGCCGGTGCGTTCTCGACCGTCTGATGGCCGTCCATCGTCTGGTGGATCTCCACCGGACCCGACGCCGACTCGTCGTCGTCGAACAGCGGCCGGATGTCGCGGGCGGCCATGATCTCGTCGTTGCCGGTGCCCGCGGCGACCATCGGCCACACCTGGGCGTCCTTGCCGACGATGAAGTCGATGACCACCGGGCGGTCGTTGATCTCCCGCGCCTTCGCGATCACCTCGTCGACGTCTTCTTCGCGTTCGACGCGGAAGGCCACACAGCCCAGCGCCTCGGAGAGCTTGACGAAGTCCGGGATCATCCGCGAGTGGGTCGACAGGTCGGTGTTCGAGTACCGCTCCTCGTAGAACAGCGTCTGCCACTGACGAACCATGCCCAGGTTGCCGTTGTTGATCAGCGCCACCTTGATCGGGATGCCCTCGATCGCGCAGGTGGCGAGTTCCTGGTTGGTCATCTGGAAACAACCGTCACCGTCGATCGCCCACACCTCGGCGTCGGGATCGGCGGCCTTGGCGCCCATGGCGGCGGGCACCGCGTAGCCCATGGTGCCGAGACCACCGGAGTTGAGCCAGGTGCGCGGCTTCTCGTAGGAGATGAACTGCGCGGCCCACATCTGGTGCTGGCCGACGCCCGCGCAGTACACCGCGTCCGGGCCGGCAGCCTTGCCGAGGGCCTGGATGACGAACTCCGGAGACATCGAACCGTCGGTCTGCCGGTCGTAGCTCAGCGGATAGGTCCGGCGCAGGTTGTCCAGGTAGGACCACCACTGCGAGATGTCGGGAGTCGAGCCGCTGGTCGCGCGCTCGTCGCGCAGGGCTTCGGTGAGCTCGGCGATGACCGCCTTGCAGTCACCGACGATCGGCACGTCGACCGGTCGGTTCTTGCCGATCTCGGCAGGATCGATGTCGGCGTGGATGACCTTCGCGTTCGGTGCGAACGACGACAGCTGCCCGGTGACCCGGTCGTCGAAGCGCGCACCGAGGGTGATCAGCAGGTCGCTGCGCTGCAGACCCGCGACCGCCGCCACCGTGCCGTGCATACCCGGCATACCCAGGTGCAGCTGGTGGCTGTCCGGGAACACGCCGCGCGCCATCAGGGTCGTGACCACGGGGATGCCGGTGAGTTCGGCCAGTTCCAGCAGTTCCGCAGCCGCGTTCGCCTTGATGACGCCGCCGCCGACATAGAGCACCGGGGACTTCGCGGCGTTGATGAGGCGGGCCGCCTCGCGAACCTGCTTGCCGTGCGGCTTGGTGACCGGCCGGTAGCCGGGCAGGTCGATCTGCGGCGGCCACGAGAAGGTGGTCTGCGCCTGCAGGATGTCCTTCGGGATGTCGACGAGAACCGCGCCCGGACGGCCACTCTCGGCGATGTGGAACGCCTCCGCGATCGTCTTCGGGATGTCGATGGCCCGGCTGACCAGGAAGTTGTGCTTGGTGACGGGCATCGTGATGCCCGAGATGTCGGCTTCCTGGAATGCATCGGTGCCGATGAGCGCCCGCCCGACCTGACCGGTGATCGCGACGACGGGCACGGAATCCATCTGTGCATCGGCCAGCGGTGTCACCAGGTTGGTGGCACCGGGACCCGACGTCGCCATCATGACGCCGGCGCGACCGGCGACCTGGGCGTATCCGGTCGCGGCGTGGCCGGCACCCTGCTCGTGACGGACGAGAACGTGACGGACCTTCTGAGAATCCAGGAGCGGATCGTAGACCGGCAGGACCGCGCCGCCGGGAATGCCGAAGACGACCTCGACACCGAGTTCCTCGAGGGAACGAACCACGGACTGGGCGCCGCTGACACGCTCGGGCGCAACAGTGTGCTGGGTTACCGCACGGAGGTTGCCCGCCGCCGGAGACTGCTGCCGCAATCCTGCGTTACGCGTCGGCTCATTTCGGCCCGCGTCGGTGCGTGCTGTTGGTGCGCTCACTGCACGATCCTCATCTTGGTTGTGGAATCCGATATCCGTGATGGAAGTACCTGGCATGAAAAAACCCCCGACAGCTTCCGCTGTTCGAGGGTGGCGCGTCGATGCCGGTTGGGGGTCTGCGAGGTGACCGGTCAGGCGAAGACGCGCCAGCCGATTACTACGAGGATCCCGTTCTGCATCACGCGTTCACGGTAGGACTGTGTTCGGTTCAGAGTCAAACTCCGGACCAATGCGTCCCACTATCTGGGAAATCACTGGTCGAACCGGGCGCGATCGCACCGCGCTTCTCATATGGCGCGACGAACCCGTCGGTAGGGAGGCACGGGGCCGGTTGGCACAATGGACGGGTGCCGACTGATTCCACCGACCCCGTAGACCCGAAGACCAGCACGACCTCTGCCGCCGACGACGTGACATTCGACTACCCGGTGACGTTCCGCATCAACCGGATCGCGTACTTCACGGTCCCGATGGTCGCCCTGGTGGTCGTGCTGCTGGTCGGCGCCTCCCCGTGGTTCGCCATCGCCCTGGTCATCCCCGTCGTGCTGTGGTTGTGGATCCACCGACTGCGGACCGTCGTCACCGAGGACGGCCTGCGCGCCGTCCGGATGTTCTCCACCACCGAGATCGCCTGGTCGGAAGTCGCGGGACTGCAGTTCCCGAAGTGGAGCTCGGTCCGCGCGGTGCTGACCGACGGCAGTCGGGTCCGATTGCCCGCCATCGGTTTCCGCGATCTCCCGGCGTTGTCGATCGTCAGCGGCGGCCGCATCCCGGACCCCTTCGAGGCGGCCCGTTCCGCCGAGTGATCGTCTGCCCGTGATTCCTGGCACGGATCAGGCTCCCCTCGGTCTCATCAACGCCCCGCAGGCGGCGATAGAGTGCGGCCGTGGAGAACACCCGAACACTCGACGCCGGTGAACTCGACGAACTGATCTCGGCAGGTGGCCTCGCAGAGGTCGGGACGACGCTGTCCACGTTGCCTGCGGGCGACATCGCCGCCCTGCTCGACCGCCTCCCCCACAAGTCCCGCGGGGTCGCGTTCCGGTTGCTGGCCAAGGACCTCGCGGTGGAGGTGTTCGACGATCTGTCGGCCGGCTCGCAGCGCCGCCTCATCGACGACCTCGGCACCGCGGAGGTGGCCGCCGCGTTCGACCACCTCGACCCCGACGACCGCGCCGAGCTGCTCGACGAGTTGCCCGCGGGAGTCGCGAAGTCGCTGATCCAGCAACTCACCCCGGCCGAGCGCGACATGACGGCGGTGGTCCTCGGCTACCCGCGAGGTTCGGTGGGGCGTCGGATGAGTCCCGAGTTCGTCCACGCGCGCGAGGACGAACCGGCCGGCGACGCACTGGCCCGCGTGCGCGAACGCGGACACGCCGCGGAGACGATCTACACCGTGCCCGTCCTCGACGGCGCGCGCTCGCTGTGCGGTGTGGTCAGCCTGCGCGACCTCCTCCTCGCCGACCCGGCGGACACCGTCCGCGACCTGATGAACAAGCCGATGTTCGCCCATGCCGAGGACGACGCCGAGACCACCGCGCAGCGGTGTGTGGACCGCGGGATCCTCGCGATGCCCGTCGTCGACAACGACAGCCGACTGGTCGGCGTCCTGACGATCGACGATGCCGTCGAGGTCGTCGAGCAGGCCCGCGACACCGACGAGGCCCGCGCCGGCGCGCGCGAACCGCTCCGCGATCCCTATCTGCTGTCCTCCATCGTGTCGATCACGCGCGCCCGGATCGTGTGGCTGTTCGTCCTCGCGGTGTCGGCGATTCTCACCGTCAACGTGCTGGAGATCTTCGAGGGCACCCTCGAGCAGCGGGTCGCACTGGCACTGTTCATCCCGCTGCTCACCGGGATCGGCGGCAACACCGGTTCGCAGGCGGCGACGACCGTGACCCGCGCGCTCGCCACCGACGAGGTCGCCCCGCGCGACGTCGCCCGCGTCGCCGCCAAGGAGGTCCGGGTCGGGCTGACCATGGGGGCTCTGCTCGGCCTCGCCGGGTTCACCGTCGCCGCACTCGTCTACGGCCTCGACATCGGCGTGGTCATCGGGTTGACGATCCTGTCGGTGTGCACGCTGGCCGCGACCGTGGGCGGCGTGATGCCGTTGATCGCGAAGTCCATCCGTGTCGACCCCGCGGTGTTCTCCACACCGTTCATCTCGACGTTCTGCGACGCCACCGGCCTCCTCGTCTACTTCTCGATCGCCAAGGCGGTGCTGGGGATCTGACCCCGCACCGGCGAGGGCGCCCCCGAGACGCCGAATCGTTTTGTTACCCCTCGTCACAGCGGAGTAGCCTGGCTTCTCGGCGCTCCCCCACGCCCACCCTCAGCGAGGCGGCGCCCGTCAACACAGCCGCGCCCGGCCACAGCCCGTGGGAAACAACCCCGGGGTCGCGGTGTTGAGCCGAAGAGTCCGGCGCCGGTCAGTCACTGCACGGCCGATCGCGCCGGGCCCGCCCGAGCCACACGATCGATTCGAGGAACCCATGCCTGCTCTGAGGTCACGCACCACCACCGTCGGCCGCGAAGCCGCCGGCGCCCGCTCCCTGTGGCGCGCCACCGGGATGACCGACGACGATTTCGGCAAGCCGATCGTGGCGATCGCCAACTCCTACACCCAGTTCGTGCCGGGACACGTGCATCTGAAGAACGTCGGCGACATCGTGGCCGAGGCGGTGCGAGCCGCCGGAGGCGTGCCGCGCGAGTTCCACACCATCGCCGTCGACGACGGCATCGCGATGGGTCACGGCGGCATGCTCTACTCGCTGCCGAGTCGCGAGATCATCGCCGACTCCGTCGAATACATGGTCAACGCCCACACCGCGGACGCACTGGTGTGTATCTCGAACTGCGACAAGATCACTCCGGGCATGCTCAATGCCGCGATGCGCCTGAACATCCCGACGGTGTTCGTCTCCGGCGGACCGATGGAGGCCGGAAAGGCCGTCGTCGTCGGCGATGTCGCACACCCGTCGTCGGATCTGATCACCACCATCTCCGCGTCGGCCAACAGCGAGGTCGACGATGCGGGTCTGAGTGAGGTCGAGGCGGCTGCGTGCCCCACCTGCGGTTCGTGTTCGGGCATGTTCACCGCCAACTCGATGAACTGCCTCACCGAAGCTCTCGGGCTCGCCCTGCCCGGCAACGGTTCGACGCTGGCCACCCACGAAGCGCGCCGCGCCCTGTTCACCAGGGCCGGCGAGGTCGTCGTCGACGCGGCGACCCGCTGGTACCGCGACGACGACGCGTCGGTGCTCCCGCGGAACATCGCCACGCCGACCGCATTCCGCAACGCGATGGCCCTCGACGTCGCGATGGGCGGCTCGACCAACACCGTGCTGCACATCCTCGCCGCGGCGCAGGAGGGTGAGGTCGCCGACTTCGACCTCTCGGTCATCGACGAGATCAGCCGCAATGTGCCGTGCCTGTCGAAGGTCTCCCCCAACTCCGACTATCACATGGAGGACGTCCACCGGGCGGGCGGAATCCCGGCCATCCTCGGCGAACTGCGCCGCGCCGGTCTGCTCGACGACACCACGTCGACCGTCCACACCGCCACCATGGCCCAGGCCCTCGACGACTGGGACATCCGCGGCGGCAAGGCCATCGACGAGGCCGTCGAACTGTTCCACGCCGCACCCGGCGGTGTTCGCACCACCACCCCGTTCTCGACCGCGAACCGGTGGAGTTCGCTCGACACCGACGCCGCGGGCGGCTGCATCCGCGACCTGGAGCACGCGTACACCGTCGAGGGCGGTCTGTGCGTGCTCCGCGGAAACCTCGCCCCGGACGGGGCGGTCCTGAAGACCGCGGGCATCGACGAGGATCTGTGGCACTTCGAGGGCCCGGCCCGCGTCGTCGAGAGCCAGGAGGACGCCGTCCAGGTCATCCTGTCCAAGACCATTCAGGCCGGCGAGGTCCTCGTGGTCCGGTACGAGGGTCCCGCAGGCGGGCCCGGCATGCAGGAAATGCTTCACCCGACCGCCTTCATGAAGGGCACCGGGATGGGCAAGAAGTGCGCCCTCATCACCGACGGCCGGTTCTCCGGTGGATCGTCGGGTCTGTCGGTCGGTCACATGTCTCCCGAAGCCGCGTCGGGTGGTGCCATCGGACTCGTCGAGGACGGCGACCCGATCCTGATCGATGTGAAGACCCGTCGTCTCGAGGTCCTCGTCGACGACGACGTGCTCGCCGAGCGCCGCGCCAAGATGGAGGCCTCCGAGCGTCCCTGGCAGCCGAAGGACCGTGAGCGCACGGTCACGACTGCGCTGCGCGCCTACGCCAAGCTGGCGACGTCGGCGGACCGCGGCGCGGTGCGTCAGGTCGACTGACCGCCACTCGAAACCCAGAGTGCGGGGTACGTATCGGATTCCGATACGTACCCCGCACTCTTGTGTGTCAGACGAGTGGGTTGCTGCCGTTCGCGAGAACCCAGACCGCTACGGCGGCGGCCGCGCCGACGATGAGCCACAAGAACGACCCGACAAACGGCCGTCGCGCCCAACCGCGGGGGTAGTCGAGCGAGTACAGCCCCGGGCCGGTGAGGATGACGACCGCCGCGGCCACCGCCAGGAACAGTTCGAACTCGACTCCGCCGGCTGCGGCGAAGAACGTGAACCCGCCTGCCATCGACATCTTGAAGGCCGCCGCGACGAGCATCGTGCCGAGGATCGCCGACGCCCCGATCGGCGTCAACAGGCCCAGGATCACCATCAGACCGCCGATCGTCTCCGACAGGGCGCCGACGATCGCGAGGACCTGCGCGTAGTCGGCGCTGAACCCGGCGTCGACGAGCATGGACTCGAATCCGCTGAGGCGCGGACCGTTCCACAGTCCGAACAGCTTCTGCAGCCCGTGCGCGCCGACGAGGCCGCCGAGCGCGATGCGCAGTACCAGCAGACCCAGATCGATCGTGCCGCGGCGCGACTTCGCGAGCGCGTCCTCGAGATCGTCGTCGGCCGGACTGTCACGACGGACGACGGTGTCGTCGTCGGTTCGTCGCCGGCCGAACCGGCGGCGGCCCCGCGGCTCGTCGTCGAGCACCTCGGTGTCCGTCGACTCGCCGCGGGCCCGGGCGCGGGACACGACATCGTCGTCGTCCTCGAGGAAGTCGTAGCGCGCGGTACCGACCGGCGGCAGCGCCGGCTCCGGCGTGGTGACCGCGTCGTCGGTGGGGCCGTCGATGGGCTGCGCGCGGGTGGGACCGGGATGCTTCGCGAACTGGACGGTCTCGAAATCGTCGTCCGCCGGCCCTGCCGCCCCGGCCGCCGGTGGGGCGGGGGGCGCGGTCTGCGCGGCGGGTCGGGGTGGCTCGGCGATGGGCCGCGACGTCGTCGGAGTACCCGCGGCGGCGGGACGCGTCTCCACGTCGCCGGGATCGAGGTCGTCGAGGTCGTCCACCCGGGAGTAGGGGGCCGGCGACCGCCGGGCGTGCCGGTTGTAGAAGTCGTCACGGTCGGTCACTGCGGGCGGTGTCGGCGGGCCGGGCTCGGGCCGCGCGGCCGCCGGTCCGGGTCCGACACCGGGCACTCCACTCCCGGTACCCGGGACCGGGATCTGTCCGGTCGGTTCGTCGTAGGGACTCGTCGCCGGTGTGTCGCGCTCGCTGGTGCCCGACGTGTCGCGTTCGCTCACACGCCCGACTCTAGAGGCTCGCACTCCGCCGTCACCGCACCCCGGCGGGGTGAGTCGGGGCACCACGCTCGGGCACCACGGCCCGGGGCACCACTACTGTGGATGCCATGTGGAAGGGGCGCCCGACGGGCACGCGCGGTGATGCCGGCCGGACGAGTTCACCCGCCTCGGCGGATCGACGGATACGGGTTCGGTGGCGCACCCTGCTGACGGTGCTGACCGTGGTGGTCGTCCTGGTCGGCGGCTGTGCGGATTTCACCGCACAGGACAACCAGCGCGAGGCGGGCGCGTTCAGCCCCAACAACCGGCCGAGCGGTCAGCCCGAGCCGACTCCGCCGCCGGAGACCCCCCGCGAGACCCAGCCGCCACCGACCGGTCCGTGCGTCGACCCCGACCCCGCGGTCATCGCCACCTGCCTCGCATCGACGGGCGGTGTGATGCCCGGTGACGAACAGGGCGAGGTCACCGTCGTCGCCGAACGCACGACCGGGAAGATCATCACCACCAAGCGCTACGGTCCCGCCCGCACCCTGGGCGAGACGCCCGTCGACGCATCCGGGGACGGCGGTCTGATCGATTTCGCCTTCTCCCCCACCTACTCCCAGGACCGGCTGATCTACGCCTACATCACGACCCCGGCGGACAATCGCATCGTCCGTCTGGCGCCGGGTGACGTGCCCAAACCGATCCTGACCGGTATCCCCAAGGGAGCCACCGGGAACATGGGCGCGATGTACTTCCGGTCACCGACCGAACTCGTGGTCGCCACCGGCAACGCCGGGAATCCCGCGGCCGCCGACGATCCGTCCTCACTCGCCGGCAAGGTGCTGCTGGTCACGTCGTTCACCTCGGGGGCGAGCCCGCGGCCGGCGATCCTCGCCTCCGGGTTCGGGTCCACGGTGTCGCTGTGCCCCAACGCTTCCACCGGAACCGTCTACGTCGCCGACCAGACAGCCACCGAAGACCGCGTGCAGGTGCTCGAGGAAGGCGGACCCAAGGTGTTGTGGACATGGCCCGACCGGCCGCAGATCGCCGGCTGCGGTGTCGCGGCCGGCAGCATCTTCGTCTCGACGACGCGCACCCAGCGCATCGAGGCCATCAACGAGCCCACCCGCGAGGAGCCGACGATCACCGCGCCGGCCGTCGTGCTGGAACGCCGCTACGGCGCGCTCGGCCGGATGGCCGCGCTACCCAACGGGTTGCTACAGGTGGCGACCGTCAACAAGGAGGTGGGTTCGGCGAAGCCCACCGACGACCGCGTGTTCCGCTTCCTGCCCGCCGGCGGTGGCAACGACCGGACGTGATGCCCGGCCGCCGCTTCCCCGAGGTTGCGAGCGAAGCGGCGACCCTCCGCCCCCTGAGCGTGATCTGTGGTTCTACCGGAGGGAGCGGAAGGGGCGTGCCGCCCTCAGGAACAGGCCGCGATGACCAGTTCCTTCACGCGCGCCGGGTCTGCCTGTCCGCGAGTGGCTTTCATGACGTCGCCGACGATCTTGCCGGCGGCCTGGACTTTTCCGCCGCGGATCTTCTCGGCGATGTCGGGGTTCGCGGCGAGTGCGTCGTCGACGGCCTTCTGGAGAGCCGAGTCGTCGCGCACCACTTCGAGACCGCGATCGGCGACGATCTGCGCGGGCTCACCCTCGCCGTCGAGGACGGCGGTCGCGACCTGTTGCGCGAGTTTGGTGGTGAGCTTGCCCTCGTCGACCAGCCCGATGATCTCGGCGACCTGCGCGGGTGTGATGGTCAGGTCGGCGAGTTCGACCCCGCGTGAGTTCGCCTGCTGCGCAAGGAAGGACACCCACCAGCCGCGCGCCGCCTCGGGTGCCGCCCCGGCGTCGACGGTGGCGATGATCAGATCGACCGCGCCGACGTTGACGAGGTCACGCATCACCTCGTCGGAGACTCCCCACTCCCCCTGGATGCGGGCCCGCCGCAGCCACGGCAATTCCGGCAGGGTTGCCCGGAGTTCCTCGATCCACGCCGAATCCGGCTGCACCGGCGGCAGATCGGGCTCCGGGAAGTAGCGGTAGTCCTCGGCGGTCTCCTTACGGCGGCCGGCCGAGGTGGTGCCGTCGGTCTCGTGGAAGTGCCGCGTCTCCTGGACGATCTCGCCCCCGGCCTGGAGGATGGCCGCCTGGCGGCGCATCTCGTAGCGGACGGCCACCTCGACGCTCTTGAGCGAGTTGACGTTCTTGGTCTCGGTGCGCGTGCCGAACTCGGTGGCGTCCTTCGTCTTCAGCGACAGGTTGACGTCGCACCGCATCGACCCCTGGTCCATGCGCACGTCGGAGACGTCGAGCGACTTGAGCAGATCGCGCAATGCCGACACATAGGCCCTGGCGACCTCGGGCGCACGTTCCCCGGCACCTTCGATGGGCCGCGTCACGATCTCGACGAGCGGCACGCCGGCGCGGTTGTAGTCGAGCAGCGAATGACTCGCACCGTGGATCCGGCCGGTGGCGCCGCCGATGTGGAGCGACTTGCCGGTGTCCTCCTCCATGTGGGCACGCTCGATCTCGACGCGCCAGGTGGTGCCGTCGGTGAGCAGGACATCGAGGTAACCGTCGTAGGACGTGGGCTCGTCGTACTGCGAGATCTGGTAGTTCTTCGGCTGATCCGGGTAGAAGTAGTTCTTCCGCGCGAAGACACTCGACGGCCGGATGGAGCAGTTCAGTGCCAGGCCGATGCGGATCGCGGACTCGATCGCCTTGGCGTTGGCGACCGGGAGCGAGCCGGGCAGTCCGATGCACACCGGGCACACCTGGGTGTTGGGGTCGGCACCGAACTCGGTGGGGCACCCGCAGAACATCTTGGTCGCGGTGCCCAGCTCGACGTGCACCTCGAGGCCCATCACCGGATCGAATGCGGCGAGCACCTCGTCGTAGTCCAACAGGTCAGTCATGGCAGTCAGTTTATGCGGCGATATCCCAGGGGCACGTTCAGGGTGATCACCGATGCCGAGAACGTGCACCCGCTCGTAGCGTCGAAGACACCGGCGAACGACGTCGGGATACATGCCCACCCAGGAGGACGACATGACCACCCCACAACCCGCCTACAGCGGCCCGCGCCTGATGCGTTCGCGCACGAATTCGTGGCTGGGCGGTGTGTGCGGCGGCATCGCCGAACGCTGGGGCTGGGACCCGACGCTCATCCGCGTTCTGTTCATCCTGTCGATGCTGCTGCCCGGGCCCCAGGTGCTGATCTACCTGGCTCTCTGGATCATCATCCCGCGCGAGCCCGCCGCGACGATCACCCCCGCCGCCTGAGGCGCTCACGGGCTCAGCCGAAGATGACCCGGATCTCCTTGTACTGGTCCAGCGGCACGGTCTTGAGCTCGCCGAGCGCCTCGTCGAAGGTGATGCGCGCGATCTCGGTGCCGTGCAGGGCGACCATCTGCCCCCAGCCCTTCTCGGCGACGAGGTCGGCGGTCGCCATGCCCATGCGTGTCGCCAGCACCCGGTCATAGGCCGACGGCACCCCGCCGCGCTGGATGTGACCGAGGATGGTGGCCCGGGTCTCGATGCCGGTCCGCTCCTCGATGAGCGGCGCGAGCACCTCGGCCACGCCGCCGAGCCGGGGTCGGTTGAAGCCGTCGAGACCCTTGGTCGAGTGGGCCTCCTTCATCTCCGGGAGTGTGAACCCCTCGGCGACGACGACCATCGGCGACCGGCCACGCGACTTGACGCTGGTGACCCAGGCACAGATCTGGTCGAGGCTCTCGGGGTTCTCGGGGATGAGGATCACGTGCGCGCCGCCCGCGATCCCCGAGTGCAGGGCGATCCAGCCGGCGTGGCGGCCCATCACCTCGAGCACCATGCACCGCTTGTGCGAGTTGCCGGTGGTGCGGAGCCGGTCGATGGCCTCGGTCGCGATCTCCACCGCGGTGTTGAAGCCGAAGGTGTAATCGGTCGCCGCGATGTCGTTGTCGATGGTCTTGGGAACCCCGACGATGTTGATGCCGTCGTCGAACAGTCTCTTCGACGCCGCGGCGGTGCCCTCGCCGCCGATCGCGATCACGCCGTCGATCTCGAGGTTTTTCAGCACCTTCTTGATGTTCTCGGGTCCGCCGTCGGGCTCGGAGTAGGGACCGAACCGGCTCGTGCCCAGGATGGTGCCGCCCTGGTTGGACAGGCCGCGGACCGTCGACCGGTTGAGTTCGACGATGTCGCCGTAGACGAGTCCGGCCCAGCCGTCCCGGAAGCCGACGAATTCGTGACCGTAGACGGTCTCACCTTTGAGCACTGCGCCGCGGATCACCGCGTTCAGTCCGGGGCAGTCTCCCCCGGACGTCAGAATGCCGAACCTCTTGGCCATCTGGTGAGACCACCCTCCCTGTCGTCATCGGTCGAACCTGCCCGAACATCCCCAATCTAGTGCCCCGGCGAGCCGGGCGCTGGCCGCGAAATCACTTGATGCCGTTCTCGTAGGCGAACACGACAGCCTGGGCTCGATCCCGGAGCCGGAGTTTGTTCAGCAGGCTGCTCACGTGTGTCTTGACCGTCTGCTCGGTGACGAACAGGTCGGCACCGATCTCGGCGTTGGACTTGCCGTCGGCCACCAGATCCAGCACCTCGCGTTCTCGGGGGGTCAGGGTGTCGAGTTTGTCGTCCCGCGACGGCCGGCGGCGGTTGGCGGTGACCTCGGTGATGAGTCGCCGGGTGATCGACGGTGCCAGCAAGGCCTCGCCTGCGGCCACGACGCGTACCGCGCGCACCAGCTCGTCGGCGGGTGCGTCCTTGAGCAGGAAGCCCGAGGCGCCGATTCGCAGGGCCTCGTAGACGTAGTCGTCGATGTCGAAGGTCGTGAGCATCAGCACACGCGTGGGCGGCTCGGCGGATGACGCGAGGATCTGTTCGGCCGCCCACAGCCCGTCCTTGCGCGGCATGCGCACATCCATCAGGACGACATCGGGGCGCACTCGGCGACACACCTCGACGGCTTCGACCCCGTCGGCGGCGTCGCCGAGGACCGAGAGATCGGGTTGCGCGGCGAGCAGAGCCGAAAAGCCCTGACGCACCATGGCCTGGTCATCTGCGATGACTACGGTGATCGGCACGCCGTCACGCTACCGTCGTCGCGGCTGCGGCTCACCGGTACCCGAGGAGGTCACGATCGGCTCGGGCACGACGACCTCACGTCGCGGCGCCGCCGGGATTCGAGCGCGGACGGCGAAGCCCCCGGTCGGTGTGGGCGCGGCGACCAGCGAACCACCCACCGCCTGAGCGCGATCGATCATCCCGGGGATGCCCACGCCGCTCCCCCCGATCTGCAACGGATCGGCGGTCGCGACCGTGTTGACCACGGCGACGTCGACGAGGTCGCCGTCACCGCGCGTCACCTCGACGTCCACGCGCCCACCGGGGGCGTGCCGGGTGGCATTGGCCAGCGACTCCTGCACGATCCGATAGATCACCAGCGCAGCCGATTCGCCGACGTCACCGGCGTCGACGTCCAGCTCCAGCACGACCTCGGCGCCGGCGCGGCGTGTCTCGGCGACCAGCGAATCGAGTTCGGCCAGGCCGGGATTGGGCGCCGCCGAAGCCGCCGCATCCTCGACGCGGAGGACCCCGAGCAACTGCCGGACCTCATCGAGGGACGTCCGGGCCGCATCGGCGATCGCGTCGAATTCCGCTGCAGCCGAGGGACTCACATCCGGCAGGCGATATCTCGCGGTCTGTGACATCACCACCACCATCGACATCCGGTGAGCGACCACGTCGTGCAGGTCGCGGGCGATGCGCGCCCGCTCCTGGAGCACGGCCGCCTCGGCTTCGGCGGCCTCGGTCTGCTCGGTGCGAACCGCCAGCTGTCGGCGCGAGGCCATCAGGCCCCGCAACAACGCGACCACCACCGCGAGCACGGATATCCCGAAGACCCACCCGACCCGCGCCGTCGGCTGCACGGCGAAGGCGATGACGATCGAGGTCGAGACCCAGACCACCGGAATCCACCGCAGCGGGCACTTGAGGAAGGCCATGAAGGTCAGGACCAGCAGCTCGATGAGGTGGGTCACCTGAATGGTCAGCTCCCACGTGTCCCGTATCGGGACGATGATCCCGATGAGCTGGGCGGAGACCACCGAGATCGCCCACCCCAGCAGCGGGGCCGACCACGCCAGGGCGATCGGCAGAGCCGCGAAGGCCGCGACCACGGGGAGCACGAACACCGGCATGGAGTGCGTGATGGGCAGGGTCGGCCAGGCGACCGAGTACATGACGAGCGCCACGAACAGGAAGAACCAGTTGAGGCGCGACGAGAAGTAGTGCCGCACCGCGGGGTCCTGGGCAACCGGTGCGGTCGACGCCCATTCCAGTGAGGACGCCCCCACCGCGCGGAGCTTCTTGCGGTATCCGAACATGCCCTCACCCTAGGCCCGCCGACCACTCGCCGACCTCATACTTTCGAGGGAGACGACCCGATACCGGCGTACGGGTCCGGCGTCGTCGAACCGACCTGGGGACGACCGGGGACGGCTCCGGGGAGCGATGTGCCGGTGGGATTCCGACTCATAGCGTCGATGACCATGACCGGATCAGCACACATCCGAAACACCAGGCCGGACAACGGCTTCCCCGACCCGAAGAGTTTCGCCGCACGCCGGCGACGGTCGCGGTGGTGGGCCGCGACCCTCACCCTCGCCGTTCTCCTGACCGGCCAATGGATCTCGACCGCGCACGCCGTCGCCGGCCCACTCCTCGCGCCGACGAGCACGACGGTCGCGGCACCTCCGAACGATGCCGACAATCCCTACGCGGCCGTGGTCGTCGCCCTGGTGGGACCGCGCCCGGCGACCGCGACGGCGTCCCTCCCGGCGTCCTTCGTCACGGCGCAGGGGTACGTTCCCCAGGTCGTCGACGGATACCCGGTCGATCCGGACGGGGACTGCTCGTCGCCGGTTCCGTTGCCGCAACACTTCACGTCCCTGTGCCGCACCCATGACTTCGGTTATGACCTGTTGCGGGCGGCACAGCATGACGGCGCCCCGCTCGGAGCGTGGGCCCGAATCGCCCTCGACCGCATGCTGATCGACCGGATGTACGCGTCCTGCCGGACGCCTGCGTGCACGACAGCCGCGCACGGCGCCCGGATCGGGCTGGCGTGGAACACGTGGCGTCAGTACGGCGGTCCCCCCACCCGGGGCGAGACGCTGCCGGCACTGGTGTACACGAGCTTCGAGCGTGCCCTGGTCGACCCGGACGAGTACGAGGCGAGGCAGCGATGACGTCGCACCGATACCCGCGGCGGTTGCGCGACAGCACATTCGGGTCGTGGCCGCACCCGGCCGTCAGTGTCGCGGTGATGCTCGGCTACCTCGCCGCGCTCTACCCGGGCACCCTGCCACGCGATGCGACGACCACCGCGGTCCTGACCACTGTGTTCAGCGCGCTGGGGGCGTGCACCGGGATGGTCCTCGCACGGCGCAGCAAGCGCAGGCCGGATGACCAGGCGCGGCGCATCGTGTTCGGCTCCTGCCTGGTGATCCTCGGATGCGCGGTCGGCATGGCGGTCTGGTGGCAGAACCTCATCCGGTCCGCGGTCGACGTCGCACCCGCGGGTGTTGGGTGGTTCGCCGCGGCGACACTGCCGGCCGCCGTGGTCGTGGTGGCGATCGTGGCTGTCCCGCGGACCGCCGCGGTGGTCGCCGCCGGAGGCCTCGCACTCACGGCCGGACTGCTGGCACCCGCCGATGCCGGCGCCGACGAACAGCGGTTGCCGGTCTCGTCGTCGGCGCAGCAGGACCCGGAAACGCTACTGCGGGGCGAGCTGAGGATCGGTGAGTTCGACGCGGCCGCAGCCGATCTCACGCGCAGGTGGACCGCGTCGGGAGGACTCTCGGCGCGTGCGGTCGTGGTTGCGGTGCCGACCGGGTCGGGCTGGGTCGATTCCGCGGCCGCCGACGGATTCGACAGTCGTTTCGCCGGCGACGTCCGGATCCTCGCCCTCCCCTACGACCGGGTTCCGTCGTGGCAGGCCTTCGTGTCCGACCGGTCCGGATCCGCGGAGTCGGCGATCGCCATGGTGTCGGCGCTGGCGACCGTGCTCGACGGTGTCCCCGCGCACGAACGTCCGCGAGTGATTCTCTACGGGCAGAGCCTCGGAGCCGTGGGTGCCGACGCCGCGCGGGTGTGGCTGGAGAACGAGCACCCGTCGTTGCTGGCCGAGACCGTGCTGGTCGCCCCGCCGGCGGAAACCGTCACCCCGATCTCCCGCACCCCGCGAACGGTTCTCGCCAATTCCAGCGATCCCGTGGTGCGCTGGTCGCTCACCGAACTGTGGCGTCCGCACCGAGCGACCGACGACACCCATGTCCGTGGTCCGCGGGTGCCCGACGCGCCGTGGTTGCCCGTGATCAGCTTCGTACAGACCAGCGTCGACCTGCTCGGCGCGCTCGACGGGGCGGCCGGCGTCGGTCATCGGTACGGATCGGAGCAGGCCAGACCGCCACACCCGTTGCGGAACTGAGGCTCCGCCGCGCCGGCGCGGCTCGAGGGTCCGTCAGACGATCGGGCCGCGAGCCGCTTCGTAGGAGGCGCCGACGCGGTACAGCCGGTCGTCGGCGAGGGCGGGGGCCATGATCTGCAACCCGACCGGCATCCCGTCGTCGGCCGACAGCCCCGACGGCACCGACATCGACCCGATGCCGGCGAGATTCACCGGCAGCGTGCACAGGTCGAACAGGTACATCGCGAGCGGATCGTCGACCTTCTCCCCGATCGGGAACGCCGTGGTCGGGGTGGTCGGCGAGATCAGCACGTCGACCTTCTCGAAGGCGGTGGCGAAGTCGCGCGAGATCAGGGTGCGGACCTTCTGCGCCTGCCCGTAGTAGGCGTCGTAGTAGCCCGACGACAACGCGTAGGTGCCGATCATGATGCGGCGCTTGACCTCTGGCCCGAAGCCCTGTTCGCGGGACAGCGCCATGACCTCGTCGGCCGAATGCGAGCCGTCGTCGCCGACGCGCAATCCGTAGCGCATCGCGTCGAAGCGCGCCAGGTTCGACGACACCTCCGACGGGAGGATCAGGTAGTAGGCGCCGAGCGCGTAGGTGAAGTGCGGGCAGCTGACCTCGACCACCTCGGCGCCGCGCTCCTCGAGGAGCTTGACCGCCTGGTGGAACGAGTCGAGCACGCCCGACTGGTAGCCCTCGCCCTGCAGTTCGGTGACCACACCGATCCGGACGCCCGTCAGATCCCGCTCGGCGCCCTCGCGGGCAGCCGAGACCACGTCGGGCACCGGCACGTCGATCGAGGTGGAGTCACGCGGATCGTGCCCGGCGATGATCTCGTGCAGCATCGCGGTGTCCAGGACGGTGCGGCCACACGGGCCGCCCTGGTCCAGGGAGGAGGCGCATGCCACGAGTCCGTACCGCGAGACCGTGCCGTAGGTGGGTTTGACCCCGACGGTCGCGGTGACGGCGGCCGGCTGGCGGATCGAACCACCGGTGTCGGTGCCGATCGCCAGGGGCGCCTCGTACGACGCGAGCGCCGCTGCGCTGCCGCCGCCCGAGCCACCCGGGATCTTGGTGGGGTCCCACGGGTTCCGGGTCAGCTGATACGCCGAGTTCTCGGTCGAGCTGCCCATGGCGAACTCGTCCATGTTGGTCTTGCCCAGGATCGGGATACCCGCGGCACGCAGGCGTTCGGTGACCGTGGCGTCGTATGGCGGCACCCAGCCCTCGAGAATCCTGGAGCCGCACGTCGTGGGGGCGTCGACCGTGGTGAAGACGTCCTTGAGTGCGATGGGCACGCCCGCGAGAGCCGACGGGGTCTCGCCGGCGGCGATTGCGTCGTCGGCAGCCTTGGCGGCAACCAGCGCTTCGGCCCCGCTCACGTGCAGGAACGCGCCGAGTTGGTCGTCGATCTCGGCGATCCGATCGAGGTGAGCCTGGGTGACCTCCACCGAGCTGACCTCGCGCGCACCGATCTTGGTGGCGAGTTCGGCGGCGGACAGTCCGGTCAGATCACCCGCGGGACGCGGCGCTGCGGCGCTGGAATCGGGACTCACTGCTCTTCTCCCAGGATCTGCGGGACTGCGAACCGGTCCTGTTCGACCGCGGGCGCACCGGACAGCGCGGCGTCGGTCGTCAGGCCGGGAACGACGACGTCGGGACGCAGCACGTTCGCGAGCTCGGCCGGGTGGGCCGTGCCCGGCACATCGTCGGCAGCCACCTCCGACACCGACGCGACGTGGGTCAGGATCGAGTCCAGCTGCTCGGCGTAGACATCGAGTTCGTCCTCGCTCAGTGCCAGTCGCGACAGTCGCGCCAGATGCGCGACCTCGTCCCGCGATATGGACTTCGGTTCGCCAGCCACTGCAGCGTCCTTCCTCACATCACTGTTCGTGTCGTCCTCTGTGCCGCCCTCATCGCGTCGTGGACACGGTTCGCGCAACGTCTCCAGACTATGGGAACCCGCGACACGGACTCACCCCAGCCACCCGTTGGGCCGCGGGCGCTGCGCGCACCACGCGCGTGGGTGCGAGAATGTCGCACGTGTCCTACCTGTTGCGGGTCTATCTCGAAGACCGGCCGGGCAGCCTCGGCGTGCTCGCCGTGCAGCTCGGCTCGGTCGGTGCAGACATCCTGTCCCTCGAGGTCGTCGAGCGCGGCAACGGCTACGCGGTGGACGATCTCGTCGTCGAGGTGGCCCCCGGCGCCCTGCCCGACAGCCTGATCACCGCGGCCGAGAAGGTCAACGGTGTCCGCGTCGACTCGATCCGGCCCTACTCCGGGGTCCTGGACACCCATCGCGAACTCGAACTGGTCGACCAGGTGGCCACCGCCGGTCGTGACCGGCTGCAGGTCCTCGTGGACAACGCACCCCGGGTGCTACGCGTCTCGTGGGCGATGGTCATCACCCCAGCGAGTGGCGGCGTGTTGCAGCTCTTCGGCTCGTCCGGGGCTCCGGAGACACCGTTGACCAGGGCCGACTGGCTTCCTCTCGAGAGGGCCACCGAGCTGGACGCCGACGGCGACTGGGTACCGGGTGCGTGGCAGGACATGGACACCCGCCTCGCCGCGGCGCCGCTGGGCTCGGAGTCGAAGGCGATTCTCCTCGGACGTATCGGCGGACCGGACTTCCGGCCGTCCGAGGTCGCGCGGCTCGGTTACCTCGCGGGGATCGTCAGCACCGTGTTGCGCACCGAGAGCTGAGAGCCGGCCACATCGGGCCGTCCCGCGGGCACCATGGACTGATGACGTCCATCACTCTGGTTCAGGGCGACATCACGACGCAGTCGGTCGACGCGATCGTCAACGCCGCCAATTCCACGTTGCTCGGCGGTGGTGGGGTCGACGGCGCGATCCACCGGCGCGGCGGCCCGGCGATTCTCGCCGAGTGTCGGGAGCTCCGCGCGGGTCCCTACCGCCGCGGTCTGCCGGTCGGCGAGGCGGTGGCCACCACCGCGGGCGACATGGATGCGCGCTGGGTCATCCACACCGTCGGTCCGGTTCACTCCTACGACGAGGACCGCTCCGACCTCCTCGTCTCCTGCTACCGCGAATCAGTACGTGTCGCAACCGAACTGGGCGCCACCACGATCGCCTTCCCGGCGATCTCGACCGGCGTGTACGGCTGGCCGATGGACGACGGGGCACGCAGGGCGGTCGAGACGGTGCGCGCCGCGGTGCCGGACACGTCGATCGAAGAGGTCCGGTTCGTCCTGTTCGATCAGCGCGCCTACCGCGCGTTCGAGTCCGCGTTGGGCTGAACGATCACTCCGCTTCGCCGGTCTCCAACAGCCGCTTGAAGGCGTCCTCGTCGAGCACCGGCACGCCGAGCTGTTCGGCCTTGTCGGCCTTGGTACCCGGCGAGTCCCCCACCACCACGTAGTCGGTCTTCTTCGACACCGAACCCGACGCCTTGCCACCGCGCTGCAGGATCGCCTCCTTGGCCCCGTCACGGGAGAAGTCCACCAGCGAGCCGGTCACCACGATCGTCTTGCCCTCCAGCGTTCGGACGATCGACTCATCCCGTTCGTCCTCCATGGAAACGCCTGCAGCCCGCCACTTCTCGACGATGTCCCGGTGCCAGTCGACGGTGAACCAGTCATGGATGGACTGGGCCAGGGTCATCCCCAGCCCTTCGACCGCGGCGAGTCGCTCGATGTCGGCGGCCTCGATCGCCTCGAGCGAACCGAACTCGGTGGCCAGGGCGCGGGCGGCGGTGGGCCCGACGTGGCGGATGGACAGCCCGACCAGCACGCGCCACAGCGCCACGTCCTTGGCCTTGTCGAGGTTCGCCAGCAGTCTCTTGCCGTTGGCCGACAGCGCACCCGCCTTGGTGGTGAACAGGTCGGTGCGGACCAGATCGTCGGCGGTCAGCGAGAACAGGTCGCCCTCGTTGGTGAGGACCCCCGCCGACAGCAGGGCCGACGCAGCCTCGTAGCCGAGCGCCTCGATGTCGAAGGAACCGCGGCCGGCGAGATGAAAGAGCCGCTCGCGCAACTGAGCCGGGCAACTCTCCTGATTCGGGCAGCGAAGGTCGGCGTCGCTCTCCTTCTCCGGCCGCAGCGGTGTGCCGCATGCCGGGCATTTCTCCGGCATCTCGAACTCGACTTCGCTGCCGTCACGGAGGTCGACGACGGGTCCGAGGACCTCGGGAATCACGTCGCCCGCCTTGCGGATGGTCACGGTGTCGCCGATCAGCACGCCCTTGCGCTTGACCTCCGATCCGTTGTGCAAGGTCGCACGGGACACCGTCGAACCGGCGACGAGGACCGGCTCGAGGACCGCGAAGGGGGTGACGCGGCCGGTCCGTCCGACGTTGACCTGGATGTCGGAGAGCTTGGTGGTGGCTTCCTCGGGCGGGTACTTGTAGGCAATGGCCCACCGCGGCGCACGCGATGTGGACCCGAGGCGTCGTTGCACGGTGACGTCGTCGGCTTTGACCACGATGCCGTCGATCTCGTGCTCGACGTCGTGACGGTGTTCGCCCCAGTAGGTGATCTTGTCGATGATCTCGTCGGCACCGGACACCTTGGTGGTGTGCGTCGACACCGGTAGACCCCAGGCGCCGAGCGCCAGGTAGGCATCGTGCAGGGACTCCGGCCGCCAGCCCTCGGTATGCCCGATGCCGTGGCAGATCATCCGCAGCCTGCGGCGAGCGGTGATCTGCGGGTTCTTCTGGCGCAGCGAGCCGGCGGCCGAGTTGCGCGGGTTCGCGAAGGGCGCCTTGCCCTCCGCCACGAGGGAGGCGTTCAGCGCCTCGAAGTCCTCCACCCGGAAGAAGACCTCGCCGCGCACCTCGAGGACCTCGGGAATCGGGTACTCCGCGGACTCGGCCAGGCGCATCGGGATGTCGTCGATCGTGCGTGCGTTCAGCGACACGTCCTCACCGGTGCGGCCGTCGCCGCGGGTGACGCCCCGCTCCAGGACCCCGTTCCGGTACACCAGCGCGAGGGCAACCCCGTCGATCTTGAGTTCGCAGAGGAAGTCCACCCGGGTGCCGGCGTCGGCGACCACGCGGTCGACCCAGGTGCGCATCTCGTCGTGGTCGAAGACGTTGTCCAGCGACATCATTCGCTCGAGATGGTCCGCCGGGGAGAATGCCGTGGAGAATCCACCACCGACGAGCTTGGTGGGTGAGTCCGCGATCGCGAGTTCCGGATGCGCTTCCTCGAGTGCCTGCAGACGCCGAAGGAGGAGATCGAACTCGCCGTCGGTGATGACCGGCGCGTCCTTCACGTAGTAGCGGAACTGGTGCTCGCGGATCTCCTCGGCGAGAGCTGTCCACTCCTCGCGAAGGTCTCCCTCCGGCCCCGACTGCTCGGTGACCGGCTGACCCGACTCCGTTGTATCTGCCACGCTCCGAGGGTATCGGAGCAGTCGGACAGACCCAGCTCGTCAACCGATGTCTCGTTCGCGCGGTACTGCTTCCCTCCCGCTGATGAGATCCGATCAGCGGGACGGAGACGGGACCGCGGGAGTTTCCGCGCCGACGATCACAACGGACCGAGCTTGGCCACCGACCGTTTGGGTGCGATCTGGCGGTAGCTGGTGTCGAGCAGTTCGCCGACCTCGTCCCAGTCGGTGTCGTCGTCGAGGATCAGACCCACCCAGCCTGCGGGGCCGAGATAGGCGGGTAGGAAGAACCGCGGATCGTCCAGCAGGGCGGGCCGTTCGGAGTCGTCGGCGAGGACCAGGATCGACTGGTCGTGGCGAACCTTGCTGCCTTTCACGCCACCGCCGTAATTGCCGAACATCTTGCCGCAGCGGAAGGTCGGCCGACCATGCGCGACGACCTCGGTGGCGTCGGGTAGCGCGAGCGCGATCTCGCGGATCCGGCCCAGATACGGGTCCGCGTCGTCGAACATGATCGGGTGCGGCATACCGACGAGGATAGGTCTGGCGCGTCGAACCCGCAGTGTTTTCTACAGCGCCGAGGGATCGCCGGCCAACAGCTGACCGGCTTCGGCGGTGATCGCGAGCGCCGACTTGGCCCAGCTTGCCGAGGCACCGGCGAGACCACAGGTCGGCGCCACGATGACATTGTCCGCCAACACTTTCCGGTTCAGTCCGATGCGGTCGGTCAGCGCGGCGAGTTCGGTGGCCACGCGTTCGGCCGCCAGCGGGCGGTCGGGCGCGGTCGAGGGCACGCGTCCGGCGACGAGCACGCCGCCGCGATCGACGAGGGCGCCGATGCCGTCGAGATCGGTCGCCGACGGCTTGGTGACATCGATCGAATACGCGACGCCGGGGAGGTGCTCGAGCAGGTCCCATCGTGGTCGGCCGCAATCGTGCAGGATCACCGGCGCACCGACGTGGTCGACGAGTTCGGTGAGTGCTCGGGCCACCTCGACGACCGGTATCGCCCGGATGGGGTCGAAGCGCGTCAGCGGCTTGACGGTGCCGTCGATGACCTGGCCGATCATCGGCTCGTCGAGCTGGACCACCACGCGCGCACCGAGCCGGCGTTCCACCTCGGCGACATGCTCACGCACACCCTCGGCCGTCGACTCGACGATGTCGCGGACCGCACCATGGTCCTTGAGGACTCGCTGCCCATTGGCCAGCTCGACCGACGCCGACGTGGTGAACGGACCGGCGACCTGCACCTTGAACGGGCGACCGGTGCCGACGAATCCCGCGGTCTCCCAGAGCTCCTCGACGACGTCGAGGTCCTCGGCGAGGAGATCTGCCGCCCGCCGGGCCAACCGGGAATGGCGTTGGGCGAGGCGGTATCCCCACGTCGCGGTGTCCATCGGCAGGTCGACGAGAATGGCTGCCATCCGGCCGATCAGATCCGAGCCGATGCCACGTCCGGGGAGTTCGACGAGGTGCGTGAAGTCGAGCTCACCGTTGACCACCTCGGCGGCGGCACGCGCGTCGGTTCCGGGCATCGAACCCACGCCGGTGCCCACGCCGGTGGGCAGCCCCGATCCGGTCACGGAGACGGTACGACAGTCGGTTGTGACGAGGTGGTGGCGATGCGCCCGCACCCGACGACCTGGTCGCCGCGTCGGGCATCGGGCAGATACAGCACCGCGGCCTGACCGCGGGCGACGCCGGTGAGCGGCTCCTGCAGCGCGATCTCGATTCCGGGCTCGCCGTCGACCATGGTCGCGGTCGCCCGCACGGGCGCGAGTCCGCCGTGGGCCCGGACCTGCACCATGGCGTCGAAGGGTTCGTCGGGGGTGACCCCCGACGTCCAGACCGCGCGGGTGGCGGTGATCCCCCAGACCTGGAGATCGGCGGCCGTCCCGACCGTCACCGTCCCGGAGTCCGGATCGATCTCGGTGACATAGCGCGGCTTCCCGTCGGCGGCCGGTGCCTCGACCCCGAGGCCCTTGCGCTGACCGATGGTGAAGCCGTGGACACCGTCGTGCTCGGCGAGACGCTCACCCGACGACGCGTCGACAATCGCTCCCGGCCGGACGCCGATGCGGGCACCGAGGAACGCGCGGGTGTCACCGCTGGGGATGAAGCAGATGTCGTGGGAATCCGGCTTGTCCGCGACGGCCAGACCGCGCCGGGCCGCCTCGGCCCGGATCTCGGACTTCGGAGTGTCGCCGATCGGGAACATCGCCCGCGACAACTGGTCACGCGTCAGGACGGCGAGCACATAGGACTGGTCCTTGTCGGCATCGACCGCGCGCCGCAACTCCCCGTCGACGAGCTGGGCGTAGTGGCCCGTGGCCAGCGCGTCGAAACCCAGGGCGACCGCCTTGTCGGCGAGGGCGGCGAACTTGATCTTCTCGTTGCACGTCAGGCAGGGGTTCGGCGTGCGTCCGGCCGCGTAGGCCTCGACGAATTCGTCGATGACGTCGTCTTTGAACCGATCGGCGAAATCCCAGACGTAGAACGGGATTCCGAGGACGTCGGCCGCCCGGCGGGCGTCGGAGGCATCCTCCCGCGAGCAGCAACCGCGCGAGCCCGTGCGCAACGCACCCGGCGCCGTGGACAGTGCCAGGTGAACTCCGACCACCTCGTGGCCGGCCTCGACCGCTCGTGCCGCGGCGACCGCCGAGTCGACGCCGCCACTCATCGCCGCCAGTACTCGCATCAGGAGATCCTTCCGCCGGGGACGGACACCAGACCCGCGGCCCGCGCCCGGTCGACGACCTCGTCGATGACCGCGGCGACCGCATCGATGTCGGCGTCGGTGGTGGTGTGGCCGAGGGAGAAACGCAACGACGATCGGGCATCGGCCATGTCGAGCCCCATCGCCAGCAGCACATGGCTGGCCTGAGCGACGCCGGCGGTACAGGCCGATCCGGTCGAGCACTCGACACCCTTGGCGTCGAGGAGCATCAGCAGCGAGTCACCCTCGCACCCGGCGAACGACACGTGCACGTTGCCGGGAAGACGACCGGCGCCATCGGCACCGTTGAGCACCGCCCCGTCGACGCCGAGCAGTACGTCGGTCAACCGGTTCCGCAGCGCTCGGACATGCGCGGTGGTCGCATCCAGGTTCTCGACGCACCACGAGAGAGCGGCAGCCATGCCGGACACGCCGGCGACGTCCTGGGTTCCCGACCGCACGTCACGTTCGTGCCCGCCACCGTGCAGCAGCGGAACGCATCCGACGTCGCGACCGAGGAGCAGGGCACCGACGCCCTGCGGGCCGCCGAACTTGTGGGCGGTCAGGCTGAGTGCGGACAGGCCGCTCGCGGCGAAATCGACCGGCAGGTGGCCGACCGCCTGGATCGCGTCGGAGTGCACCGGGACCCCGAACTCGGACCCCAGCGCGGCGATCTCGGTGATCGGCTGGATCGTGCCGACCTCGTTGTTGGCCCACATGATCGAGATGAGGGCGGTCTCGTCGGCGTGCGCCTCGAGCTCGGCGCGCAGGTCGGCCGGCGAGATCACACCGTCGGCGTCGACGGGCAGCAGCACGAGTTCGGCGTCGCCCTCGTCGGCGAGCCATTGCGCGGGGTCGAGAACCGCGTGGTGTTCGACGGCGGAGGTGATGATCCGGCGACGGCGCGGGTCGGCGTTCCGGCGGGACCAGAAGATCCCCTTGATCGCCAGATTGTCGGACTCGGTCCCGCCCCCGGTGAACACGACCTCGGATGGCCGGGCGCCGACGGCCGCGGCAATGGCCTCGCGCGCCTCCTCCAGCCGGCGTCGCGCGGTGCGGCCGGACCCGTGCAATGACGAGGCGTTACCCGGCTGGGCGAAGACGGCGGTCATCGCCTCGACGGCTTCGGGCAGCATCTGCGTCGAAGCGGCGTGGTCGAGGTAGACAGGCGCCTTCACGGGCGGTCGGCTTGGCACGGGCATCGCTAGCAAGGATAAACGCGCGTCGGTCGCCGACAAATTCCACGATCGGGTCGCCGATCGGCGACCCGACCCCTCACCGACCCGACTCCTGCCGCTTGTCAGCGAGCGCGGGCGCCGAAATCGCGCGTATCGACGGATCGACCCGTCGTCCTCAGACCCGCTCGAGGTAGAAGTACAGGTGACGACCGTCGATGACGCCGCCCTTGCCGTTCATGATCCCCATCACCGTGGTGTCGTCGACGCGCTTGAAGTGATCGATGACCGGCTGGCCGTCGTAAACCATCGACGCGGTGATCTCGCCGCGGAACTCGATCGCCCACAGGCTCGCCTCGCCCTTGCCCAGCTTCGTGTTGGAGTAGAGGTCGCCGTTCTCGTCACGGCACACCAGCGGCTGTACGTCGCTGCGCGAGGTGAAGGTCTTGCCGAACCAGTTGGCCTTGGCGAGCATGCCGTTGATGGCGTGCCCGGTCGTGAACTCCCCGCCCTTCCAGGCGCCGAGCATCTCCTCGGGTCGCAGCGTCGACAGTCCGGCCCAGACGGTGTCGAGATCGGCGTCGTCAACCCGGCCGTCGACATCTCGGAGTTCGAAGAACCTGGTGCGCGCGGCTTCTCGGGTTTGGGTGGACGTCATCGTCGCCTCCTGGAGGTACGCGGTTGATCGTCCGCAGAGCTACGGACGGCTGCCCGAGAAACCTATATGAGAGAACGGATGATGTCACTTTCGGTGACCGCGCGCGGACCTGCCACGACGCGCTCGCACCGACCTGCCAGTTCGCGGCGATCCCGGCCCGGCTCCTCGGGCGGGTGGATGACCATCGTGACGGCGAGGCCGCGTGCCCGCAGAACTCGCCGCAGGGTGTCGGCCGGGGTGTCCGCGCCGATGAAGCTCGGTGCCGTCGCCGTCGTTCCGTCGGTGCCAACGAAGCGGAGTTTCACCGGCACCACCGGCACGTTCGCATCGATCGCGGCCTGGAAGAAGGCGGGGCGGAACGCGCCGCCGGACCGACCGCAATAGGTGGTGCCCTCGGGGAACACGATCACCGACGAATCGCGATGCAGCCGCCCGGCGACCTCGCCGACCGTCCCCGGCAGCCCGCGAAGCGTGCCGCGGTCGACGGCGATGACGCCGAACCTGCGCGCGAGAGACGACACCACCGGCATCCCGACGACATCGGATTTGGCGACCACGTGCGCGGGGCTGACCAGTGCGAGGGCGAGGACATCGAGGAACGAGATGTGGTTGGCGACCACCAGACCCGGACGCGCCGGATCGGATCGTCGGTCCTCGACGTCCACGGAAATGCCCAGAGCGGCGAGCAACGCACTCGACGCAGGGGCGCGGAGGGCGCGCGGCGGTCGTCGCCGCAGGCGCGCCACCGACCCGGCCGCCAGGACGGCCCAGAGGATCCACACCACGACCGCGGCGAGACGGCACAGGCGCCACGCGACGATCGTCGCGTCGGAGATCGCGTCGATCCGCCGCGCCGCCGTCACGCCGATGCAGCCTTCGCCGCAGGTGCTGATCGGGAACCACGGGTGGGCGAGCCCACCGGTCGAGCGGACCGTGGAGCACTGGGCGTGACCGCGACGCGGACCAGCCGTGCGCGGAGCGACCGGATCGACCAGCAGCGCGGTCATCGCGCCGCGCCCCCGGGCGCCGGCACCGCGTCCGTACCGGGCGATCCGAGCCGTCTGGCACTCGATCGCAGCCGGTCGAGGTAGCGCTTGTTCGCACCCTCTCGGTCGAGCAGGGTCAGGAAGTCCGCGACGTCGAAGACGTCGTCGACAGCCGGCTCGCCACAGATCCGGGCACCGAGTCGGAGATACCCGCGCATCAGCGGCGGCATCGCGACCGTGTCCGCGGGCACGATGTCGTCGAGCAGGCGGCCGCCGATGCGGGCCGCCGCCAGTGGGTGTGCCCGCCGCCGGAGGTCCTGGTGGTCGTCCCGCAGTCGATCTCGGAGGGCGCGCAACGACGATCCCGGGTGCCACTCCCCCGGACTGTGCAGCGGCACCGACACGCACCCCATCAGGTAACGCAGACCGGCGTCGTCCATGTACTGGAGCAGCGCCGCCCACATGAGCGCGGTCACCGAGCCGTCGCGGTACGCGGAGTGAACACAGGCTCGGCCCAATTCGACCGTGGCGGAGACGATGTCGTTCATCTCGCGGAGATCGAACTCGGTGGCCGAGTACCAGCCGCCGGCGGCGATGGCCCGGGCCGGCGCGAGGAGACGTGCGCAGCCGACGACACCGTCGTCGTCGTGGCGGACGATGAGGTGTTCGCAGAAGGCGTCGAACCGGTCGGCATCGCGTCCGGTGACCGCGTCACCGATGCGGTTGGAGAAGCCGGGCTCGTCGGCGAAAACGCGGTACCGCAACTCCTGCGCGGCGACGATGTCGGCGGGATCGTCGGACACGATGACGCGGATGGGTCCCGTGGTGAGCAGGGTCGTCGGTACGGCCCGCGTGAACCGTGCGCGCGAGACGTGGCTGGTGCGGACTGGCGACTGCATGGCGTTCATGACTCGAATGAAAGCCAGACCGGGCGTCGGCGGGACCACCGCAGTGTGTCGTGTCGGTGCGGGTTCGATGAACTCGGGCCGCCATCGGGTGAACATGCTTCGCGACGGTCACCTGCGGGTGAACGACCCCCGAACGCACGGTGACCCCCGACACGGAGTCGGGGGTCACCGGGTTGTGGAGCTGATCAGCGCACGATCACTTGCGCTTCTTGACCTCTTCGGTCAGCTGCGGCGCGACGTTGAACAGGTCGCCGACGATGCCGTAGTCGGCGATCTCGAAGATCGGGGCCTCTTCGTCCTTGTTGACGGCCACGATCGTCTTCGAGGTCTGCATGCCGGCGCGGTGCTGGATGGCGCCCGAGATGCCCAGTGCGACGTACAGCTGCGGCGACACGGTCTTGCCGGTCTGACCGACCTGGAACTGACCCGGGTAGTAACCGGAGTCGACGGCCGCACGCGAGGCGCCGACCGCGGCACCCAGCACATCGGCGAGTTCCTCGACGACCGAGAACTTCTCGGCACTGCCGACACCGCGGCCACCCGAGACGACGATGGACGCCTCGGTCAGCTCGGGGCGGTCGCCGCCGACATTCGGCTCGACCTTGGTGATCTTGACCGCGCCCTCGCCCTGAGCGGGGACCTCGACGTCGACGCGCTCGCCGGCACCGGCCTGCGGAGCGGCCTCGACGCCACCGGGGCGGATCGAGAAGACCGGCACGTCGCCCTTGGCCTGGGCGTCGACGGTGAAGGCGCCACCGAAGATCGAGTGGATGCCCACGCCGCCTTCCTTGACGTCGACGATGTCGGCGAGGACGCCGGAGCCGAGGCGCACGGCCAAGCGTCCCGCGATCTCCTTGCCGTCGGCGGTCGCCGGGACGAGGATGCCGGCCGGCGAAGCGGTCTCGGCGATCGAGGCGAGGACGTCGACCTGCGGGGTGATGAGGTAGCTGCCCGCGTCGTCGGACTCGGCGACGTAGATCTTCTCGGCGCCGGCCTCCTTGAGGCCGTCGAGGATTCCGTCGGCCGAGCCGGGCTTGCCGACGACGACTGCCGACGGGGTGCCGAGCGCGCGGGCGGCGGTGATGAGCTCGCTGGTGACCTTCTTCAGGGCGCCTTCGGCGTCCTGTTCCACGAGAACGAGTACTTCTGACATGGTGGTTATCTCCTGAATGTCTGGGGGTTCGCCGGTGGTCTGCGTCGAGAAGGTCAGATGATCTTCTGGCCGACCAGGTACTCGGCGACCTTGGTGCCGCCGTCGCCTTCGTCGGTGACGCGCTCGCCCGCGGTCTTCGGCGGCTTCGGAGTGTTCGCCGTCACGACCGAGCCGGCATTCTCCAGGCCCACATCGCTCGCCTCGACGTCGATCTCGGCGAGGGTGAGAACGGTGACTTCCTTCTTCTTCGCGGCCATGATGCCCTTGAAGGACGGGAAGCGCGGCTCGTTGATCTTCTCGTTGACGCTGACGATGGCCGGCAGGCTCGCCTCGACATGGAAGATGCCGTCGTCGGTCTCGCGCTCACCCTTGAGGGTCTCGCCCTCCAGGGTCAGCTTGCGCAGGTGCGTGAGGTGCGGCAGCTCGAGGTACTCGGCGATCATGGCCGGGATGGCGCCGACGCGGCCGTCGGTGGCCTCGTTGCCGGCGATGACCAGCTCGACACCCTCGACCGTGCCGAGTGCCCGCGCGAGGACGTATGCGGTCTGCACCGCGTCCGAGCCGTGCATGAGGTCGTCCTTGATGTGGATCGCCTTGTCCGCACCCATCGACAGTGCCTTGCGGATGGCGTCGGTCGCGCGCTCGGGGCCCGCCGTCAGGATGGTGACCTCACCGCCGTCGGCCTCCTTGATCTTCAGCGCTTCCTCGACGGCGCGCTCGTTGATCTCGTCCAGGACGGCGTCAGCGGCCTCGCGGTCCAGGGTGTAGTCGTCATCGGACAACTTGCGCTCGGACCACGTGTCGGGAACCTGCTTGATCAGTACGACAATGTTTGTCATGGGTCTACGTCGACCTCCTGCATCGGGTTCGGCAACTTACCGGCGGGTAAGGCCATGGGTCCTCACCACTTTAGCCTCTCCTATGGTTCCACTAAACATCGACTACCTCACACAATGGACATGACCGGTCGCTCGCTCGGTACGACGGCCCCGGCAACCGGAGGGCATGCCCTACTCTCTCTCAGATGACTGACGCAGACCTCGGATCGTCGCGCGGGACGGCAACCACTGGTCTCGAGGCGCTCGACACCGACCAGCAGCTCGCGCTCACCGGCGAGCGTACGGTCCCGGGAATTCCCGCCGAGAACTACTGGTTCAGGCGCCACGAGATCGCCTATCGCCACATCGCCGGCCGATGTGCCGGGCGGGACGTCCTCGAAGCCGGGTCCGGCGAGGGTTACGGCGCCGCGATGATCGCCGCCGCCGGGGCGTCGTCGGTGGTCTGCGTCGACTACGACACCGCCGCCGTCGAGCACACCCGCCGCCGGTATCCCGAGCTCGTCGTCCACGAGGGCAACCTCGTCGACCTTCCGCTCGCCGACGCCTCGGTCGACGTCGTGGTCAACTTCCAGGTGATCGAACACCTCTGGGACCAGGCGCGCTTCGTCGCCGAATGCCACCGCGTGCTGCGCCCCGGCGGCGTGTTGCTGATGTCGACGCCCAACCGCATCACCTTCTCCCCCGGTCGCGACACACCGCTCAACCCGTTCCACACCCGGGAGCTGGATGCGGCCGAACTCACCGAACTCCTCATCGACGGAGGCTTCGTGATCGACGCGATGCTCGGCGTCGCGCACGGACCGCGCCTGCAGACGCTCGACGCCAAGTGGGGCGGTTCACTCATCGACGCCCAGATCGAGCGCGCGCTCGCCGGTGAACCCTGGCCCGACGAACTCGCCGCGGATGTCGCCGGCGTGGTCGCCGCGGACTTCGAGGTCGTCGACTCGGCCGAGCACGACATCGACGCGTCCCTCGACCTGTTCGCGGTCGCGTTGCGGGGCTGAGTGTGACCACCGGAAGCGCTTCCGTTCCGGGCCAGTTCACACTGGTCCTGCATTCGCATCTGCCGTGGTTGGCCAATCACGGACGCTGGCCGGTCGGCGAGGAATGGCTGTACCAGTCGTGGGCGGCGTCGTATCTGCCGTTGGTCGACGCGCTCGAGCGCCTCGCCGCCGACGGGTTCACCGATCAGCTCTCGTTGGGCATCACGCCGGTCCTGGCCGCACAGCTCGACGACCCGCACTGTGCGTCGTCGATGTACGAGTGGCTCGCCGACTGGCAACTGCGTGCCACGCAGGCCGCGATGTCTCGCGACCCCGACCGCGCGGCCGCGGGACGGCGCGAGTACCTCGACGCCCAACGCGCTCTCGACACCTTCGCCAACCGGTGGCGCCACGGCGCGTCGCCACTGATCCGCGGGCTGGCCACCAGCGGGGTCGCCGAGATCCTGGGTGGTCCCCTCGCCCATCCCTTCGCGCCGCTGCTCGACCCGCGACTGCGCCACTTCTCATTGAGCGAGGGGCTCGCGGACGCCCACGCGCGCTGGGGTTTCGATCCAGTCGGCATCTGGGCCCCGGAATGTGCCTTCGCGCCGGGGATGGAGACCGAGTACGACCGCGCGGGTGTGCGCCACTTCATGGTCGACGGCCCCGCCTTGCACGGGGACACCGCGCTCGGCCGCCCGGTCGGCGACAGCGCCGTCGTCGCCTATGGACGTGATCTGACGGTGAGTTATCGCGTCTGGTCGCCGAAGTCGGGCTATCCGGGCCACGCCGCGTACCGCGACTTCCACACGTATGACCACGACACCGGGCTCAAGCGGTTCCGGGTCACCGGCCGGACCGTGTCCGGCGAGGACAAGAAGCCGTATGACCCCGCTCGGGTCGACACGGTTCTCGACCGGCACGTCGAGGACTTCGTCGCGCACGTCCGCGCCCGCCTCATCGACGAGTCCGACCGGATCGGCCGTTCCGCGCTGGTCGTCGCGGCGTTCGACACCGAATTGTTCGGGCACTGGTGGCACGAGGGCCCGATCTGGCTCGAGCGGGTGCTCCGCCGCCTGCCCGAGGTCGGGGTCACCGTCGGAACACTCGCGGGCGCAACGCAAGCCGGATTCGTCGGTGCGCCCTTCGACCTCCCCCGCTCGTCGTGGGGCTCGGGCAAGGACTGGCGGGTGTGGAACGGTCCGGCCGTGCAGCACCTGGTCGACCTGAACGCGGAGGTGACCGAGACGGCCCTCGACGCGGTGACCAAGTTGCGGCACCGAGGCGGCGGGCGGAATCGCGTGGCCGATCAGATCCTGCGCGAGACGCTCCTGACCGTGTCGTCGGACTGGCCGTTCATGGTGTCGAAGGACACCGCCGCGCAGTACGCTGTGGCGCGAGCTCACACGCATGCGCACGCCACCCGCGAGATCAGCGACGCGGCGATGCGAGGCCGCGACGACGCTGCCGAGACGCTCGCCGCCAACTGGTCGCGCGCCGACAATCTCTTCCCCGCACTGGATGCGCGTCGGCTGGAGACGACGCTGACTGCCGACCGGGACAGGGCTGCGCGGACGAGCGCCGACGGGATGAGCGCCGGGGGAATCGTCACCGAGGGGGAAATCGGATGAGGGTGTTGTTCGTGTCGTGGGAGTACCCGCCCGTGGTGGTCGGCGGACTCGGTCGGCACGTCCATCACCTGGCGACCGAGATGGCCGCCGCGGGTCACGACGTGGTGGTCCTGACCCGGCGACCGTCGGGAACCGATGCGGTGAGTCACCCGACGACGGACACCGTCGTCGAAGGCGTGCGCGTCGTGGCCGTCGCCGAGGATCCGCCGGAGTTCGAGTTCGGCCAGGACATGATGGCGTGGACGCTCGCCATGGGGCATGCGTTCGTGCGGGCGGGGTTGCGGGTTCTGCACGGCGCCGGGAGCGGAGCGAGCGGGCCGAATGGACACGGCGCCGGGAGCGGAGCGAGCGAGCCGGGGGCGCGGTGGGTGCCCGACGTGGTGCACGCGCATGATTGGCTGGTCGCCCATCCGGCCATTGCGCTGGCCGAATTCTTTGACGTGCCTCTGGTTTCCACGATCCACGCGACCGAGGCCGGGCGGCACAGCGGCTGGGTGAGCGGCCGGACGAACCGGCAGGTGCATTCGGTGGAGTGGTGGCTGGTGTCGGAGTCCGACGCCCTCATCACGTGTTCGGCGTCGATGCGCGACGAGGTGCATCGACTGTTCGGGTACGACGCCGCCGACATCACGGTGATCCACAACGGCATCGACATCCGCACGTGGCCGCTCGCGGAGCGTTCGCGGACGGGCGGTCCGGCGGAGTTGCTGTTCGCGGGGCGGCTCGAATACGAGAAGGGCGTGCAGGATCTGCTGGCCGCGCTCCCGCGGATCCGGCGTAGCCATCCGGGGACGACGCTGACCGTCGCCGGTGACGGCACCCAGCGTGACTGGCTGATGGAGCAGGCGCGCAAGCATCGGGTCAGCAAGGCGGTGACCTTCGTCGGTCCGGTCGACCACGGCAAGCTGGTCACGCTGATGCACCGCTGCGACGCGATCGTCCTGCCCAGCCGCTACGAACCGTTCGGGATCGTGGCGCTGGAGGCGGCGGCGACCGGCGCGCCGTTGATCGTGTCGACCGCGGGTGGCCTGGGCGAGGCGGTCCGCGAGCCCGACACCGGCCTGACCTTCGAACCGGCGGATGTCGCGGGGCTCGCGGCGGCGGTCCGCGCGACGCTGTCCGACCCGGGGGCGGCGGCGCAACGCGCGCTGCGGGCCCGTGCGCGGCTCACCGCGGAGTTCTCGTGGGCCGAGGTCGCGGAACGAACCGCGAGCGTGCACCTCGCGGCGAAGCGTCGGGTCCGGCACGCAATCGGACGACCCGACATCCCGGAACGCCCTCTGCCGGAACGGGACCCGGGGCAGGCGTAGGCCTTCCAGTCAGCTCAGTACAACTAGTCGCGCTCGGCCGCGGCCTTTTTGCGTTCGATGTCGGCGAGGGCGCGTTCGAGTTCGGCGCGCTCCGCGGCAGACGACGCCCAGTCGTCCATCCGGTTCTTGACCACCCTGGCGGGTGCGCCGACAGCGATGGCGTAGTCGGGGATGACGCCCTTGACCACCGCGTGCGAGCCGAGGACGCATCCTCGGCCGACGATCGTGTTACGCAGGACCGACACCTTGGCGGCCACCCACGTGTCCGGGCCGATCCGCACCGGGCCCTTCACGATGCCCTGGTCTTTGATGGGCAGCGTGATGTCGTCCATCTTGTGATCGAAGTCGCAGATGTAACACCAGTCGGCGATGAGGGTGGAGCCGCCGATCTCGAGGTCGAGGTAGGAGTTCACCACGTTGTTGCAGCCGAAGACGGTCTTGTCACCGATGCGGAGGCTGCCCTCGTGACAGCGGATGGAGTTGCCGTCGCCGATGTGCACCCAGCGTCCGATCTCCATGCGGGCCAACTCGGGTGTCGCGTGGATCTCGACGTTGCGCCCGAGGAACACCATGCCCCGCAGCACGATGTGCGGGTTGGCCAGACGAAACCGCGCGAGACGGTAGTAGCGGACGAGGTACCACGGTGTGTACGCGCGATTGCGTCTCACCCAGCGCAGCGAGTCCAGGGTGAGGAAACGCGCCTGGTCGGGGTCGCGGCGTCGGCCCGCGCGCCGGCGGGACCGGTACGAGGCGTTCCACATGGTGGTCATGACGAGAAACCCTAATCGACGCGATTTTCGCGCACGATAGGCTCACTGCTGGCACGCTCGGGTGCCGTTTCGATGGCATGGGCGCCGAGCGAGCCCCACTGTTACCGGCCGGCGCCTTACACAGACGACGACCAGGACACGACGACGAGGAGCAGGATGGCTTTCGCACGACCGCAGGTGTCTCGACGCCGCCGATCTGCGCTGACCCGCCTGCTCGTCGCGCTCACGGCCGTGAGCTCGCTGGTCCTCGCCGGCTGCTCGGACGGCCACATCGACGTCCGCTCCGTCCCGAGCGTCGGCTGGCCCAGCTATGGGGGCGTCCCGGGCAACGCCAACTTCGCGTATGCCGATGTGCCCGAGGATCTGACGCTGAGCTGGACTCGCCCCACCGGCGGCCCGGTCACCGCGCCGGTCACCATCTCCGGCAAGGGGAACGTGGGCGTGACGTCGAACGCGGCCGCCGGATGCAACGTCCTGGTCCTCGACAGCCGGTCCGGGCGCAAGAACTTCTGCAAGGACATGCGAGCCGGCGTCGAGATCAACGCGATGCTCGTCGACCAGTACGACCAGCCCTATCTGGGCGAGGAGTCGACCTTCCTGGCCTTCAACGCCGGCGGGGCGATCCGCTGGCGGGCGGGCGTGATCGGCGTTCCGCTGTCGGCGAAGTTCGCGGCTCCCAACGCCGTCCTCGTCGCCAGTACGCAGGGCCAGATCCTTCTGATCGACACCCAGCGCAACGAACTCCTCGCTCCTGAGGTGACGTTGCGCTCCGACGTCGACCCGGCGCAACCGCTCCGTGGCTTCGGCGACTGCGTGCGCAACGGTCCGCAGTGCGCGATACCCGCACCTCCGGCAGTGGACACCCAGCGAGAGCTGTTCTATCTCAACTTCTTCCCGCAGGGCGCGGCGACTTCGCAGATCCGGGCGATGAAGTACGGCCTGGTCGCCGGAAACCGTGAGGTCCGGACCGCCTGGCAGGCCGACGTCCCGAGCGGCGTCGTCGGGACACCGACGCTCTCGGCCGACGGCGCGACCCTCTATGCGTTCTCGCGCGACGGCAAGATCGTCGCCCTGAACACCGACGACGGATCGACCCGGTGGACTCATGACATCGGCGGGCACGGTTTCGCGACGATGACCGTCTCGCCGGACGGCCTGATCATCCCGACCGGTTCACTCGGCGCCCCGCTGACCCTCCTGCGCGACCGCGGCGATCGCGCCGAGCAGGTCTGGCAACGCACCGATCTGGCGACGGTGAGCCTGTCCGCACTGACCCAACAGCAGACCGCGTGGACGGTCGCCCGCGATCCCGGTGAGGACTCACTGTCCCTGGTCGAGGTGTCCACGACCGACGGCGCGACGAAACGCACGCTGCCGCTGCCCGATTCGCGCGGCTTCGCGACCGGGGTCTCGGTGTCCTACTCCGGACAGATCGCCACCGCGACCAACCTCGGCGAGGTGTACTTCTTCGACAGCAAGGCCAACCTCGAGTAAGCGCTCAGCGAGTGCGGGATTCGTAGCGGAAACCGATACGGATCCCGCATTCTGCGCGACTAGGACCGCACGCCCGGCTCACAGATGAACGCGACACCCTTGCGTCCGATCCGGGTGAGTACCACCGACAGCGGTCGGGAGCCCTTGAGCTTGAGCTTCTTTCGCAGCCGGTCGGGGTCGACGTCGAGTCCGCGGACGAGGATCTCGAGCGGGCCGCACTCCAGGGTGGCGAGCGCCTTCCGGAGCGCCTTCTCGGTCACGCCCGTCTGCTCGATCACCCGGAACCCGCGTGCCCCCTCGGGGACTGAATCCCCGGTGAGATAGGCGATCTGCGGATCGAGTTGCCAGAGCCCGTGCCGGTGGGCGTAGTGCCTGACCAGACCGGCGCGGACGATCGCCCCATCTGGATCGACGATCCACTCCCCGACCTCACCGGCGGGCACGTCGTCGGCCTCACGGTCGGTGATCTCCACCACGGCGACCGTGCCGTCGGCTCTGGTCCGCAGCACGGTGGCCCGACGACCGGGCTCCACACCCGGCCCCGACCACAGACACGCCTCCCGCACGCCGCCGTCGAGGGAGGTGATCTGGACCTCGCCGTCGAAGCCGAAGCGGTTCCGCAGCATCTGATGATCCAGTCCGGGTGCGCATTTCACGACCAGGACACGGCCCGGGTAGGTGGTCAGCAGCTCGAAGAGCGGAGGGGTCAGCTGGTCGAGCCGAAAGATCCGGCCGGCGTCTGATCGACGCGCCGGATCGGCGAGGAGTACATCCGCGGTGGAGGTCGGGGTCAGCGCATCCGCGACCAGTAGCGTCGCGTCGGGTACGTTCGCCCGTGCCATCGCGAGCCGGAGCCGATCGATGTCGCTACCGATGACACCCTGGATATCGCTGACGCGCACCAGTTCCCGGAGTTCCGCACCGATCGAGCAGGTCAGGTCGTGCACCACCGGCGCGGGGAACCGCTGCGCGATCTCGGCGGCGCGATGCGCGGCGACCACCGATGCGGTCGCCTGCTGCACGGCGTCGTCGGTGAGCAGGAGGGCTTCGGCGTCACGCAGTTTCGGGTGCGCACGCCGCCGGCACCGCACCGTCTCGATGAGCGCGGCATCGTGCGGCGCATACCGGCTACGGGTCTCGGTGATGTCAGCGAGCATCGTCGACGGCGAGAGCTCGAGGCCGGACACCGTCTCGAGCGCCTTCTCACCGTGCCGCGACCGCAGGAACGCGACATCGTCGAGACTGAAGGAGTAGCCCATGGTCCTGAGGGCGAGAACCGCTTACCGCGGCTTCACACCGGTTACCACGACGTTGTAGAAGAACTTCGGCGGCACGATCTTGCGCAGCACGTTCTCGTCGAGCCAGGTGAGGCGCTTCCACCCGCCGAAGGCGAAGCGGGCCCAACCCCAGCCCAGCTTCTCCGGCGGCACCGCGGCTTCGAAGGTGCGGACCGGCCAGCCGAGCATCGCGGCGGCCAGCTCCTCGGTGGCGGTGTCCACCTTGTGCGCACCGGCGGCGCGGGCGATGCCGGCGAGCTCGTCGGGATCGAAGGTGTGGATGTCGACCACGGCTTCGAGCGCGGCCGCGCGGGAGGACTCGTCGAGTTCCTCCTGCGGGCGCCGCCACCCCTGCAGCGGGCCGAGTTTCGTGACATTCGTCGTGGCGAACCACGTCGCCCGACTCATCCAGCGCGCGTAGAAGTCACCGATCGTCGACGGTTCACCCGCGAAGATGAAGCGACCGCCGGGCTTGAGCACCCGCAACACCTCGCGGAGTGCCTGCTCGACGTCCGGGATGTGATGCAGCACAGCGTGGCCGACGACGAGATCGAAGGTGTCGTCGTCGTAGGGGATCTTCTCCGCGTCGGCGACGCGGCCGTCGACATCGAGCCCGAGGTTCTCCGCGTTGCGCAGCGCGACCTTGACCATGCCCGGCGACAGGTCGGTCACCGATCCCTTCGTCGCCACCCCCGACTGCATCAGGTTCAGCAGGAAGAAGCCGGTGCCGCACCCGAGTTCCATCGCGCGCCCGTACGGCAGGGATTCACCGGTGTCGACGGCGTCGAAACGCCCTCGCGCGTAGTCGATGCAGCGTTCGTCGAAGCTGATCGACCACTTCTCGTCGTAGGTCTCCGCCTCCCAGTCGTGGTAGAGCACCTGGGCGAGCTTCGTGTCGGTGAGCGCCGCCTTGACCTGCTCCTCGGTCGCGTGCGGGTTGGGAGCCGGATCGGTGCCCGGAGTGACGTCGGTGGTCATGATCGCTTCCTGTTTGCGTGGTGATGTCGGTGGTGGAGTCGAAGGTGCGCGGTGTCGTCGACGGCTCAGCGGCCGACGAATTCCGCTTTTCCGGGCCCGTTTTCGTGGAAGGACGCCATACCGATGGCGCGGTCCTCCGTCGCGAACAGCGGGGCGAACAACTGCTCCTCGATCTTGAGTCCGGTGTCGAGGTCGACCTCGAGACCCTGGTCGACGGCCTTCTTGATCGCTGCGAGCGCGACCGACGCGGCGCGGTCGAACTGCCCGGCCCAGGCGAGCGCGGCGTTGTACACCTCATCGGGCGCGACGACCTCGTCGACGAGCCCGATGGCCAGTGCCTCCTCGGCGTCGACGAACCGCCCGGTGAACATGAGGTCCTTGGCGCGCGACGGGCCGATGAGGCGTGCGAGCCGCTGGGTTCCGCCGCCTCCCGGGATCAGGCCGAGCAGCACCTCGGGGAGGCCGAGTTTCGCGTTGTCACCGGCGATGCGGCGGTCGGCACCCAACGCGACTTCGAGGCCGCCGCCGAGGGCGTATCCGGTGATGGCAGCGACCGTGGGCTTCGGGATGGCGGCGATCGCGCCGAGGTCGCGCTGCAGACGACCCGCGACCCGGCTCATCTCCGCATAGCCGATGTCCCGCATCTCGGTGACGTCGGCGCCGGCCGCGAGGATCTTCGGACCGCCGTAGACGACGACGGCCTTGATGTCCGTACGCACGGTGGCCTCCTCGGCCGCCGCGGCCAGCTCGGCCTGCACCTGCCGGCTCAACGCGTTCATCGGCGGTCGCTGCAGCAGGATGGTGCCGACGCCCGGATGAGCGTCGGAGCACTCGAGGGTCACGAACTCAGGCATGGTCGAAGGCTACCGGTTGGTAAGTCCCGTCGGTGCCCCAGCCCGTAGACGCGACCCGCAGAGTCCGACGTAGACAGACGTCGGAGTCATACAGTGGCGGTCATGGCGAAAACGTCGGGTTCCGCAGGTGAACCCATCGAACTCGAGGTCGGTGGCCGCACCGTCCGACTGTCGAGTCCCGACCGCGTCTACTTTCCCGAACGCGGTGAGACCAAGCGCGACCTCGCCGAGTACTACCTGTCCGTGGGCGACGGGATCGTGCGCGCGTTGCGCGACCGTCCGTGCATGCTGCACCGATTCCCCAAGGGCGTCAGCGGCAACAAGGTCCACCAGAAGCGCGTCCCCGCCGGCGCGCCGGACTGGCTGGAGACCACCGAGATCTACTTCCCGCGGTACGGCCGCACCGCCGACGAACTGTGCGTCACCGAGTTGGCCTCGGTGATCTGGGCGGTGCAGATGTCGACCGTCGAGTTCCACCCCTGGAACTCGCGTCGCGCCGACCCCGAATCCCCCGACGAATGGCGGATCGATCTCGACCCGATGCCCGACTGCACGTTCTCCCGTATTCGACGCGTCGCGCACGTCGTCGAAGAGGTGCTCGACGAGCTGGGCATGCGCGGGTACCCCAAGACCTCGGGTGGTCGCGGCCTGCACATCTACGTGCGCATCGCGCCGGAGTGGGGTTTCCCGCAGGTACGACGAGCCGCGCTGGCGTTCGCTCGAGAGGTCGAGCGACGGGCGCCCGACGACGTGACGACGACCTGGTGGCGCAAGGACCGGGACCCGGCCGCGGTCTTCGTCGACTACAACCAGAACACCCGCGACCACACCATGGCGTCGGCCTACTCCGTGCGCGGCAACGAGCGGGCCACCGTGTCGACTCCGATCACCTGGGCCGAGATCGACGACATCGAACCCGACGACTTCACGATCGCCACCGTGCCGGCCCGCTTCGCCGAGCTCGGCGATCTCCACGCCGAGATCGACGACGTGGCGCACCGCCTCGACACGCTCATCGACTGGGCCGATCGTGACGACATCGGCGACGAGGAGGACGCCGAGGTCATCGATATGGATCGGTGAACGCACCCGAAGTCGGACGGCTCAGAGCGTGATCTCCGGTGGTTGCTGGTCGCCGAGCGTCCGGAAGTACTCGTCGGAGCCGGGAAATCCGAGACCGGCGAGTCCCGCGCCGGGCGTGACGTCCGGCAGGATCGGTTCGATGACGCGATCGGCACCGAGCAGTTCGTCGATGGTCGAGAACCCGGAGACGTAGTTCAGCTGCGACCACGTCGGCGGCATGAGGAAGTGCTTGCCCGCGGCCCACAGGTCGATCGCGACCCGGGCGTTCACCCACCGCGCGACCTCGGCTTCGGTGGTCTCGGCGTCGGCACGCTGGCCGTCGGGCATCGCCGCCAGGAAGAAGCGGGTGTCGTAGCGCCGCTTCTCGTTGACCGGGGTGATCCAGTGCGCCAGCGGGCGCAGCAGGTCGGCACGCAGCGTGAGTCCGCGCGCGGTGAGGAACTGCGCGAACGACAGCGACTTCTCGACGAGGCGTTGCCGATCGTCGGCCAGCCCCTCCGGGTCGGCGAAGGAGCCGTCGGCGTCCGTCGCGAGCAGGACACCGCACTCCTCGAAGGTCTCCCGGACCGCCGCACACACCAGCGCCTGCGCGGTCTCGGCATCACTCGCGAAATGGGACGCCCACCAGGCCGCGTCGGGACCGGTCCACGCCAGGTCGGCGTCGGCGTCGCGCTTGTCCACGCCACCGCCCGGGAACACCGTCATGCCGCCCGCGAAGGCCATCTGCTTGACGCGGCGCTGAAGGAACACCTCGATACCGTCTGCGGCGTCGCGGACGAGCACGACCGTCGCGGCGTCCCGCAACGGTGCGGACACGACCTCCGGACCCGATTCCGTCGACGTCATCAGTTACCTCCTGCTGCTCGCCGATGGCCGCCCGCGCGACGCCGGCGCCGCGCGAAGTACCGGCCGTCGACCTTGTCCAGAACGATCTGCTGCCGAAAGGCGGCGGTGAGGTTCTCGCTGGTGAGCACCTCGTCGAGCAATCCCTGGGCCACCACGCCGCCCTCGGACAGGATGAGGGCGTGGGTGAAACCCTCGGGGATCTCTTCCACATGGTGGGTGATCAGCACGATGGCCGGGGCGTCGGGGTCGGCGGCGAGCCGCGCCAGACGGTCGACGAGCTCTTCGCGTCCACCCAGGTCGAGCCCGGCGGCCGGCTCGTCGAGCAGGAGGAGCTCGGGATCGGTCATGAGGGCGCGCGAGATCACGACGCGCTTGCGCTCACCTTCCGACAGCGTGCCGAAGCGACGGTCCGCGAGGTGCTCGGCGCCCATCGACTCCAGCGATTCGACGGCCTGCGCACGGTCCATCGCGTCGTAGCTCTCCCGCCAGCGTCCGAGAACCGCGTAGCCCGCCGAGATCACGACATCGCTCACGACCTCCTCCGGCGGCACCCGATCGACCAGGGACGGGCTGGAGACACCGATCCGGGTCGACAGTTCGCGGATCTCCACCCGGCCCAGCTTCTCGTTGAGCACGAAGGCGATACCCGAGGTCGGGTGGATCTCGGCACCGGCCAACCGGATCAGCGTCGTCTTGCCTGCACCGTTGGGTCCGATGATCACCCAGCGTTCGTCCAGTTCCACCTGCCAGGACAGCGGGCCGACGAGGGTCTCGCCGCCACGGACGACCGCGACGTCACGAAAATCGATCAGGAGGTCGGGATCGGATTCGGTCACTCCCCCATCCTGCACCACGACCGGATGTTCGACGGGGCCGACTCGGCACCACGACGACACGAACACGACGGCCGGAACGCGACGCCGGGAATAGTCCGGGGCGTCGGCCGCATTGAACATCAGCGTGACGCCTTCGAACCTCCCCTTGTCGATCCTGGACCTCGCGCAGATCGGCCGTACCGAGACTGCCGCGCAGAGCCTTTCCGCCAGTGTCGATCTCGCCCAGAATGCGGAGAAGTGGGGCTATCGCCGAATCTGGTACGCCGAGCACCACAACATGTCGGCCATCGCTTCGTCGGCGCCTGCGGTGCTCATCGCCCACATCGCCGCGCACACCTCGACCATCCGTCTCGGTGCGGGCGGCGTGATGCTGCCCAACCACTCGCCCCTCACAATCGCCGAGCAGTTCGGCACGCTCGCCGAGCTCCATCCCGGACGCATCGACCTCGGTCTCGGTCGGGCTCCCGGCAGCGATCAGCAGACCTTCGCCGCGTTGCGCCGTACCCATGCCTCGGCCGAGCGGTTCCCGCATGACGTCCTGGAACTGCAGGCCTTCCTCGGCGACGAGTCGCGCGTCGAAGGCGTGCGTGCGACACCCGGCGCCGGCACCCACGTGCCGCTGTACATCCTCGGCTCATCGCTGTTCGGTGCGCAGCTCGCGGCTGCGCTGGGACTCCCCTATGCCTTCGCCTCCCACTTCGCGCCGCAGGCACTCACCGAGGCTGTTGCGTTGTACCGCCGCGAGTTCCGGCCGTCGGAGGCGCTGGCCGAGCCCTACGTGATCGCCGGTGTCGGTGCGATCGCCGACGACGACGCGGACCGTGCCCGAGAGCAACTACAGATCGCGAAACGGCAGCGGGTGTCCCTGCTCTTCGGACGGGGCCGCACGTTCACCGACGAAGAGGCCGACGCCATCCTGTCGATGCCGCAGGGCCGCCAGATCGACGAGATGACCACGTATTCGGGAGTCGGCACGCCCGCGGAGGTCCGCGACTATCTCGGCTGGTTCGCCGGCCACGCCGACGCCGACGAGCTGATCGTCGCGTCGATGGCCCCCGACCGCGAGGTGTGGCTGGGCACCTTCGGCCATCTCGCCCCACTGAATTCGCCGGTGGCCGTAGGCCGCTGACCCGACGCCGGCAGACGGCCCGTCAGACCAGCCGGAAGTCCTCGAAGTCGAAGCCGGGCACCACGATACAGCTGACGAGCGCGGGCTCGTCACCAGCCGGCCGGGCCCGCTGCCATACACCCGGTGGCACGAGCGCCTGCGGGTGCTGTCCGGACTCGATGTCGGGTCCGACGAGAACAGTGCTCGGATCGCCGGGCTCATCGGCATCGCCACCGAGGTCGAGTTCGACGGGGGCGCCGCGATGGTGGAGCCAGAGCTCACTACTGCGGACCGTGTGCCACGCCGACTCATCGCCCGGCATCAGTACGAAGTAGATCGCGGTACCGGCAGCACGGTCACCGGTGTACTCCCCCGGCAGCACCCCACGCGGGATCTCGACCTCGCTGCGCCAGGTCTGCCGGTACCAGCCACCCTCGGGATGCGGCTGCAGGTCCAGTTCACGCACCCAGTCGGGCAGTTCTGCGGCACTCATCCGTGGTCTCCGTCCGTTTCCTCGAGGCGTGTGTCGTCGACGCTCATGCTCCCGTCGTGCCGCACGACTTCGGCGATCACGGTCACCGATCCGGGTGCGATCTCGGTGAACCCGGCGTCGCGGACCGCCACCGCTGTCCCGACGGCGTCCGCCGCAAGCAGGTCGGCCCACCGCTCAGGGGTGGCCTGACGAACCGCGAGCGGGCACCCATCCGATTTCCATCGGATCGCCTCCTCGGTCGTCAGCAACTTCGCCGAAAGCATGGACGCGTGTCCGACCTGCGCCGCCAGTTTGCCGACGGTCATCGCCAGATCCGGACTGGTCCACAACACGACTCCGCGCTCGGGCGGCTCGCCGGGCAGCGCGCCCTCGACATCGGTCCCACCGATCTGCAGCTTCGCGACACGACGGTCGAGGTCACCCACCCGGCCGGGGACGAACGCACGCGCCGATGCGCCGCCTTCGGTGGCGGTCACGCCCCAGACTTCCTGCGCGGCAGCCCATTGCGCCCCACGCGCCCGTCGGGCGATCTTTCGGATCCGTGCACCGCACCAGTCGTCCATCGCCGATGCCCACGGACCCTCGCCGGCACTCCGTTCGTCGAGGCACAGCAGCGCCACCGCCCGCGCCGCGGCGGTCAGCAGGTCGGTGCGGTCAGGCGGATCGTTCTTCTCGATGCGCAGCACCATCGCCATCGCCAGAACGTCGGCGGGATCGGCCGGGTCGTCGCCGCCGCCGACGTAACCGACCAGTCGGCGATGGTCCGCGGCGATCGCATCGACGTCGGCGAGCGGCGCGTCCGGGGTCTCGAAGTCCATGGCGCGGGGGCGCATTCAGCCCAGGGGCACCCGGCGATAGACACCGTCGGCGGCGTCGGCCGCCTCGATCTCGTCGCGGGACACACCCAGGATGAACAGGACCCCGTCGAGGAACGGGTGATTCAGCGTGGCGTCGGCCACCTCGCGCAGCGCTGGTTTGGCGTTGAAGGCGATGCCCAGTCCGGCGACGCTGAGCATGTCGATGTCGTTGGCGCCGTCGCCCACGGCGATCGTCTGCTCCATCGGCACCCCGACCTGGTCGGCGAACGACCGCAGGGCGTGCGCCTTACCCATCCGGTCGATCACCTCGCCGACGACCCGGCCGGTGAGCTTGCCGTCGACGATCTCGAGGGTGTTCGCCCGGACGAAGTCGAGTTCGAGTTCGTGCGCGAGTCCGTCGATGACCTGGCGGAAGCCGCCCGACACGAGCCCGCAGTGGAAACCTAGACGGTGCAGCGTGCGGATCGTGGTGCGCGCGCCGGGAGTGAGTTCGAGCGACTTGGCGACGTCGTCGAGGACACTCGCGTCGAGACCTGCCAGCGCCTTGACACGTTCGTGAAGCGACTGCGCGAAGTCGAGTTCGCCACGCATGGCCGCCTCGGTCACCGCGGCGACCTCGGCTTCGCGGCCGGCGTGCGCGGCGAGCATCTCGATGACCTCACCTTGGATGAGGGTCGAGTCGACGTCGAAGACGATGAGCCGCTTGGCACGCCGGGCGAGGCCGCCGCGCTCCACCGCGATGTCCACCGCGTGCTTCGCGGCCACCTCGGCGAGGCCCTTGCGCAGAGCGGCGTCGGCCGCGACGCCGCCGCGGCCGGCGACACTGACCATCAGTTCGAGCCCGGTGAGCGGATAGTCGGCGATCCCGCGGATCGAGTCGATGTTGCCGCCCTGGCTCGCCAGTTTGGCGGCGACCGCGCTGAAGGCGGTCGCGGTCACCGGACTGCCGAGGATGACGACGGCATGCGATGACGGCGAACGGCTACCCGGATCCACCCCGATCTCGACGCGGACCTCGAAACCGATGGAGGCCATCGCCTGTTCGACGACTTCCTGCAGGGCTTCGGGGTCGCCGGCCGACGACACCAGGACACCGAGGGTGAGCTGCCCCCGGATGACAACCTGCTCGACGTCGAGCAGGGCAACGGCCTGACCGGCCAGGGCACCCATGAGAACAGAGGTGACACCTGGCCGGTCGGGACCGGTGACGGTGACCAGGACGGTCGTACCGGAACTGGCTGTCGAGTCCTTGCTCACCGGTCAGCGCGGGTCGGGATCCGGAGATCCCTCGTGCGTTCCCACGGTGAACGGCTCGCGGCGAGCCTCTTCCATCTGACGGTCCTTGCCCGCTTCGTGACCCGGACCCACGTGCGCTTCGGCACGCATCCGGTCGATCATGTGCGGGTAGTGCAGCTCGAACGCCGGACGCTCCGACCGGATGCGGGGCAGCTCGGTGAAGTTGTGGCGCGGCGGCGGGCACGAGGTGGCCCACTCGAGCGAGTTGCCGAAGCCCCACGGGTCGTCGACGGTCACGACCTCGCCGTAGCGGTAGCTGCGGAAGACGTTCCACAGGAACGGCAGGGTCGACAGGCCGAGGATGAACGCACCAGCCGTCGAGATCATGTTCAGCGTGGTGAAGCCGTCCGACGGGAGGTAGTCGGCGTAACGACGCGGCATGCCCTCGTTGCCCAGCCAGTGCTGCACCAGGAAGGTCATGTGGAAGCCGATGAACGTCATCCAGAAGTGGATCTTGCCGAGCCGCTCGTCGAGCATGCGTCCGGTCATCTTCGGGAACCAGAAGTAGATGCCGGCGTAGGTGGCGAACACGATGGTGCCGAAGAGCACGTAGTGGAAGTGCGCGACCACGAAGTAGCTGTCGGACAGGTGAAAGTCCAGCGGCGGGCTGGCGAGCAGGACACCGGTCAGACCACCGAAGAGGAACGTGACGATGAAGCCGACCGAGAACAGCATCGGCGATTCGAACGTCATGTGACCTCGCCACATCGTTCCGATCCAGTTGAAGAACTTCACGCCCGTGGGCACCGCGATCAGGAACGTCATGAAGGAGAAGAACGGCAGCAGCACGGCGCCGGTGACGTACATGTGGTGGGCCCACACCGCGGCCGACAGGGCGGCGATGGCAAGGGTGGCGTAGATCAGGCCCGAGTAACCGAAGATCGGCTTACGCGAGAAGACCGGGAAGACCTCGGACACGATGCCGAAGAACGGCAGGGCGATGACGTACACCTCGGGGTGTCCGAAGAACCAGAAGAGGTGCTGCCACAGGATGACGCCACCGTTGGCCGGGTCGTAGATGTGGGCACCGAACTGGCGGTCGACCTCGAGACCCATCAGCGCCGCGGTGAGCAGCGGGAAGATGAGGAGGATCAGGACGCTGGTCACCAGGATGTTCCAGGTGAAGATCGGCATGCGGAACATCGTCATACCGGGTGCGCGGAGGCAGACCACGGTGGTGACCATGTTGACCGCGCCGAGGATGGTGCCGAGACCACCGACGGCCAGACCCATGATCCACAGGTCGGCACCGATGCCGGGGCTGTGCACCGCATCGGTCAGCGGGGTGTACGCGGTCCAGCCGAAGTCGGCGGCACCGCCCGGGGTGATGAAGCCGGCGATCGCGATGGTCGAACCGAACACGAACAGCCAGAAGCCGAGCGCGTTCAGTCGCGGGAAGGCGACGTCGGGCGAGCCGATCTGCAGCGGCAGCACGAAGTTGGCGAAGCCGATCACGATCGGGGTCGCGTACATCAGCAGCATCACGGTGCCGTGCATCGTGAAGAGCTGGTTGAACTGCTCAGTGGACAAGAACTGCATGCCCGGCATCGCGAGCTCGCCGCGCATCAGCAGGGCCATGAGGCCGCCGATGAGGAAGAACGCGAAGCAGGCAGAGATGTACATCATGCCGATCAACTTGTGATCGGTCGTCGTCAGCAGCTTGTAGATGAACGAACCCTTGGGCTGATAGCGCTCCGGGAACGGACGCACTGGAGCCACTTGCGTGGTGGGTTGGTCTACCGCGGTCACAGATCCTCCTCTTGCCCGAAACCCACTCCGAACCCCTTCGGACGTGGGTCGGCACATGAACAAACCGAGCGCTGGTTACTGATCCTAAACCCTCACCGGTGCCCGAGCCGAGCGGGTCCTACGATCTGTCGTATTCGATGTCGGAGCCGCCGGATCGGCAGTGCTCATCGGCGGTTTCTTCGACGACGCGCGGGGCTCTCGGAGCAGCCTCCCGGGCGCCGGTGTCCGGTGCCGCGGTGTGCGCTCCCGAGCCTACGCCGGGCACTGTGAGGCCGGTGCTAGGTTGGGCGGGTGCAACGCAGGGTCACGGTCGCGAACGAGGCTGACAGAAGTGTCGACGCCGGCACCCGCTTCTCCCTCCTCCGACGCGCGGGCCTGGCGACGACGATCGGGTTGACGATGGTCGCACTGGCCGCCTGTTCGGGCGAACAGCCGCTGACGACCCCGGACGGCTCCCCCATCTCCACCGTGACCACCCGAGTCGCCGAGGTGAACATCGTCTCGGCCGACCGCGACTACGCGACGACCTGCCTCGCGCCCACCGCGCCGGATGCCGGTCAGGCCGATGTCGAACGCATCGTCGTCACCGACCCCGCCGTTCTCGACGCACTCTGCGCACTCGGGCTCGGCCCCGAGGTCGTCGCGGTGGCGGCCGACCCCGGCTCCGTCCCGGCATATCTGGGTCCGCAGCTGACCGCGGTCCCGACCATCGGATCGGCCCCCGACACCGCAGCGGTCGCCGACGCCGACGCCGGCCTCGTGCTCACCACCGCCGACACCGCGGACTCGGCGCGACCGTTCACCGGCGTCCGTTCCGTCACCATCCCGGCCGGCGGCACCTGGAAAGAGACGTTCCAGGCGGTCGCCGACGCCGTGAACCGCAGCGAGGCAGGTCGGGCCCGGCTCGCCGAGTACACGACCGAGGCCACCAAGACCGGCCGACGGATGGATGCCGCCCACACGCAGGTGTCACTGGTGCGATTCGGGGACGACTCCGAGACGATCGCCGGGATGGACACCTTCGCCGGGCAGGTCCTCGGCGACATCGGCGTCCAACGCCCCGCCCCGCAGCGCGTGCCGGACTCGTTCCCCGTCACCGACGAGAACTTCCGCGACGCCGACGCCGACCTCATCTATGTCAGCTTCGAGGGCGAGAAGGGTCTCGCCCACGGCGAAGACGTCCTGTTGAGCGACGAATGGCTCAGTCTCGGGGCACCCGTGTGGAAGCGCGTCCTCGCGGTCGACGACGCGCTCTGGTACGAGTCCTCGGGGCTCGCCGCCGCCTGGCTGGTCCTCAACGACGTCAAGGGATCACTCGACGGGAACTCCTGACCTCGCCCTCTCCAGGTGTCGCGGTTCGTTGCCTCAGGCGCAACGAAGCGCTACATCTGCACGGGTTGTCGCGGTCACTTCGGATCACCGGCGTCCTAACCCTCGCCGGGGCGGCGTCGACACATCAGGATCGGCGCATGAGTGTCACCGACGAATACCTCGCGAACAACGCTGAATACGCCAAGACCTTCGACGGCCCGCTGCCGCTGCCGCCCGCCAAGCACGTGGCGGTGGTGGCCTATATGGACGCCCGACTCGACGTGTACCGCATCCTCGGACTGAACGACGGGGAAGCCCACGTCATCCGGAACGCCGGCGGCGTGGTGACCGACGACGAGATCCGCTCGCTGGCCATCAGTCAGCGACTGCTCGGCACCACCGAGATCATCCTCATCCACCACACCGACTGCGGCATGCTGACCTTCACCGACGACGACTTCAAACGACAGATCCAGGATGAGATCGGACAGAAGCCGGCCTGGTCGGCCGAGGCGTTCGGTGACCTCGACGACGACGTCCGACAGTCGCTGACCCGAATCCGGAACAGCCCGTTCGTCACCAAGACCACGTCGCTGCGCGGCTTCGTCTTCGACGTCGCGACCGGACTCCTGCGCGAGGTGTCCTGACCTGAGTACCTAGTCGTCCGTCGAGCCGCCGCCCTCGGAGCGCTGAACCGCTTCGGGGGCGTTCTCACGCGTGGCCATCCCGCCCTCGCGCCCGTGGTCCTGCGGGCCGGGCGGGTCCTTCTCCACTTCCTTCTCAGGAGCGTCTGTCCCGGACGTCTTGTGGTTGTCGGACTGTCCCATCGATACCTCCGTGCTCGTGCCGGCTGCGACGATCGGCGATACCCGGGGAGTCGGGCGGACAAACCACCTCGCTGCCCGGCCGGCCGCGCGACGCCCGGGCGGTGTCGGAGGCCACGGCTAAACTGGCCGACGATCCTCGATGTCACATGATTCGCCGTCCAGCGGTCAGACTCCCCCGGACTCTGCCCCGAAGCCTCATCTCGCCGAGCCCCTGCACGCCCTCTGGCGGCCGGGCGTCGGCATGGCGGTGTGGATCGACGGCGATGTTTCCGATCTCCCGCCACCCCTACGCGACCTCCTCGACGGACGACGTTTCCGCAGCGAGATCCCCGTCGTCGACGCCGACGATCGACGGCAGTTCGTGCGCGCCGCGACGCTCGGTCTGATGTCGGCGGTCACTTTGCTCGACGCATCGCGGTCGGTCCCGGTGACGGGTGACGTCCGGTGGTACCGGTACCTGCTCGACGGCGCGAGGTCGTTCGTGCGGTCCGGCACGGTGGTGCCGTCGGTGCAGCAGGTGGCCGGCGAGTGGATGGTTCGCTGGGTCGCCGTCGCGACACCGACGTGGCGCAGCTGGCACGCAGTCGTGGTGGGAAGCGCGCCGGACGCGCTGCTGCACAACGGTTCCGCGGCAGCCCTCGACGACTTCCTCACCGAGCTCGTCGACCACGAATGCCGTTCTGCCATCGCGCGTTCCGCGATCCGTCTCGGCGAACCGCGACCCGCGTCACCGATCGTTCGGGCACTGCTCCCCGACGCCGATCCCCGCCCACCCAGCTCGCCTGAACGCCTCGCGGCCGCCGCGGGCGGCTGGTCGAGATGGAATTCCGGCGCACCACGCGACGATCGTTCGCTGATCTTCCGCCTGCACGAGCCGGAGTACGACGATCTCGCCGAGGGCCAGTGGGACGACGCCTGGGCTGACGACACCTTCGAGGTGCCGAGCCGCACCGAGGTCGCCGAGTCCGCTCGGTGGCGACTGCAGGTCTGCCGGCGGAGCATCGACGGGCAGGTCGAACCCGTCGCACCGCACCGGATCGACGCCCACGAGCTCGACGAGCTGACGACCGAACTGGCGACGGCCGTACGCGAGTTCCCGGATCTCGGCCGGGCCGATCCCGACCGCGGCTCCCTCGACTTCCTGCTGCCGACCGAGGTCGCCGAAGAACTCTTCGCCACCGGCGCGGCGGCGCTCGGAGCGGCCGGGATCCCGGTACTGCTCCCCCGGACGATCGCCGAGGTCCGCCCGAGCCTGACGCTGCGCGCGCTCGCCCCGCCCGGTGGCGGTGCGCCGGCGGCGATGGTCGGCCTGCGGGAGATCCGCGAGTTCGAGTGGCGGCTGGCTCTCGGCGACACACCCGACGCCATCACGCTCACCGACGCCGACCTCGACGAGTTGTCCGGGCAGAAGGGCGACCTGGTCCGGGTGCGCGGGGTGTGGATGCGCGCCGAGGGTTCCGCGTTGACCCGGGCCGCCGCGTTCGTCGCCACCCAGCGCGCACTGGCCGCGACCGAACCGCCGAGCGACTTCGGCGAGCTGTTCAACCTCGTCACCGGCGAGTCGGATCGGCTACCCGTTCCGGTCTCGCGCGTCGAGGGCCTGTCGTGGCTCGACGACGTCGCCGACGGCGGTACCCTCCGACCCGAATCCATCTCGCCACCAGCGGACTTGGCCGCCACCCTGCGCCCCTACCAGCAGCGGGGGCTGGACTGGCTCGCCCATCTGTCGACGCTCGGGGTCGGGGGTGTGCTGGCCGACGACATGGGCCTGGGCAAGACGCTGCAGGTCATCGCGCTGGAGTGTCATGAGAGGAGCCGTCGGCCCGGTTCGCCCGAGGCCGAGCCCCCGAAGCCGACACTCGTCGTCTGCCCGATGTCACTGGTCGGCAACTGGGCGCGCGAGTTCGCCCGCTTCGCGCCGACACTGCGGGTGGCGATCCACCACGGGCCGTCCCGGGAGTCCGGCGCCGCCTTCGCCGGGATTCGGGACTCCGTCGACGTCGTGGTCACGACCTTCGCGATCGCGGCGCGCGACCACGAGCTGCTGGCGTCCCGGCCCTGGCACCGGATCGTCGTCGACGAGGCGCAACACCTCAAGAATGTGAACACCATTGCGGCCAAAGCGGTTCGGACGGTCCCCGCCGATCACCGTGTCGCCCTCACCGGCACCCCGGTCGAGAACCGACTGGAGGATCTCCGCGCCGTCATCGACCTGGTCAACCCCGGTCTGCTCGGGTCGGCCTCGGTCTTCCGGGCGCGCTACGCCGAACCGATCGAACGAGACCGCGATCCGGCCGCGCTCCGACGACTCTCGGCGATCACCCGCCCCTTCATCCTGCGACGTGAGAAGAGCGACCCGGCGATCGCCGCCGACCTCCCGGAGAAGGCCGACTTCGCCGTTCGGGCCAACCTCACGGTCGAGCAGGCGGCGTTGTACCGCGCGGTGATCGACGAACTGATGGCAGCACTACGGGACAAACAGCAACGGACGCTACGACGCCGCAACGTGCTCGCGGCGCTGACCCGGCTCAAACAGGTGTGCAACCACCCGGCGCACTACCTCGCCGACGGCACCGACCTCGTCCGCGACGGCGAACACCGTTCGGGCAAGGTCGAACTGCTCGCCGACATCGTGTCCACGGTCGCCGACGAGGGCGACCGCGCACTGGTCTTCACCCAGTTCGCCGCCTTCGGCGACATGCTCTCGTCGTGGCTGAGTGCGGAGTTCGGCACCGAGATCCCGCTGCTCCACGGCGGTCTGGGCCGCACCGAACGCGACCGGATGGTCGCCGACTTCCAGGCCGACGACGGGCCACCGGTCCTGCTGGCGACGTTGAAGGCCGGGGGCACCGGCCTCAACCTGACCGCCGCCAACAACGTCATCCACGTCGACCGGTGGTGGAATCCGGCCGTCGAGGACCAGGCCACCGACCGCGCCTACCGGATCGGCCAGGATCAGAAGGTGTCGGTGCATCGGTTCGTCTGTGTCGGCACCATCGAGGAGCGTATCGACGACATGATCGCCAAGAAACGCGAGTTGTCCCGACTGACGGTCGCCGCGGGTGAGAACTGGGTGTCCGACCTCGCCGACGACGAACTCTTCGAGCTGTTCCGGCTGCGCGACGAGGCGGTCAGCGAATGACGGTGCGCAAGAAGGGCACGCAACGCCGAGGCGAGCGCGGCACGATCGCCGTCCGCGGTTACGGCCTCACCTCGTGGTCGCGCGGTTTCGTCGACGTCGTCGAGGGTCGCGGCGCCGACGGCGAGTCGGTTGCCGACAGTCGCCGCATCACGAAGGCGCGCAGGTACTTCCGTGATCGCCATGTGCGCGGCCTGCGGATCGGCGCCGGCCAGGTGACCGCTTCGGTCGAAGGCACCCAGCTCGAACCGTTCGACGTCATCCTGACCACCCGCACCGTCGACACCGCGACGCTCGCGACCCTCCTCAGCGAGAGGGGCGCCGTCGACGAACTCATGCTGCTGACACGCGGTGAGCAACCACCGACGCTGGGTGAACTGCTGGTGCCCACCGAGTCCGCCGACGTCGAGACCGACTGCACCTGCCCCGACGAGGCACCGCGGTGCATCCACGCGCTCGTCACCTGTTACGAGGTGGCCGCCGAGATCGACCGCACCCCGCTGACCCTGCTCACGGTGATGGGTACCGATCTTCGGGCCCTGCTGGCCGAGATCGATTCGCGCCCCGCGGACACGCGGACATCGGACGAGGCCGGGGCATCGGACTCGTTGCGGCCCGACGACTTCTACGGCACCACCTCGACACTGCCACCGCTACCGTCGCCGTCGCGGATGAACCCGCTGACCGCACTCGACGGCGCGGAGCTACGCGCCGCATTGCGCGCGACCGGTGTGGCGCCCGCCGACATCGCCGAGACGATCGACGAACTCGGCGACCTCTACGACCGCCTCACCGCCGACGATTCGTAGCGTCCCGAGGAGACTCGAGATTAGAAGTCCCAGTCCTCGTCCTCGGTGTTGACGGCCTTGCCGATGACGTATGAACTGCCCGACCCGGAGAAGAAGTCGTGGTTCTCGTCGGCGTTGGGCGACAGCGCCGACAGAATCGCCGGGTTCACGTCGGTCTCGTCGCGCGGGAACATCGCCTCATAGCCCAGGTTCATCAGGGCCTTGTTCGCGTTGTAGCGCAGGAACTTCTTGACGTCCTCGCTGAGCCCGACCTCGTCGTAGAGCGCCTCGGTGTAGTCGCTCTCGTTGTCGTACAGCTCGAACAGCAACTCGAAGGTGTAGTCCTTGAGTTCCTGCCGACGCTCCGGGGTCTCGACCTCGAGCGCCCGCTGGTACTTGTAGCCGATGTAGTACCCGTGGACCGCCTCGTCGCGGATGATGAGACGGATCAGGTCGGCGGTGTTGGTGAGCTTGGCTCGGCTCGACCAGTACATCGGCAGGTAGAAGCCGGAGTAGAACAGGAACGACTCGAGCAGCGTCGAGGCGACCTTGCGCTTCAGTGGGTCGTCGCCACGGTAGTAGTCCATGACGATCTGCGCCTTGCGCTGGAGTTGTTCGTTCTCCTCCGACCAGCGGAACGCCTCGTCGATCTCCTTGGTGGAGCAGAGCGTGGAGAAGATCGAGCTGTAGCTCTTGGCGTGCACCGACTCCATGAACGCGATGTTGGTGAGCACCGCCTCCTCGTGCGGGGTGGTCGCGTCCGGGATCAGCGACACCGCGCCGACCGTGCCCTGGATGGTGTCGAGCAGGGTGAGACCGGTGAACACCCGCATGGTGAGCTGCTTCTCGTACTCGGTGAGCGTGCCCCACGACGGGATGTCGTTGGACACCGGCACCTTCTCGGGCAGCCAGAAGTTGCCGGTGAGGCGATCCCACACCTCGGCGTCCTTCTCGTCGGGCACGCGGTTCCAGTTGATCGCCGAGACCCGGCTGACCAGCTTGAGCTTCTCAGACATGGCAGATGTCGCTTTCTTCACTCATCGGGTTTGGCTACATCGTCGATGCAGTACTGACACGTGTTTTTGAACACGCCTTTGTTCGTGTGATATCTGGTGTGGGCGTTCCGCTTACTCGAAGGCATCGGCCGTCCCTTGCGAACCGCAGACATCTTCTGCCGCGTTTCCTCGCTCGCGCGACGCCCGAAGTTCGGATTCCCCTCACCTTTTCGTTGCTCCGAGAGTCGAGCACGAGCCTCGTCTGACATGACATGGCCGTAACTAGGGTGTGCCGGTCCGAACTTCCCGAAGTTCGGATTGGCCTCTCCGGTGATTGAACCGCTGCGTTGGGCCGACCACCTCTCCCGCTGCTCGGCAGAGTGCTTGAGGCCGTAGAACGGATTTTCTTCCGCAAAGCGACTCAAGCCTTTTCTGCCTGTCGATCGAAGCCGAGCCGCCTCCCGCATCTCCTCTGTCCACACCACTCCGGTGGGTCCAAGCCCACCTTCTGCCAGGTTGAGAAGCGGTTGCCCATCACGCCGCAAGTGCGCGATCCAGGCGATCTCGGCCGCGCCCAGTTCGTCGAGTCCTTCGACGAACTGCAGCTCGTCCGCCACGACCATCGCTCGATCTTGCAACCGGAGCCAGTCATAGAACGGCGTCTTCCTGCCGGCCGCTGCCACTTTGAAGTGCTGCCGTAGTCGGTATTGCTGTGTCTTCGTGGTCAGCCCGACATAGCGGTAGTCATACGCGGTCCGCAAGCGAACCCCGTAGATCACTCCGTCTGTAGCCGCACCCTTGTTCTTAAGCAACGGATCACACTCGGTTGGTCACAACATGCAGCTGACGCAATTTTCCACCTCGGTCCCCTCGAGCGCGATCTGGCGCAGGCGGATGTAGTAGAGCGTCTTGATCCCCTTGCGCCATGCGTAGATCTGCGCCTTGTTGACGTCGCGCGTGGTGGCGGTGTCCTTGAAGAAGAGCGTCAGGCTGAGGCCCTGGTCGACGTGCTGCGTGGCCGCGGCGTAGGTGTCGATGATCTTCTCGTACCCGATCTCGTACGCATCCTGGTAGTACTCCAGGTTGTCGTTGGTCATGTAGGGCGCCGGGTAGTAGACGCGGCCGATCTTGCCTTCCTTGCGGATCTCGATCTTGGCGGCGACCGGGTGGATCGAGCTCGTCGAGTGGTTGATGTAGCTGATCGAGCCGGTCGGCGGGACGGCCTGCAGGTTCTGGTTGTAGATGCCGTCGCGCTGGACGGCCTCCTTCAGTTCGCGCCAGTCGTCCTGGGTCGGGATGGCGATCCCGGCCTGGCCGAACAGATCCCGCACCTTCTGGGTTTCCGGCTCCCACACCTTGTTCAGGTACTTGTCGAAGAACTCGCCGCTTGCGTACTTCGACTTCTCGAAGCCGGTGAACGCCCGGCCGCGCTCCTTGGCGATCCGGTTCGACGCGCGCAGGGCGTGGAACAGCACCGTGTAGAAGTAGATGTTCGTGAAGTCGATGCCCTCATCGCTGCCGTAGAAGACCCGTTCACGCGCCAGGTATCCGTGCAGGTTCATCTGCCCCAGGCCGATGGCGTGAGAGTTGTTGTTGCCGAACTCGATCGAGGGCACGGAGGTGATCGAGGTCTGGTCGCTCACCGCGGTGAGACCCCGGATCGCGGTCTCGATGGTCTGGCCGATGTCGGGCGAATCCATCGTCTTGGCGATGTTCAGCGAGCCGAGGTTGCACGAGATGTCCTTGCCCACTTCGGCATACGACAGGTCGTCGTTGAAGGTCGACGGCGTCGACACCTGCAGGATCTCCGAGCACAGGTTGGAGTGGGTGATCTTGCCGTCGATCGGGTTCGCCCGGTTCACCGTGTCCTCGAACATGATGTACGGGTACCCGGACTCGAACTGCAGCTCGGCGAGGGTCTGGAAGAACTCGCGGGCCTTGATCTTGGTCTTGCGGATCCGTCGGTCCTCGACCATCTCGTGGTACTTGTCCGTCACGTTGATGTCGGCGAACGGGACGCCGTAGACGCGTTCGACGTCGTACGGGCTGAACAGGTACATGTCGTCGTTGGCCTTGGCCAGCTCGAACGTGATGTCCGGGATGACCACACCGAGCGACAGGGTCTTGATGCGGATCTTCTCGTCCGCGTTCTCGCGCTTGGTGTCGAGGAAGCGGTAGATGTCGGGGTGGTGTGCGTGCAGGTACACCGCGCCCGCACCCTGCCGGGCACCGAGCTGGTTGGCGTAGGAGAACGAGTCCTCGAGCAGCTTCATGATCGGGATGACACCCGAACTCTGGTTCTCGATCTTCTTGATCGGCGCGCCGTGCTCACGGATGTTGCTGAGCAGCAACGCAACTCCGCCGCCTCGCTTGGACAGCTGCAACGCCGAGTTGATCGACCGGCCGATCGACTCCATGTTGTCCTCGATGCGCAGCAGGAAGCACGAGACCGGCTCGCCACGCTGCTTCTTGCCGGAGTTGAGGAAGGTCGGCGTCGCCGGCTGGAACCGACCCGAGATGATCTCGTCGACGAGGTTGCGGGCGAGCGTGGTGTCACCGTCGGCCAGGGTCAGCGCCACCATGCACACGCGGTCCTCGAAACGCTCGAGGTACCGCTTGCCGTCGAAGGTCTTCAGCGTGTAGCTCGTGTAGTACTTGAACGCCCCGAGGAAGGTCGGGAACCGGAACTTCTTGCCGTAGGCGTGATCGAACAGTTCGTTCACGAACGCGCGGTCGTACTTCGCGAGGACCTCGGGCTCGTAGTAGTTCTCCTCGATGAGGTAGTCGAGCTTCTCGTCGCGATCGTGGAAGAAGACGGTGTTCTGGTTGACGTGCTGCAGGAAGTACTGGTTCGCCGCCTCGCGATCCTTGTCGAACTGGATCTTGCCGTCGGCGTCGTACAGGTTGAGCATCGCGTTGAGCGCGTGGAAGTCGAGCTCTCCGGGATCATGCCCCGCAGGCCCGGGGTGCACGCCCGACTTGCTGGCTGAAGTGGTGTCCGAGACGGCGGCGGTGGGCGACACGACAGATGACTCCTGCGGATAGTGGTGGCTGAGGCCGATGATGGGCACGGTATCGACGGGGTACGACAAAGCCTGGTGACGCGCGAACGTCGGGTCAGGCGGGCGAGGCGCTGAGCGACACACCTGCCGCGAACGCCGGACTCTGGGCGAACTCCGCGAGCCCCGCGCGCACGCGGTCGACGTCGTCGGTGGTGCCCATCAGTTCGAATCGGTACAGGTAGGGCACCCGACACTTTCGTGCGATGACGTCGCCGGCGTAGCAGAACTCCTCACCGAAATTGGTGTTGCCCGCCGCGATCACCCCCGTGATCGACGATCGGTTGTGCTCGTCGTTGAGGAAGCGGATGACCTGCTTGGGGACGTAGCCGCCGGGTTGCCCCGTCGCCTTGCCCCCGCCGTAGGTCGGACAGACCAGGACGTACGGCTCGTCGACACGGAAAACACCGGTCCGATCGAGGAGCGGGATGCGCTCGGCGCGCATGTCCAGCTTCTGGACGAACCGGTGGGTGTTCTCCGATACGGAGGAGAAGTACACGATCAACGGCGATGCGGCTGCCGCCATGTCTCCTCCAACCTGGTCGTTCTCGTGGATCTCGCCCGCGGGGTCATGTCCCGGCGGGCGCTGTCGGTATCAACGCCGTGACCGGCGTGACCATTTCCTCGATGACTGCGGAGATGCGATGCGATCCGGCTTCCCCGTCGGATCGCTGTTCACATCGCCGGTCGGCGGACGTCGCCACCGTCATGGTGACGACCGTCGGATCAGGCAGCGGCAGTGGCGAGCGCCTTGATGCGGTCGGGACGGAAGCCCGACCAGTGCGCGTCGCCGGCGACCACGACGGGCGCCTGCAGGTAGCCGAGCGCCATCACGTAGTCACGCGCCTCGGCATCCTCGCTGATGTCGACGATCTCGTAGGACAGACCCTGCTTGTCGAGGGCCTTGTAGGTGGCATTGCACTGGACGCAGGCCGGCTTCGTGTAGACGGTGATTGACATTCGGAGGTACTCCTCGGGTCGTAGGAATCGCCAGTGACGTGCGGTTTTCCAGCGTGAAGATGGTGACCTGGATCACCATCTCGGCGGCTTTGTCGAGGAGTCGAACTGCTTCTCGTCTTGTGCCTGACTGGTAACGCAAACACTACACCTAGTGGCTGACATTTCTGACCACCACAAGGGGTTGTGAATAACATTGATGGAAGACGTGCAGGTCGGAGCGGTGCACGATCGTAAATCCGGGCGTGTCCGCCGCGTGTTCGGCGTGTCGCTCACAGGTTGTCCCGAGACGGTCCACAACATGTCCACCGCCCATCCACATCAGCACGCGGTCGACCCCCGGACACGACGACGCCGCGCCGGGCTGAGCCGGGCGCGGCGTCGGACGTCGTCGGGTGATCAGGCGCTGACAGCGACCTCATCGACGAGTCGGGAGACCGAGGCGACGACCTTATCGACGATGGCCGGATCGGTCAGACCACCCTCGGGAAGAGCGGCGACCTGCAGGCCGAGGTCGGCCTCCTCGATGGCACGACCGCCGGCGATGCCGACGGACTTGCGGGTGTCCTCACGGGTCCACGCGCCGCCGTACTGCCCGAGGGCCGCGCTCAGGACCGCGACAGGCTTGCCGGTGAGCGCTCCGGTGCCGTAGGGCCGCGACAGCCAGTCGATCGCGTTCTTCAGCGCGGCGGGAATGGTGCCGTTGTACTCCGGAGTGGCGATCAGCACGCCATCGGCCGACCCGACCACCTGGCGGAGCTTCGCCACGCCGGCGTCGAGCTGATCCTCGATGTCGACATCTTCGCTGTAGAACGGCAGCGAGCCGAGGTCGTCGACGACGGTGATGGAGACCCCCGACGGCGCGTTGTCCGCGGCCACGTGGGCGAGCTGACGGTTCAGGGATGCTGCGCGCAGGCTTCCGACCAGCGCGACCAGTTCGACGACTCGTTCCGACATGTGATTCCTCTCGATGGCACAGGGGTCCGTGGGGGTCCGCGAGACCTCGTCTACGACTTGCTCTAACCGGACCAGGGTCCGATTCATTCCGGATCTGGTCAAGAGTTACGCTCATCACGTGCCGAATGGGCCCGACCACTCCCCGCTCCACATCTCGCTCAACCCCTCGGGGACCGAACGTGCCGACGCCGCACGTAACCGGCGTCTGTTGCTGGCTGCCGCCAAGAACCTGATCGATCATCACGGCGCGGCCGCGGTGACGATGGAGGCCGTGGCGCGCGAGGCGGGTGTGGGCAAGGGCACGGTGTTCCGCCGCTTCGGCAGCCGGACCGGACTCATGCTCGCCCTTCTCGACCACAGCGAGTCCGAGATCCAGCAGGCGTACCTGTCGGGCCCGGAGCCGCTGGGTCCCGGTGCTCCCCCGCTCGACCGACTGCTCGCCTACGGGCGCGCGCGTCTCAAGCTCACCTCCGACCACCTGGACATCCTGCTGGAGGCCGGCGCGGGCGCAGAGGATTTCATGAGCCATCCGGTGGCCCGCACGTCCACCCAACATGTGCAGATCCTGTTGCGGCAGCTGGGTTTCGACGGCGCGCTGGATTTCCTCGCGCTCACCGTCCAGGCGCCACTGTCGGCGAGTTCGGTGCGCTACCTGCTGGTGGACGTCGGGCTGAACCTCGAGACGATCACGCACCAATGGCAGGAGATGGTGACCGCGCTCGTCACCGGCCACCACCGGTCCTGACCGCACTGCTTCCGGCGGCTCGCGACGTCGCCGCGCCGACGACCGACGCGGCCGGTGTGCCGGACGCTCGTCGCGCGCCGCGGCGCCGGGACCCCTAGCCTGGGTTCCTGTGAAAGCAGTGATCATCGGCGCCGGTATGGGCGGGACCTCGGCGGCCATCGCGTTGCGACAACTCGGGCACGAGGTCGAGGTGTACGAGCAGGTCACCGAGAACCGGCCGGTGGGCGCGGCGATCTCGGTCTGGTCCAACGGGGTCAAGTGCCTGAATCATCTGGGCCTGGAAGCCGAGACGGCCGCGCTCGGCGGCATCGTCGACTCGATGAGCTACGTCGACGCTTTCACCGGAGAGACGATGTGCCGCTTCAGCATGGCACCGCTCATCGATGAGGTCGGGCAGCGTCCGTATCCGATCGCACGCGCCGACCTCCAGCTGATGCTGATGAACGCCTTCGGTCACGACGAGATCCGATTCGGCAAGAAGATGGTCGCCGTCCACGACGGCGCGGAACACGCCACCGTTAAATTCGCCGACGGCAGCACCGCTCACGGCGACATCGTGATCGCCGCCGACGGTGCGAGATCGCTCGCTCGCGACTACGTCCTCGGCCGGATAGTCGAACGCCGGTACGCGGGGTACGTCAACTTCAACGGGCTGGTCCCGATCGACGAGGAGATCGGACCGGCGACCGAATGGACCACCTACGTGGGTGATTCGCGTCGGGTGTCGGTGATGCCGGTCGCGGACAACAGATTCTACTTCTTCTTCGACGTCACCATGCCGGAGGGAGCCCCGTTCGAACGCGGCACGGCGCGTGACGTGCTCGCCGAGGAGTTCGCGGCATGGGCTCCCGGTGTCCAGAAGCTGATCCGGGCACTGGATCCCGAGACCACCAACCGGGTGGAGATCCTCGACACCGACCCGTTCCACACCTGGGTCAAAGGACGCGTCGCGCTGCTCGGCGACGCCGCGCACAACACGACTCCGGACATCGGCCAGGGTGGTTGCTCGGCGATGGAAGACGCGATCGCACTGCAGTTCGCCTTCCGCGACCACGCCGACGACCCACACGCGGCACTCGCGGCCTACGAGAGGTCACGTACCGAGCGGGCCGCCGACCTCGTCCTCCGCGCGCGCAAGCGGTGCGACGTCACGCATGGCAAAGACCCGGAGGCAACCGCCGCCTGGTACGAGGAACTTCGATCCGAGGACGGCACGAACGTCATCCGCGGCATCGCCGGCAACATCGTCGGCGGTCCACTCACGTAGATCTGCGGCGGCACCGTCGCCGATCATCCGCCGGCGGACGGCGCCTCGGTGCGCTCCGCGCCGGCCTCGAGCCGGGCGGTCTCCAGACCGTCGTGCGCCACGAGCGCGTTCTCGCGCGTCAGGCTCGGTCCGGGTGCCAGCAGGGTCACGACCGACCACGGGGCGCGGGACGGGGAGTCCCCGAGCCCGAGGATTCCGCCGGTCTCGAAGTCGGGGATGCCGAACCGGACGCCCGAATCGTTGACATAGAACAGGGATTCGGTGCGCGAGCTGTCTGCTTCGTTTCCGGTCACCTGCAGGTACTCACCCGATCCCGGCGGCACGTAGACCGCATCGAGGTTCGGACCGGCGCCGTCGGACGAGGTCAGACGGACCGGCACCGCATCCGAACCGAGTGGGAGTTCGCGACCTGCGAGCAACGAGGTCTGCGCGCGGGGTTCGCCCGTGCCGCGAGTCCAGGTGCGGCACAGCGTCGGATCGCCGCTCACGTTCAGCAGCTCCGGTGCGATCTCGGGAAAGTCCGAGACGGGTTCTGAGCTCCGGGTTTTCAGCGCGGCGAGCTGTCCCGGTGCGACAGTGGCCACCGGCGCGGCGTCGGAGTCGGCCAATCGCATGAGCTCGGCGGTCGGGGCACTGATCTCCTGGACCCCGTCGCGCAGCACGAGGTGAAAGGTCGTGGTGTCGTCGACGCCGACCGATTTGACGACGCTGCCGATGCTCACGCCGTCGACCGCGCCCGGTTGCCCGGCACCCGGGATCTCCGGCACCGCAAGTGGATCGACCACGGGGAACGTGTTCAACAGGCCGGTGGACATCTGCCGGGGCGTGACCCCCTCGAGCCCGAGGGCGCGCATCACCGGCACGCTCGCGGTGTCGACCGAGGCGCGCACCGGACTCCAGACACCGTCTCGGAACAACTGGTACACGAGGAAGGTCTCGTCACCGGCGTCGACGAGTACGGCGTCGGCCGGGCGCGCCGCCCCGATCGAATCGCCGAGGCGCGGTGTCTCGGCGATGACGGTCAGTTCCACCGACTCGGTCGGCGCCTCCGACACCGTGGACGAATCGCACACCGTCCAGGTCGAGGAGTCCGGGTGCGACGATCCCGGCAGGGCGGCCGGCGCGCCGGGGATGCCCAGCAGGGGCCCACGCGGGTACGGCTTGAGCTTGTTGTCCCCGACCGACGTCGGCGACTCCGAACTCCCGGTCACCAGCCGCGCGGAGGCGAGGTTCAGCACGGGATGCAGGGTGTCCTCGATCAGCACGTAGGTGCTGCCGCTGTTCTTGCTGACGATGATCGTGGCGTCGCCGACCGAACCCTGCGGTCGGATGAGGCCCCAGATCCCGCACCCGCCGAGGACGAGCAGACCGAGCACCGTTCCGACCACGAGCGCCTGCAATTGGGAGCGCATGGGATCGTGCAGCATCCGGACGTCGCGCCGAACGAGCGCGTGCTCCAGCCGCTTGATCAGGAAACGATAACCGTTGACCTGGGCTTTGGTCGTCAGCTGACGTGCCACGACTCCCCCTGTCCGCACCCGTTCCACAGCGCCGGACCGGGTCCGGCGGCGGGCGGGCTGTGATCTCCTGCGGCATACCCCCTGCCGCGCGGTAGTAGCCTAACCGACAAACATGCCCCTGACGTGTGGGGCTCCACCGCTTGTGCACACACTCGGTGGGTGGCACACGGCGGTCGGCAGCGGTGATCGAGGGGGTCGCAACCGTGGAGCGGAACACGCGTGGGATGGCACTGCCCACACTCGTCCTGATCGAGGCGATCCTGGCGATCGGGCTCGTCGTGTGGACCGTGTCCGGCAGCGTCTGGGGCGCGACCGCGCTCGGTGTCGCCGTGGTCGTCTCGGCAGGCCTGGTGCACCTGGGCGATCGGCCGTCGGTGTTCGGCCGGATCGTCGCGCACCTGTCGTTCTCGTGGGCGCGCATGCGTCGCGACCACGCCGATCTGGCCCCGGCCCCCTTCGACATCCCATTGTCTGCGCCCAACACCCATGCCGCAGCCCGTCGTTCGACGGCGCCGACGACCATCGGTGCGCGATGGGTCGGCGACACCCTCGTGACGGTGGTCCGGGTGGACCCGGGCGGTCCCGCCGTCACCTATCTGACCCCCGGGCACAGCGAGATGGCCGATGAATCGGGCCAGGTGGTCCCCCTCGGTGTGCTCGCCGAGTGCATCAGCCCCTACGACATCCAGCTGAGCAGCATCGAGGTGATCAGCCACGCTGTGCGCGTCTGGGGTTCGGGCGTCGCGCCGGCCACCTACGACCGGACTCTGGGTCCGCTGTCGGCGACTGCCCAGCGGTCGGTTCTGGTCGTCCTGCGGCTGAACCCGCTCGATTGTGCCGACGCCGTCGCCCGCCGCGGCGGAGGCGCGACCGGCGCCCTGCGCACGGCGACCGTGACCACCCGGCGCGTCGCGAAAAGGCTTGCCGAACAGGGCCTGTCGACGACGATTCTGTCGGCCGCGCAGATCACCGCGATCACGACACAGCTGACCGAGGGGGCGACCCTCGACTCGCTGTCGGAGGAGCGCGACTCGATCGGCGTGGCGGGTCTGCGGATGCGCAGCGCAGCCGTCGAACCGGCCGCGCTGACCGCCCTGCTCCGCGACGTCTGGGTCAACTCCGCGGTCTCGACGACGGTCACCGTGAAGTTGCGTCCGCGAGCAGCCGAGCGCAGGCGGCGCGGTGAACGCACGACCGTCGAGGTGTCGGGGATCGTCCGATTCAACGAATTCCCGGCCGCGCAGCGCGCACTGACCGAGTGGCCGGCCGGGTTGATCCCGCTCGATGGTCGCCAATTCGATGCTCTCGCAGCCAGTCTCCCCATCTCGACCTCGACCCGCCTCGACCGGGCGGTTCCGGTACTCGCCGGAGCGGAGGCGGACGCGTTCCTCGCCTCGGCACGCCTCCCGGCCGGTGGTTGCGGACAGCTGATCGGGGCCGATCACGCCGGCCGTGCGGTCGCGACCCGGCTCGTCGGGCCCGGTATCTCCACGGTGTCGGTGGCCGCGGGCATCCACGTCGTCGCCCAGATCGCCCTGCGCGCCGTCGCGGTCGGCGCCGCCGTACGCGTGCACACCGACCGCCCGCACCGGTGGACACCGGTGGTCACCGCCGTGGGAGACCCGAGCGCGCTGTCACTCGCCGGTGACCGCACGCCCGCGCGCCCGGGCCCGGCCCTGGTCATCGTCGACGGGGTCACTCCGCCCTCCCCTGCGCCCGACACCACCCGGATGATCGTCGTCGCGCCGGGACTGGGAGAACCGACGGACGGCGCCACGGTCGCACTGCGGCAGAATCCGCGGACCCCGCAGGACATCTCGCTCGACACCGGCGACCGGCCCACCCTGGTCACGATGGTTGCGACCCCTGACGAATGGACCCTGATCGGCGGCTACCCGGAACCCGCCGCAGCCGCGGCGCCGGCACCCGTCCGGCACTGACCCGCAGCACCGACCGTGGTCGGCGACCGGATCATTCGGCCGCGGTGGCCACCGTCGAGGTCAGTCCGGGATGCGCCGTGACCGCCGCCGGGACCAGCGCGCGGTAGAAGACCGCGCGAGCCGAGGCCGCGCGGACGATGACGTCCGGATCGTCGTCGGTGATCCACATGGCCCGTCCGGCCGTCACGGTGAGCGGGGCCCCGCCCGCGGGCCGGACCTCCACCGCGCCGCTGAGCACGGCGAGGATCTGTGGGCCGGGCATGTCGAAGCAGATCGACGAGGCGTGATGGAGCCCGGTGCCGTCGAGTTCGACACGCGACAGCCGGAACTCCGGCGCGGGGGTGAGGTAGATCCGTTCGGCACCGATCGTCCGCACCTGCGGTGTCAGGTCGGCGACGTCGACGGGGGTGAAGTCGAGGACTCGCAACAGCTCGGGCACGTCGATGTGCTTCGGCGTCAGTCCACCGCGCAGCACGTTGTCGGAGTTCGCCATGATCTCCACACCGGTACCCCGGAGGTAGGCGTGCAGGTTGCCGGCGGATAGATAGAGCCCTTGCCCGGGTTCGAGGTGAATGTTGTTGAGCAGCAACGACGCGAGGACACCGGGGTCGTTCGGATAGGCCTCCCCGAGTTCACAGACGGTGCGCAGTTCGGCAACGAAATCGGACTCGCCCGCGCTGAGAACGGTGACCGCGCCGGCGAGCACCGCCGGGACGAGTTGACGGAGGAGGGACTCGGGCAGCGTCAACCACGTCGTGAACAGCGCGCGCAGCCCCTCGGAATCCGGCTGGCCGGCCAGCATCCCGAGATACGGGTCGAGTTCGCTCACCTGCAGTGCACGAAGCAACCGGACGGTGTCCTCCGGCCGGCGGAAACCGGCCAGGGCGTCGAACGGGGTCGTGGCGACGATCAGTTCGGGTTTGTGCCACGGGTCCCGGTAGTTGCGGTCGCGGGCCTCGAGACCGACACCGCGCGAGTTCTCACGTTCGAATCCCGCGCGGGCCTGCTCGGCGGACGGGTGTGCCTGGAGCGACAGCGGTTCCTCGGCGGCGAGCACCTTGAGGAGGAACGGCAGGCGATCGCCGAAGGCGGCCGTGCTCGCCGCGCCGAGCGTGCCGACCGGATCGGCGTCGATCACATCGACAAGATCCTGCTGGATCCCGGCGACATCCACACAGCGAGCCGAGCCCGCCGGGTGGGAACCGAACCACAACTCGGCCTCAGGATGCGCCGACGGGACGGGTCTGCCCTGCATCGACGCGATCGCCGTCCGTGAACCCCACGCGTAGGGGCGCACCACACCGTCGATAATCCTCATTGCATCGCGTTCCCAACCAGGCGGAGGTACACCGCCGCCATCTCGACCCGTAGTGCCACGATCAGGAAATCCAGTACATCCCCCGGGCCGTCGGCCACCGGATCCTCGCCCGGCGCCGGGCGCCGGTCGTCCCATTCCCGACCGTCCGAGCCCCCGGCGGCCGAAGTCTGCTCTGCACGATCGGCTCCGATGAGCACATCGACCTCGCCCAGGCCGGCGACGCGCTGGCGCGTGTACCACTCCCGCCGGCCGGTCGACACCACCTGAACTCGTGGCGCGGGGGCCTGCGGCGGTCCGTCGAAGTCGGGATCGTAGAAGATGGAGTCGGCGGCGGGTCCGCTGTCCGGACGCGCGCCGAGCAGCTGCACCATCCGCGAGACATCCGCGAGTTCGGCTGCGGCGCTGACGATCCCGGACAGGCCGACGAGCCCGGCAACCGCGTGACGGGCGATGGCCGCACCGGCTGGGCTGTCCGCGGTCCACACCGTGGGACGCCCCTGGACCCGAAGCGCCAACGACTTCGCGCGATTGTGGAAGGCGTCGCGTGCCGGATGCCCGGTGGTGGCCTCGGCGTCGAGCGCGTCGGCGAGGTCGTCGAGCACGGGCACGGCGCCGGTGAACCGGACCTGCGTCAGCGCCCCGAACACCGCGAGCAGCGCCGCCGCGAATCCGACGAACCGGAAACGCGGTTCGATGTCGAAGCGTGGCGCGAGATCGATTCCGTTGCCGCCCAGAGCATCCTGGAGCGGACCGGCCACCGGCGCGAGCACCACCACCTCCGCCCGCCGGCGTAACGCGCGCGCGGCCGCGTCGGCGAGTGCCATGTCCCCGGCGTCGTCGCCGGCGATGATCACGACATCCAGCGGCCCGATCCACCCGGGCAACACCGGACCGCTGACCACCGGGACATCCACCCGGGCCGCCAGGGTCGCCACCGCGAACTCGGTGGCCCGATGCGACACCCCGCTGGACCCGTGGACCACGACCACGCTGCGCGGGCGCAGCTCGGCGAGCGGCGCGAGCACACCTTCGCGGACCGCTTCGGCGACGGCGCGTACCTGCGCACCGGCGAGCGCGACCGTTCTCAGCAAACCGTCGACATCGGCCGAGATCAGCTCCTCGGCGTCGTCGAGGTCGGGGGAACCGGTTCGCATGTGACCAGGGTAGCCAGCTCGCGGAGTCGGTGTGCATGGGAACGGCACATCGTCGCGGTGGCGACGCCCCTCCTCGACGTCGACGGAGTCCACGCCCCCCGCGCGGTGGTGACCGGTCAGTCGACCGGGTCCGGCAGTACCCGAAGGTGCCCGCGACGCCCCGGACGGGGGCGGGTCTGGTGTCGCGGGGCCCCGGCCGGCTGCGACGGTGCATCGACCGGTCCGGCGCGGTGGCGCCCCGATCGACGATCCTCCACGGCCTCGCGGTGAGCGTCGGCGAAGTGGGTGTCCTCGAAGGCGTCGAGTGCGTCGATGGGACCGCGGTCGACATACCGCGGGCGTCCGCCCCCGGCGACGGCCCCGGCTTCCCGAACCGCCTCGGCGAGGGCGGTCAGCTCCTGATCCTCGGCCGGCGGCGCGGAGAAACCGCGCTCGCTGCGCAGCATCTCCCAACCCCGCGGGACGGTGATCCGGCGGGCGTGGTCCTCGCACAGGTCCCAGGAGTGCGGCTCCTGCGACGTCGCGAGCGGACCGATCACCGCGGTCGACTCGGCGTAGACGAAGGTCAGGGTAGCCACCGCGGATCGGGCGCAGCCGGGTCGGCAGCACAGTCGGGGAAGCTTCACGTGACGAGATTAGCCCTCGTCGCTCGCAACCACCTCGACGACACGCTCACGGCGCGGGCGCCGGCGATGACACGGGCGGCCGGAGGAGACAGGGGCTCACCCGACCTCCTACACTCTCGCCATGCGTATCGACCCGAAGCCGACTCCACGTGGCTCCTCCGGCCTGCCGGAGTCCCGCCGCGGCCGGCGGCGGGTGGGGCGTCATCGTGATCGTCGCGGACGTGGACTTCGCTCGCCGCTGCTCCCCCAGGGGGTGCCCGCGCACAACAGCCGATCCGACGAATTCGACGCGGTCGCGCTGGAGGCATTCGCGGAGATCGACGCGCAGTGGCATGACCAGATCGCCGGCCTCGACATCGCCGTCGACGAGATCCCGCGGCTGCTGCCGCGCGATCCGGAGACCGTCGAGTGGCCCGACGAGGTGACCGCCGACGGCGCCGTCCCACTGGCTCGGCTGATTCCCGCCGGGATGGATGTGAACGGTGCGCCGACGCGTGCGCAGATCATCCTGTTCCGCCGGCCCCTGGAGTCCCGGGCCAAGAAGGGCACCGAGTTGCTGGATCTGATCCACGAGGTCCTCGTGCAACAGGTGGCGACCCACCTGGGCGTCGACGAAGACACGATCGACCGCGGACCAGAGTGATCCGCGGTCGAGTACTGCGGTAGCCGTTCGGCCGGCCGACAGTGAGGTCGATCGATGCGTCGGGCGATCCCCGGATGGGGCCGCCGACTCAGATGATGCCGCGCTTGAGGCGACGGCGCTCACGCTCGGACAAGCCGCCCCAGATCCCGAAGCGCTCGTCGTTGTGCAGTGCGTACTCGAGGCATTCGGATTTCACCTCGCAGCCCTGGCAGATCCGCTTGGCCTCGCGCGTCGACCCACCCTTCTCGGGGAAGAACGCCTCGGGGTCGGTCTGCGCGCACAGGGCGCGGTCCTGCCACTGGTCCTCGACGGCGTCGAAGAGATCGTCGAAGTCGTTGGGCACCAACGACAGATGACGACGGCCCGGGTCGGCGTCGTCGGCGACGGGCGTCCCCAAGTCGGTGCCGACACCGACAACCGACGAGGTGGCGGTGCCACCGATCATCGAATCATCAACGGGGCCAAGAGTATTGAATTCGGCGATGAATTGCGGGCGATTCTGTGGTTCAAGCGGATTGCCGATCGGGTTTTCCAAAGCCATCGTCGGCGCCTCCTAGCTCGGGATGTTGGTAGTTTCTGCGTCCTTTGCGAACACGGCCTGTAGCGCCGCACCCACCACTGTTGCCACACCACTTGTACTACGGATGCGGAAACTCCCACATCAGTCGTACACACACAGCGCCCGAGCGACGGCCCGCGAAGTGCCGGAACCGACCCTCACCCGAGTTCGAACATACAATCGAATCCGTTGAAGTCCAGCGGTTTTCGATCCAGAGGTTCTCGATCTCAAACTCGGAATGACACTGATGTGATTACACACGCCCGGGGCGGTCGCGGTCAAGTTGAAGTCAAAGATTCTCTGTTTACCACCAGGATCCGACAACGCTGTGACTCGACACGACATTGACCTCAACCCGACGTGAATGTCACACCGACCCCGGCACCCGTCGGAATCGTCCCCGACCGCGCCGACAGCCCCTGACCGCCCTCGCACACCGCGCACTACAGTGGCGGTGTGAAGGAGTACCTGCTGTGAAGGTGACCGTACTCGTCGGGGGCGTCGGAGGGGCACGATTCCTCCTCGGTCTGCGCGAATTGTTCGGGCCGACGGCGTTCCCGGCCCCGCAGGACGACTCGTCCGGGGGGCAGGCGAGCGAACACGAGATCACCGCGATCGTGAACGTCGGCGACGACGCGTGGATGCACGGCGTCCGCATCTGTCCTGATCTGGACACGTGCATGTACACCCTCGGCGGCGGGATCGATCCCGAACGCGGGTGGGGCCGGCGCGACGAGTCCTGGCACGCGAAGGAGGAACTCGCCGCCTACGGTGCCGATCCGGACTGGTTCGGCCTCGGCGATCGCGACCTCGCGACGCATCTCATCCGGACCCAGATGCTCGATGCCGGGTACCGGCTGTCCGACGTCACCGCCGCGCTGTCCCGCCGATGGAATCCCGGTGTGCGGCTCCTGCCCGTGACCGACGACCGTCACGAGACCCACGTCGTGGTCGCCAAGCCCGACGGCGAGGACGGCGAACGGGTCGCGATCCACTTCCAGGAATGGTGGGTGCGCCATCGCGCCCAGATCCCCACCTTCGGTTTCGCGCAGGTCGGTTCGGATGACACCGCACCCGCACCCGGCGTCCTCGACGCGATCGCCGACGCCGACGTCGTCCTGCTCGCACCGTCGAACCCGGTCGTGAGCATCGGCGCGATCGTCAGCGTTCCCGGGATGCGCAGCGCGCTGCGGCAGACGAAGGCCCCGGTGGTCGGTATCTCACCGGTCATCGACAATCGGCCGCTGCGCGGCATGGCCGACGAGTGTCTCTCGGTGATCGAGGTCGAGTCCTCGGCAGAGGGCATCGCCGGGCACTACGGCGCCCGCAGCGGCAACGGCATCCTGGACGGGTGGTTGATCGCCGAGGGCGACCACGCCACCGTCGACGGCATCGCCATCGGCGCCGCACCCCTCCTCATGACCGATCCCGCCTCCACCGCCCAGATGGTGCGCGCGGCGTGCGCGCTCGTCGACGTCGCGCTCCCCGACTCCAACCAGGGCCCCGCGTGACCGCCCGCCCCGACCACCGCGCCCCGGGCCACCTCGAGATCCATCCGGTGACCGGCCTGCCCGAGTTCACCGCCGACTCCGACGTCGCGCGCGAGATCCTCTCCGCCGCACCGTGGCTCGAGTCCGGTGACGTCCTGGTGGTCACCAGCAAGATCATCTCCAAGGCGGAGGGCCGGATGGTCGACGCGCCGAGCGACCCCGAGGAGCGCGACGCGTTGCGCCGGCGCCTCGTCGACGACGAATCGGTACGCGTGCTGGCACGCAAGAACCGGACCCTGATCACCGAGAACCGGCTGGGCCTGGTCCAGGCCGCGGCCGGGATCGACGGCTCGAACGTACGCAGCGACCAGCTCGCACTGCTCCCGGAGAACCCCGACCGCAGCGCGGCGGCCCTCCGACTCGCCATCGCCGAGGTCGCCGACCTCGACGTCGCGGTGATCATCACCGACACGATGGGCCGCGCCTGGCGGACCGGGCAGACCGATGTCGCCATCGGCGCGTCGGGCATCGCCGTGACCCATCCGTATGAGGGCGGTGTCGACGACTACGGAAACCCGTTGATCGTCACCGAGATCGCGGTGGCCGACGAACTCGCCTCGGCGGCGGATCTCGTTAAGGGCAAACTCGCGGCGGTCCCCGTCGCCGTCGTCCGCGGCTTCGGTCCGGCGGACGACGGGACCACGGCCGCCGCTCTGATCCGCCCCTACGAGGAGGACCTGTTCCGCCTCGGGACCGAGGAGGCGATCGCCCAGGGACGTCGTGAGGCCATCCGCACGCGGCGTTCGGTGCGGAACTTCGCCGACCGGCCTGTCGACCCCGCCGAGTTGCGTGCCGCGCTCGGCGAGGCGCTCACCGCCCCCGCTCCGCACCACACGCATCCGGTCCGCTTCGTCTGGGTGCGGTCCGGCCCGCGGCGCCGGGAACTCCTCGACGCGATGGCGCAGGAGTGGCGCGCCGACCTCGAATCGGATTCCAAGACAACCGAGTCCATCGAGAAACGGTTGCGGCGCGGCCAGATCCTCTACGACGCCCCGGAACTGGTGATCCCGTTCCTCGTGCCCGACGGCGTTCACGAGTACCCCGACGAGCGGCGGAACACGGCCGAACACACGATGTTCACGGTGGCCGCAGGCGGAGCGGTCGCCACCCTGCTCACGGCGCTGTCGGTGCGCGACCTCGGCAGCTGCTGGATCGGGTCGACCATCTTCGCCGCGCCGACCGTACGCCGAGTCCTCGGCCTCGACCCGAGTTGGGAACCACTCGGCGCGGTCGCGATCGGTCACCCCCTCGAGCCGGCGGGCCTGCGCGACCCCGCCCCCACCGCCGATTGGGTACTCGAGCTGTGACCGCCGAGTCGCTGCACGCATCCGCCGTCGAGGCCCTCACCCATTGGGACACATCCGATCCCGACCAGGACACGCTCCGTCACACGTACCTCGCATTCCTGGCGGCATCCTCGCAGGCATGCCTACGAGCCAGTGCGCCGGGACATCTGACGGGTTCGGCGATCGTCTTCGACGCCACCCGCCGGCACGTCCTGCTCACCCTGCATCCCCGGGTCGGCAAGTGGATTCAGCTCGGCGGACACTGCGAACCGGCCGACGACACCATCGCCGACGCGGCGCTGCGTGAGGCGCGAGAGGAATCGGGCATGCCCGACCTCGTGCTCGACTCGGCGGACCCCGCCGATCCCGGAGGCGGGATCGTGCACCTGCACACCCACCCGATCACCTGCTCGCTGGGCGTCCCCACGCGCCACCTCGACGTCCGGTACCGGGTGATCGCCGCTCCGACGTCCGGCGGCGGACTACCGCGCGTCGTGCGCAGCGACGAGTCGGTGGATCTGCGGTGGTGGCCGATCGATGCACTCCCGGACGACGCCGGAGTCGACATCGCGACACTCATCGGCGCGGCCTTGCGGGACGGACATCCGCGCTAGACCCGGATGTTCTTCCCGACCGTCACGACACCACCGGCGCTGACCGAGAACCGCTCGCGGTCGGCGCTCACGTCGACACCGAGTTGCTCGCCGTCGCCCACCACGACGTTCTTGTCGAGGATCGCCTTGCGGACGACGGCACCCTTTCCGACGCGGACGCCGGGCATCAGCACGCTGCCCTCGACCACCGCGCCGTCCTCGACGATGACGTTCGAGGACAGCACCGAGTTGCGGACCGTGCCCCCGGAGATGATGCAGCCGGATCCCACGACCGAGTCCTCGGCGACCCCGGACTGGACGAACTTGGCGGGCGGCAGGTTGTGTGTCTCTCCGCGGATGGGCCAGCGGCCGTTGTACAGATTGAAGATCGGGTGCACCGACACGAGGTCCATGTGTGCCTCGTAGAACGCGTCCAGCGTTCCGACGTCCCGCCAGTAGCCGGTGTCGCGTTCGGTGGCACCGGGGACGTCGTTGTCCTTGAAGTCGTAGACATACGCGGTGTCCCGGCGCACGAAGGCCGGAATGATGTCGCCGCCCATGTCGTGGTCGGAGTCCGAATCGGCGGCGTCGGCGCGCAGCGCGTCGACCAGCGCCTCGGTGGTGAACACATAGTTGCCCATCGACGCGAACGTCGACTCGGGATCGTCCGGCGTCCCCGGCGGATCCGTCGGCTTCTCCAGGAAGCGGGTGATCTTGCCGCTCTCGTCGGAGTCGATGCAGCCGAAGGCCGTCGCCTCGGCGCGCGGGACGCGGATTCCGGCGACCGTCACGTCGGCACCGGATTCGACATGCGCCGCCACCATCTGCGACGGGTCCATCCGGTACACGTGGTCGGCGCCGAAGACGACGATGTACTCGGGCCGTTCGTCGGTGATGAGGTTCATCGACTGGAAGATCGCGTCGGCACTGCCGGTGTACCAGCGCGGTCCGAGCCGCTGCTGGGCCGGGACCGGGGTGATGTACTCGCCATGGAATCCCGACGTCCACCAGGTCTGCGAGATGTGCCGGTCCAGCGAGTGCGACTTGTATTGTGTCAGCACGCAAATGCGTTCGTAACCGGCATTGACCAGGTTGGACAACACGAAATCGATCAGCCGGTAGGCACCGCCGAAGGGCACCGCAGGTTTGGCGCGGTCCATCGTCAGCGGGTACAGACGCTTGCCTTCGCCGCCTGCGAGGACGATGCCGAGGACGTGCGGCTCAGATCTCACTCCCCCAACTTAACCGCCATCGAACCCGTCGGCCAGGTGACCGGGCCGGAAGAATGCCCGCGTCCCGGTCGCGGCGACCGTTTACCGGCACCGATGGCGAACTGCGCGCGATGGCACTAGCGTCGAGATCATGCGGGTGGCGATGATGACACGGGAATATCCACCTGAGGTCTACGGCGGTGCCGGTGTCCACGTCACCGAATTGGTCCGCCATCTCCGCGATCTCATCACCGTCGACGTGCACTGCATGGGCGCCGAACGGGAGACCGCCGCGGTGTACACCCCCGACCCCGGGCTGGCCGGGGCGAACGCGGCGATCACGACCCTCTCGGCCGACCTGCGGATGGCCGTGGGCGCGGCCGACGCCGACGTCGTGCACTCCCACACCTGGTACACCGGTCTCGCCGGGCACCTGGCCGGGCAGCTCTACGACGTGCCGCATGTCCTCACCGCGCATTCGCTCGAACCGTCGCGTCCGTGGAAGGCCGAGCAACTCGGCGGCGGGTACCGGGTGTCGAGCTGGGTCGAACGCAATGCGGTCGAGTACGCCGACGCCGTGATCGCGGTGAGTGCGGGCATGCGAACCGAGATCTGCGACACCTACCCGCGACTGGACCCCGAACGTGTCCACGTGGTGCGCAACGGGATCGACACCTCGCAGTGGTATCCGGTCGCCGACCCGTTCGGACCCGACTCGACACCCACGGCCCTCGGACTCGACCCCGACCGACCCATCGTGGCGTTCGTCGGCCGGATCACGCGGCAGAAGGGCGTCGCGCATCTCGTGGCCGCGGCCCACCGTTTCGACCCGGAGATCCAGCTCGTCCTCTGCGCAGGCGCACCGGACACCCCGGAGATCGGCGCCGAGATCGAGCGGGCGGTCGGCGAACTGTCGGCCTCGCGTCCCGACGTGCACTGGGTCCGCGAGATGCTCCCTCTCCCCCGCATCCGCGAGATACTGACAGCGGCAACGGTCTTCGTGTGCCCCTCGGTGTACGAGCCGCTGGGCATCGTGAACCTCGAGGCGATGGCCTGTGGCACCGCGGTGGTGGCCTCGGGGGTCGGCGGCATCCCCGAGGTGGTGCGCGACAACGTCACCGGCCGCCTCGTCCGCTACGACCCCGCCGATCCGGAGACGTTCGAACACGATCTGGCCGAGACGGTGAACGCGGTCGGTTCCGACGCGGCCGCGGCATCGGCGATGGGCGCGGCCGGCCGCGAACGTGCCGACGCCGAGTTCTCCTGGGCATCGATCGCCGAACAGACCCTGGGCGTCTACGAGTCCGTCCGACGCTGATCAGGGCGCCGTCCGCGGGTGGGCCGGCACGTCGTGACCACGACCGACACCGTCACCGGTACGCGGCCGTCCCCGGCGAAGTCGTCGGCACGAGAGCGGATGTCGGCCTCCTCGGAATGAAATGCCGAGGGTCCCATCGCGACCAGATCGCCGATGATCCCGGCGCCGACGTCCGCGGTGTACCGCAGTGGAGCCTCGTCGACCGGCTCGAAACCGTCGTCGAGCGCGGCATGGAGCCGTGCGGATTTCGTGGCGTCGACCCGGAGCATCTCCATCGGCTCGATGAGCTCGGAGAGGTGGTCGGGCCCCGGGCTCACGATGATCAGTGCGCCATCAGGTGTCAGAACCCGGGCGAACTCGGACGCGTTCCGGGGCGCGAACACCGAGAGCACCACCGAGACAGCGTCATCGACGACCGGTAGCTCGCGCCAGACGTCGCCGACGACGGCGGCGAGCGCGTGCGGCCCCCGGGCGATGGCGCGCGCGCAGTATTTGGACAGGTCGATGCCGATTCCGGCGACCGGGGATTCGACGACACCGTCCGACGTTCCGCTCGCCGCGACCGCGGCGCGAAGATAGTGTCCGCCACCGGCGCCCGCGTCGAGGATCACGGGCCGCGGGACTCCGCTCGCGAACTCGGCGGCGAGTCCGGCGACGGAATCGACCACCGGGGCGAAGAAACCGGCGTCGTGCACACGCGCCCGGGCGGCCACCATGGCCGCGGTGTCGGCGCGCAACGAGCCCGACCGACCGTCGAGCAGTGAGACGTAGCCCTGCCGGGCGATGTCGAATGAATGAGCGTCGGGACAACGCAGAGCAGTGCCGTCGACCGAGAGCGGCCCGGTGCACACCGGGCATCGAAGGATCTCGACGATCGAAGTGAGGCCATGCGCCCGGTGCGGTGTCGGTGTGTCCGCCCGGGCCTCATGGGAACTGCCCTCGTGGGGCATGTTCAGCCGGTGACCCCGCGGAGTTCCTCGCCCAGCGCGGCTGCTTCGTCGGCGGTCAGCTCGACGACGAGTCGACCCCCACCCTCGATCGGAATCCGGACAACGATTCCACGCCCTTCTTTGGCCGCTTCGAGGGGGCCGTCCCCAGTACGTGGCTTCATTGCCGCCATTCTCAAGCTCCCTTCAAGGTCCCTGCTCCGAACATGATACGTGTAGGCGTCTCACACGATTGCCAGTGCGCGACACGCGCGCCGCGCGGAACCCGCTGCGCGCCTACCCCGGGGCCGTCGGCGGGCCCGGCCGCCACGCGCCGGCACCACCGTTCTCGTGGTCGGCGGCCGCATCGTCGGGGTGCGTGTCGACCGGCGTCCCGGGCACCGGCTCCCGGTCGCGCAGGCGCGCGATCACCGAGCGCAGATCGTCGACCTCATGTGCGAGACGCGCCAGCGCCCAATCGACTTCGGACTGCTTGTAGCCCCGCGGTGTCTGCGCGAACCGCAGCGCGCGGACGTCGTCGCCGGTGATCCCCACCGACGGCAGTCTGGTGAGGGTCGTGTCGGGCTCGACCGGCGGAAGATCTTCACCACGTCCGAACACGAACCAGACGATGGCGAACACGACCGCGATGACGAGCCCCATGATCAGCAGGTACAGCAGCAGCGTCTGCATGCGATCCATCCTGACAGAAACACTCGGACCGGAGTCCGGCACAGCACGAACCCGACAACCGCTCCCGGTGTGGCGCGCGGTCGCCGGGTCCGTGTGGGTGCCGTGCCCGGTGCCCCTAGGAGGCCATCTCCTCGGCCTTGGTGTCCAGCACCCGCACGGTGTTCATCGGCGGACGATCCTCGAGGTAGACCTCGGTGGTGTGCGGCGTGAACGACCCGTCGGGCTCGGCGGTGAACTGGGTCAGGCCGACGCCCGAGTCCTCGATCCCGCACCGGCGCATGAGGGTTCCGACGATCTGCCGGCTCATGACCCCCAGTTCCACCAGCGGGCGGTTGCGATGGGTCCGGACCCCGAGGTTGACCTGACCGATACCGGCCAGACCGTGGCGGTCGTAGGTGTCGATGAGCAGCCCGATCTCCACCCCGTAGCCGGGCGCGAACGGGACCGACGACAGCAGCTCGCGCGTGCCGGCGTACTCGCCGCCGAGCGGCTGCAGCACTGCGGTGAGGTCGGGCTTCTGGGAGGCCAGGAGCGGCCGGGCGACGAGCTCGGTCACGCGACCGCCGCCGTTGGCGTCGTGGGTGCCGCCCGTGCGCAGCGGCCGCCGGTAGTAGCCCTTCACGAGCTGGATCTCGGGGTTGACGAGCAGCGGACCCAGCATCTTCGGCACGAACATCGGGTCCGGGTCGATGAGGTCGGAGTCGACGAAGGCGATGATGTCGCCGGTGGCCACGGCGATCGAACGCCAGAGCACCTCGCCCTTGCCCTTGACCGGGTCCAGCTCGGGGACCGCCTCCTCGCGGGTGACCACCTGCGCGCCGGCGGCGAGCGCTCGCTCGGCGGTCGCGTCGGTGGAACCGGAGTCCAGGACGATGACCTCGTCCACCAGGCTCCCGTAGAGCGGCATGATCGTCGCGATCACGTCGGCGACTGTCTCCTCCTCGTTCAGCGCGGGGAGCACGACCGAGATCGTCCGGCCGTCCTTCGCCTCGATGAGTTCGTCGATCGTCCAGTCGGGCTGTTCCCAGGTGTGGGTTGACGACCAGCGCTGCTCGGTTCCCGGGGCCTGGGCGACCGTCGGCCACATCGCGGCCTTGTCCCGGCTGATGACGGTGCTGGGCGTACGTCGCTTCTGCTTGGTCATGCGAGTCCCCTGACTGTTCGGGCGGGTGGTCTCGTTCCCGCGATGGCAGCGACCATGTCGACCACACGGCGAGTGGCGGCGACCTCGTGAACGCGGAAGATCCGGGCGCCCTGTGCGGCGGCCAGACTCGTCGCGGCCAGTGTCCCTTCCAATCGTTGCGCTAGGTCTGTACCCAGAGTCTCCCCTACGAAATCCTTGTTGCTCAGCGCCATGAGCACCGGCCAGCCCGTGTTAACAAGATCTTTCACGCCACGTAACAGAGCCAGCCCGTGGTGGGTGTTCTTGCCGAAATCGTGCGTCGGATCGATGACGATCGAGTCCCTCCGGACCCCCGCCGCGAGCGCCCGTTCGGCCGCGGAGGTCACCTCCCGGATGACGTCGGCCACCACGTCGTCGACGGAATCCCCGTACGCGACGCGGTGCGGTCGCGTCCGCACCCGCGCGCCACCGGTGTGCGAGCAGACGATCCCGACGCCACGTTCGGCGGCGACGGCGACCACCTCGGGATCGAATCCCGCCCACGTGTCGTTGATGAGGTCCGCGCCGGCGGCGCAGGCCTGGTCGGCGACCTCGCTGCGCCACGTGTCGACGCTGATCAGCACGTCCGGGTGGCGGTCGCGGATCCACGAGATCATGCCGACGACCCGGGCCGCCTCCGTGGCGGCATCGACCTCGCGACCCGGACCGGCCTTCACCCCGCCGACGTCGATGATGTCGGCGCCCTCGGCCACCACCCGATCGACGTGCGCCTGTGCGGCGGCGTCGTCGAAGCTCGCTCCCCGGTCGTAGAACGAGTCGGGGGTGCGATTGACGATCGCCATGACCAGCGCGCGATCGGTCGGCACCCGACGCCCGCACAGCGTCGGCGACACCGACGCCTCCGGGTTCGAACTCACCCCTTGGGAACCTTGGCCGCGGCGACGTCGTCGGGATAGCCGTCGTAGTACTCGGTGTAGCCCTTCTCCTTGCCGAGCAGTACGTGGAGTCGGTCGGCCTCGGCGTCGGCGTATCCCTCCTTGCGGAGCTCGACCTTGCGGTTCTTGAAGGTCGAGGTCTGCTCGAAGTCGTCGACGATCCGCACGAACAGCGGCACCGCGTACGACGGCAACGCGTCGTAGAGGTGACGGGCGAACTTGCTCGGATCGAGGTCGGCGCCCTCACGCAGCTTGATCGCGATCATCCCGGCGCGACCGTCGGTTCCCGGGACCTCGACGCCGTACGCGACGGACTGGGCGACGGCCTCGTAGGAGTCGACCGCCCCCTCGACCTGGGTCGTGGCGACGTTCTCACCCTTCCAGCGGAAGGTGTCACCGAGCCGGTCGACGAAGGCGATGTGGGCGAAGCCCTGATCGCGGACGAGGTCACCGGAGTTGAAGTAGGAGTCGCCATCCTTGAAGGCGTCGCGGATGATCTTCTTCTCGGTCTCCTCGGAGTCGGTGTAACCGTCGACGGGCACCCGGTCACTGATCTGCGCGAGCAGCAGGCCGGTGCCGCCCCGGCCGACCTTCACGAGCCGACCGTCGTCGCCGCGCTTGGGGTTCCCCTCCTCGTCGTACTCCACGATCTTGTACGGGAGCGGGCAGAAGCCGGCGGTCTTGTCGACGCTGAACGCGTTGACGAACGCGAGGTTGAGTTCGCTGGCCCCGTAGAACTCGACGACGCGGTCGACGCCGAACCGCTCGCGGAACTCGTCCCAGATGTCCGGGCGCATACCGTTGCCGACCACGGTGTGTACGGAATGCTGGCGATCGGTGGGCTTCTCGGGCTGCGCGAGAAGGTAGCGACACAATTCGCCGATGTAGCAGAAGGCCGTCGCACGGTTGAGGATCACGTCGTCCCAGAACTTCGACGCCGAGAACGACCGCCCGATGGCGATACACGCGCCGGAGGCGAGGACCGACGACAGTGAGACCGACAGCGCGTTGTTGTGGTAGAGCGGCAGCGGCACGTACATGGTGTCGCTGTGGCGCAACCGCACCGCGAGACCACCGATGCCGGACAGGCTCGCCAGCCACCGGTTGTGGCTCATCACGCTCGCCTTCGGCATTCCGGTTGTACCGGAGGTGAAGATGTAGAAGGCCTTGGTCGACGCGGGCAGCTGCTCGGTGACCTCCGGATCGGCCTCGGAGAGCCCCTCGGCGGCGGCGTCGAACTCGGCGAAGTCGTAGACATGTTGCGGCAGAACCGATTCCGGAATCGAGTCGAACGCCTCGGCACACTCGGGATCGTGGATGAGGACCGTGGCCTCCAGCAGTCCGACACTGTGCTCGAGCACCTCACCGCGCTGGTTGTAGTTCAGCATCCCGGCGATGGCACCGAGTTTGACGGTGGCGAGCATCAGCAGCAGGTCGGTCGTGCAGTTCTTGGACAGCAGCGCCACCACGTCGCCCGTGCCGACGCCGTCGGCCGAAAGCGCTGCGGCGTAACGGTTCACCCGGCGGTTGGCCTCACCGTAGGTGGTCGTGCGGCCCTCGAACCGGACGAAGGGGCGGTCGGGGTGCTCGGCCGCGAGCTTCTGGAAGACCGAACCGATGGTCCGCTTGGCCTCGGGTGGGCGACGGATGAGCCCCGGTGCGTGCTTGATCATCCCGGTCGCATGTGGCGCCATCTTCACCACACCACGAAGAAGGTCGGGGATACCGACCGTCTTCTTCACGCTCTGCTGCCGATTGTCCTGCTGCTCGACCTCTGGGGACATCTGCCCTCCGCTCTCCCGCTGGCATATCAGGTGCCCCGCGCACCCACGCGCTACCCTACCGGCCGGTAGCAAGGCCTCACCGTGCCGTCGCCAACTCCACCGCGTCGGACACCGACCGCGAGATGAGCAGTCGGTCCAGCGATCGCCGGGCGACGAACCCGGTTGTCGACAACTCTCGCAGCCAGTCGAGCAACGGCGCGTAGAAATCGGAAGGATCGAGCAGGACGACCGGCTTGTCATGCATCCCGAGATAGCCACCGGTCCAGGTCTCGAAGAGCTCCTCGAGCGTCCCGATCCCGCCCGGCAGGGTGATGAACCCGTCGGCGCGCTCGTCCATGAGCCGCTTGCGTTCGCGCATGGTCTCGGTGACGACGAGTTCCCCCGAACCGAGGTCGGCGACCTCGTGCTTCATCAGCGCGCGGGGGATGATGCCGATCGTGTGACCGCCCGCCTCGCGGGCGGCGTTGACCAGCGCGCCCATCATGGAGATGTTCCCGCCACCGGAGACGACGACATGCCCCTGCTCGGCCAGGGTCCGCCCGACCTCGGCGGCGAGGTCGAGATAGGGCTGGTCGACGGGACCGGACGCGCAATAGACACAGACAGCACTCACCGGGCAATCGTGCCATCGCCGCCCGACCCGGTCATCTCGGCCCTCAGGGCGTGGCGGCCTCGATCGCGGCGACCACGTCATCGGGGTCGTCGACGACGGTGAGCAGGTCCAGATCCTCGGGCGAGATCATCCCGCGCGCGGCGAGGACATCGCGCATCCAGGCCAGGAGCCCGCCCCAGAAGTCGCTGCCCACCAGCACGATCGGGAATCGCACCACCTTCTTGGTCTGCACGAGGGTCAGCGCCTCGAAGAGCTCGTCGAGCGTGCCCATCCCGCCGGGGAGACAGACGAACGCCTGCGCGTACTTGACGAACATCGTCTTGCGGACGAAGAAGTACCGGAAGTTCATCCCGAGATCGACCCACGGGTTGAGGCCCTGCTCGAAGGGCAGCTCGATGTTGAGGCCGATGGACTGGGCACCCGCCTGGCGGGCGCCCTGATTGGCGGCCTCCATCGCTCCGGGCCCACCGCCGGTGATGACCGCATACCCGGCCTCGCCGAGCGCACGTCCGACCCGCACCCCGAGCGCGTATTCGGGCGATTCCGGGGCGAGGCGGGCGGAGCCGAACACGGTGACGGCCTCGGCCACCTCGCTCATGGCGTCGAACCCGGCCACGAACTCCGACTGGATGCGCAGCACGCGCCACGAGTCGCGCATGGTCCGCTCCGAGCGCCGCTCGGCGTCGCGCGGGTCGACCCACTCGAGCAGCCGTCGATCGGTGGTCTTGCCCTGCTGATCCCGGCGGATGCGGATGGGCCCGACGTAGCAGGTGTCGGGATCGGTTCCGTCGGTGTCGGTGGCGGGATCGGGCGTGGTCGACATGGCGGTCACGCTAGCAGCGTGGCCGGGCCACCCGATCCGGCCACTCAGGACAGGTAGTCGCGCAGCAGCTCGGTCACCGCGCGGATCTGCTCCACCGGGACCCGCTCGTCGACGCGGTGCGCGAGGTTGGGGTCGCCGGGACCCAGGTTCACAGCCGGGATGCCCAGCGCCGAGAACCGCGACACATCGGTCCACCCGTATTTCGCGCGGAAGCGGCCACCCGCGGCCTCGACGAGCGCCGCAGCGGCCGGGTGTGCCAGACCCGGCAGGGCGCCGGCGGCCGAATCGGTGACCGCCAGCTCGATGACACCGTCGGCCAGGTCGGCGGCGAACACCTCGCGCACGTGGTCGAGGGCCTGATCGATCGAGCGGTCGGGCGCGAAGCGGAAGTTCACGTCGACGTGTGCGGCGTCGGGGATCACGTTGCCCGCGACCCCGCCCCCGACGGCGACCGCGGACAGACCTTCGCGGTACTCACAGCCGTCGATGTCGACCCGACGGGCCTCGTAACCCGCCAGCGTGGTCAGGACATTGCCGAGCTTGTGGATGGCGTTGTCGCCCATCCACGACCGGGCCGAGTGCGCCCGGGTCCCCGACGTCGACAGCCGGACCCTGAGTGTTCCTTGGCATCCCGCCTCGATGAGCCCCGCGGTCGGCTCGCCCAGGATCGCCACGTCGCCGGCCAGCCATTCGGGGAGTTCCCGTTCGATGTCGTTGAGGCCGTTGAACTCCGCCGCGATCTCCTCGCAGTCGTAGAAGATCAGCGTCAGGTCGGAGGCCGGCTCGGGCAGCGTTGCCGCCAGGTGGAGGAACACCGCGTCACCGGACTTCATGTCGACGGTGCCGCAGCCGTGCAGGACGTCACCGTCCGCCGGATGGGTCTCACGGCGGTGCGGGAGGTTGCCGGCCACCGGCACGGTGTCGAGGTGACCGGCGAGGATGACTCGCCGGGCATGCCCCCGATCGGTACGGGCGAGAACGCGATTGCCGTGTCGGAGGATCTCGAAACCGGTTGTCTGCGCCCGCAGTGCGGCCTCGACCGCGTCGGCGATGGCCGATTCGTTGCGCGACTCGCTCTCGATGTCGACGAGCGCGGCGGTCAGGTCGACGGGATCGGCGGTCAGGTCGAGATCGGGAGTGCTCACCCCTTCACCGTAGTGAGCCCATCTCGGCGGCGCCGAAGGAGACGCTGAACTTCACGCACCAGAGGAACACCGACGGATAGTCGCCCGGGTCGACGTCGGCGGGGATCTCGTAGAGCTGGTCGCCCTTGTTGCCCTTGATCATGCCGAGGTCGACGTGCGGGGCCCCGGCGGCCGTGCGCCAGCCGGCGAATCCCTCGACCACCTCCCCCTGTGACAGCCACACGTGGACGTCCGGGCCGGTGGTGGTGTCCAGGTTCTCGATCGCCAACACGCGTGAACCGTCGGGTTGTTCGATGACCGAGACCGTTCCGGAGGTCGAATGCTCATGGCTGATCAGGCTTCCGCGCGAGACCACCACCGGTCCGGCGGGGGGCGCCTGGCCCGGCGCCGAGGTCGTCGGGGTGACCGCCACGGGGATCGCGTCGTCGATCTCGGTGTCGACGAAGATCAGCCACGGCTGGAAGACGACGGCCCCGACCGCCAGCACCGCGACGAGCACGACGCCGAGGCCGCCGAGCACCCACGGCCAGCGGCGACGTCGCCGCCGGGGCGGTGCAGGTGGCTGCGGATGACCGGTCATGGTGGCGACCATACGAGCGCCGCACGGCACGTGACCAGGACTTTGGGCCGAATGGATGACGGTAGAGCGGCGTCGGGGCACCGGTGGCGGCGCGGGACGACGGGCAGCGATCACCTAGACTCACCTGTCGTGACATCTACTGGCGCACACGCAACTGGCATCGCGACCGTGACCGACGGGGGTTCGACTCCCGGCGTCGTCCTCGACGTCTGGTTCCCCGAACCCGAGCTCGACGGTGTCGAGACCGCCGAGACCGTGACCCTCGACGACGAGTCGACGCCGGCCCATCTCCGCGATCTGGTGGGCGTCGACGAGGCCCGCGGGGTGAAGACCATCGCGGTCCGCACCGGCATCGCCGACATCGCGGCCGCACCCATCGACGCCTACGACGTCTACCTCCGGCTCCACCTGCTGTCACATCGCCTCATCACCCCGCACGGCGCCAACCTCGAGGGCATCTTCGGGATGCTCACCAATGTCGTCTGGACCAACCACGGCCCATGCGCGGTCGAGAACTTCGAGTCGGTGCGGGCGAAGCTGCGTGCGCGCGGACCGGTCACCGTCTACTCGATCGACAAGTTCCCGCGCATGGTCGACTACGTCGTGCCCGGCGGCGTGCGGATCGGCGACGCCGACCGCATCCGCCTCGGCGCGCACCTGGCGGCCGGCACCACCGTGATGCACGAGGGCTTCGTGAACTTCAACGCCGGCACCCTCGGGTCGTCGATGGTCGAGGGCCGCATCTCCGCGGGCGTCGTCGTCGGCGACGGCTCCGACATCGGCGGCGGCGCCTCGACGATGGGCACCCTGTCGGGCGGCGGCAAAGAGATCATCGCGCTGGGCAAGCGCTGTCTCCTGGGCGCGAACTCCGGCTGCGGCATCCCGCTGGGTGACGACTGCGTCATCGAGGCCGGCCTCTACGTGACCGCAGGCACCAAGGTCACCGGACCCGACGGCACGCAGATCAAGGCGCGCGATCTGTCCGGCCAGTCCAACCTGCTGTTCCGTCGCAACAGCCTGACCGGCGCGGTCGAGGTCGTGCCGTGGAAGGGCGACGGCATCGCCCTCAACGAGGCGCTGCACAAGAACGACTGAGTCCGGCCGACGCCACCGTCGCGCACTGGCCGGATCGGTGATCGCGACGTATGGTGGGCTCATGAGCACATCGAACAATAGTTCGACGAACGATTCCGACGACGTCCTGGGCGCAGGCGCCGGAAACACCACCGAAAAGGACCCGGACGACTGGGTGACCGGTGACGAGCCGATGACCGGCGCCCAGCGCAGCTACCTCGACACCCTCGCACGAGAAGCCGGCGAGACGCTCTCGGCCGACCTCACCAAGGCCGAGGCCTCCGAGGAGATCGACCGGTTACAGCAGAAGAGCGGCCGCGGCTGATCCGGTCGGGACTGATCGGGCCGGGGCTCAGGCGGCCAGGCGGGCGACGGCCGCGCTGATCCGTTCATCGGTGGCGGTGAGCGCCATCCGAACGTGGCGTTCACCCGCCGGGCCGTAGAAATCACCGGGGGCGCAAAGGATTCCACGCGTGGCGAGCCAGTCGACGGTCTCCCGGCACGGTTCGTCCCGGGTTGCCCAGAGGTACAGGCCCGCCTCGGAATGGTCGACCCGGAAGCCCGCACCCTCGACCGCGGCCTTCAACAGCCGACGACGGGCTGCATAGCGTTCACGCTGCTCGTCGACATGCGCGTCGTCGCGCAGCGCGGCGGTCATCGCCCCCTGTATCGGGAACGGCACGATCAGTCCGGCATGCTTGCGGACCGCGAGCAGTTCGCCGATGAGATCGGGGTCGCCGGCGAAGAAGCCGGCACGGTACGACGCGAGGTTCGAGATCTTCGACAGCGAGTGGACGGCGAGCAGCCCGGTGTGGTCGCCGTCGCAGACCCGGGGGTCGAGGATCGACAGCGGCTCGCCCTCCCAGCTCAACCCGAGATAGCACTCGTCGGACACGACGACGGTCCCCCGCTCGCGTGCCCATCCGACGACCTTGCGCAGATGGTCGAGACCCAGCACCTTGCCGGTCGGATTCGACGGCGAATTGATGAACATCAGCGCCGGGTTCATCGGCCCCAGGGCGACGGTCGAGTCGGCGCGCACCGGCCGGGCACCCGCGAGCAGCGCGCTCACCTCGTAGGTCGGGTACGCGACCTCGGGGATGACCACGTCGTCGCCGGGCCCCAGTCCGAAAGTCGAGGCGAGACCCGCGATCGCCTCCTTGGTCCCGATCACCGGGAGGATGCCCGCCTCGTCGAGACCGGAGACCCCGTGCCGCCGGACCAGCGACTCCGCGGCCGCCTCGCGCAGCTCGCGCGTCCCGATCGTCGTCGGGTACCCCGGGAACGTCGAGTTGTCGGCGAGCGCGTCACGGATGAGGGCGGGCACCGGGTCGACGGGCGTGCCGACCGAGAGGTCGACGATGCCGTCGGCGTGGGCCCCCGCCGTCGCCTTCGCGTCGGCGATCGTGTCCCAGGGAAAGTCGGGTAGGCGCCCGCTCACCCGGGTCGAGGTGACGCGTAGCGGAGCGGCCGCACGGGATACAGGACTGCTCATGCCGAGCCGGTCAGTCCTCTTCGTTCATCGGCGGGAGTCCCTTGATGAACGCCGGATCGGCGTCGGTCTTGCCGACCTTGCTGGCGCCGCCGGGCGAGCCCAGGTCGTCGAAGAAGTCGGCGTTCGCGCTGACGTAGGGCTCCCACTCGTCCGGCACATCATCTTCGTAGAAGATCGCCTCGACCGGGCACACCGGTTCGCACGCACCGCAGTCGACGCACTCATCCGGCTGGATGTAGAGCATGCGTCCACCCTCGTAGATGCAGTCGACGGGGCATTCCTCCACGCAAGCCTTGTCCAACACGTCGACGCAAGGCTCCGCGATGATGTAGGTCACCACTCACTCCTTCGCTAGGGAAGATCCGGGTCGGCGCGACGAGAAGTGCGGGTTCGGCGTCGAACAGCACTCCGGCGTCGGCGCCGGTACGGCTCGAGGGCTGGTCGAACCGCACCCCACAGTATCCGCCCCGGTGGACGCTGCGACGAAATCGGCCCCCGCCCAGAACCGCCTGGATCGGCCTTCGAGTAACGAGGATCACACTCGGACCGCACGCGAGCGCCTCGGGTTTCGCTCAGCGTGCCGACAAACCTCGACGCCGCGACCATCCGCGGGCAGTGTCGGGCGCATGATCGTCGTCGACGAATCCGTCCTGAGGGGACACCGACCCGCGGGTGCGTGCGCCCGGGTGCCGCACCGACCCACCGCGCGGTCGATGTCGATGTGCTGTTGCTGAACCGATCGGCCTCATCACATCCTCATCGACCCACGCAAGGATTCGCCATGACCTCCACCCTCGCCCGCACCGAATGGGCGTCTCGGTCCTCCGCTGCCCCACGCACCATCAGCCACCTGCCGACGCGGCTCCGGCCCGCCGACCTCCTCCGTATCACCGATCAGGGCGTCGCCGACGTTCTCGACGGCCGGCACGACGCCGTGCTCCCGAACGTCTGGGACGAGCGGCACCGCTGGTCGACGCGACTGCACGCCGACGACGACGTCGATGTGTGGCTGATCAGCTGGACGCCGGGAGAGGCCACCGAACTCCACGACCACGCCGGCTCGCTCGGCGCGCTCACCGTGCTGTCGGGCAGCTTGCGCGAGTACCACTGGACGGGAGACGATCTCGCGGTGCGCATCCTCGACGCCGGCGACCAGGCCGCCTTCCCCCTCGGCTGGGTGCACGACGTCGTGCGGAACCCGGTCGTGGCCGCGCCGGAGCCGTCGACGAGTGAGCAGCCTGTCGCACTGGTGACCCCGACGCTGAGCGTGCACGCCTATTCCCCGCCGTTGACCGCCATGTCCTACTACGACATCTCCGAGGGCGGGTACCTGCGCCGCAACCGGACCGTCCTCACCGACGAACCCGAATGAGCGCTCACCGGACCATCGACGACGTGCTCGCCGACGCGCGGTCGCGGATCGCGCGGGTCGAGCCCGTCGACGTCCCCGCGGAGCTGGCCGACGGCGCGGTGCTGGTCGACATCCGGCCCGCGGCCCAGCGCGCCGAGGAAGGCGAAGCGCCGGGGGCTCTCGTGATCGAACGCAATGTCCTCGAATGGCGCTGCGATCCGGCGAGCGACGCACGTATCGACCAGGCAGTCGACCACGACGTCCGCTGGATCATCCTGTGTTCGCAGGGTTATACGTCGAGTCTCGCCGCGGCGGCGCTGCAAGAGCTCGGACTCCACCGCGCGACCGACGTCATCGGCGGATACGAGGCTCTGGCACCGGTTCTCGGTTGACTCTCAGGCCACCGCGGGCCAGGGCCGTGGCGCGGGGCGGGTGTCGACGGCGAGGCCGGTGACCGGGTCCGCGAGTGCGGACACATGGTGCGCGAGGGCCGGATCGATCCAGTCGGTACCGTTCAGCACATAAGGCGGCTGCGCGGTGATGCGTTCGGTGAGAACGAAATCGGACTCCGCGGTCCGCGCGGCCAGAGCGTCGAGGTGGGGCCAGGGGCGCTCCGGGTTGACGTGGTCGGGCGTCAAAGGTGACACCCCACCCCAGTCGTCGACGCCGGAGGCGATCAGGGCAGCGCACTCGGCGGGCGACACGAGGTTCGGCGGCGCCTGGATCCGCATGTGCGGGCCGAGGACGATCCGGGCGACCGCGACGGCGGCGAGGAACTCGGTCATCTCCGCATCGGGCGTCGAGCGCATCGCGGTGTCCGGCTTCGCGCGGAAGTTCTGCACGATCACCTCCTGGATGTGCCCGCCCTCGGCGTGCACATCGGCGAGGGCCAGCAGCGATTCGGCTCGCTCGGTGAGGGATTCGCCGATCCCGACGAGGATTCCGGTGGTGAACGGAACGCGGGCGGTGCCCGCGTCGCGCAGCACCTGCATGCGGACCAGAGGGTCCTTGTCGGGACTTCCGTAGTGCGCCTGCCCCTTCTCGGTGAACAGGCGTCGCGACGTCGTCTCCAGCATCATCCCCATCGACGGCGCGACCGGCCGCAGGTGGCGGAGCTCGTCGAGGCTCATCACACCGGGATTGAGGTGCGGCAGCAGACCCGTCTCCGACAGCACCGCGACCGCGGCCGCGCGCACGTAGTCCAGCGTCGAGGAGTATCCCCGTTCGGCGAGCCACTCGCCGGCCTGGGGCCACCTGTCCTCCGGTCGGTCGCCGAGGGTGAAAAGGGCTTCCTTGCAGCCCAGTTCGGCGCCGCGCCGCGCGAGATCGACGACCTGGTCGAGTTCGAGATACAGGCCCTCCCCCGCTCGGGCGAGCTTCCCGGGGACAGTCACGAAGGTGCAGTAGTGACACCGGTCGCGGCACAGGCGGGTCAGCGGGATGAACACCTTGCGCGAGTAGGTGATCTGACGCGACCTGCCGACCGCCGCGAGGCCTTCGTCGCGGATCGCCCCCGCGATCGACTGGAGTTCGGTGAGGTCCTCGCCCGAACAGGACAGGAGCGCCACGGCGTCGTCGAGACCGATCGGCGCGCGCTCGTGAGCGGCGGCCAGCGCCCCGCGGATGATGGACTTGTCGGTCATTCCTGCCCCTCCTCGGGTGTTCCGGTGCCGGGATCGGCGGGATGTGGTTCATAGGGTGCGGGGTCGAACGTGCCGTTGCGTTCGCGGAACGACGCCGCGGTGCCCGGCCAGAGCAGGGTCAGGCGACCACTGTCCGGATCGACATACCAACTGTCACAACCGGTCATCCACACGGTCGACTCGGCGCGCGCGTCGATCTCCCGCGTGTAGGCCTCTTCTGCGGCGGGCGACACCGCCAGGGTCCCGATCCCGTTGTCGGCCATGTACTCCAACGCGCCCAGGACGTAGTCGAGCTGCGTCTCGATCATGTAGATCGCCGAGTTGTGTCCGAGTGCGGCATTCGGCCCGTCCAGGACGAACATGTTGGGGAAACCGCTGACGACGGTCGAGGCATGGGAAGTCATGCCTGCGGACCAGTGCTCGGACAGCCGACGTCCGGCGCGGCCGGTGATACGCGACGCCGCGGGCGGTCGCGCGGCCTCGAAACCGGTCGCCATCACCAGGACGTCGAGGTCGTAGGTGCGGCCGCTGTGCGCGGTGGCCTTGGACTCGGCGACCGACGTCAGCGCGCTCGGCTCGAAGACCACGTTCGACCGCTGCAACGCCGGGTAGAAGTCGTCACTGAGAAGGATGCGCTTGCAACCGATCTCGTAGTCGGGGGTCAGCTGCTCACGGAGGCCGGCGTCGGCCACCTGCCCGTGCAGGTGGTCTCGGGCGCGCGCCCGGATCTGGTCGATGTCCGGATGCAACCCGAGTCGCTGCCGGAACGCCGAGTCGGCCTCGATCAGCAGGTGCTCGCGCACCTCGGCGGCGACGACCGGATCGAGCATCGCGACGCGCTCGTCGGCGGTGTAGCTCCGATCCGCCCGCGGCACGACATACGGCGCGGTACGAGAGAAGACGACGAGGTCCTCGGCGACCTCGGCGAGGTGCGGGACGAGTTGCACGGCCGACGCACCGGTCCCGACGACCCCGACCCGCGCACCGGCCACCGCGACGGCGTCGTGCCAGCCGGCCGTGTGGACGACCTGTCCCGGAAAGGTGTCGAGCCCTTCGATGTCGGGGATGCGCGCCTCCGACAACCGCCCCACGGCCAGGACCAGCGTACGGGCGCGGAACGTCGCGGACCGCCCGTCCGGCGCGGCGGCAGTGATCATCCAGTGTGCACCGCGCTCAACCCAGACGGCTTCGTGCAGTTCCCGATTGAGATGAATCCGATCGGCCAGCCGTTCGTCGACGACGATCTGCTCGAGATAGCTGCGGATCTCGGCGCCGCGCGGGAACCGCGCGGACCAGTCCGCGGGCGGCCGGAACGAGAACGAGTACAGGTGCGCGGGGATGTCACAGGCGATTCCGGGATAGGTGTTGTCGCGCCACGTGCCTCCCACGCCGTCGGCGCGTTCGAGAACGACGAACGACTCCCGGCCTCGGCGCGCGAGTTGCGTCGCCATGCCGAGTCCGGCGAAGCCCGCGCCGATGATGACCACATCGACGTCATCCATCATCAGCGACGACGGTCGCATCTCGTTCGACGGCCCGGCCTCGGACGGTGTCCGGCTCACGCGGACACCGTGGGCAGTGGGAGCAGCCGGCCCGGTCCCGGCACCCCATAGCGGGTGGTGCGCTGACGCGGCGCCCGTCCGGCTCGCGCCGCGATGTCGACGACGGCGGCCGCGTCGAGCACACGACCGGCTTCCGGCCCGGCCGTCGGCATCAGCGTGCCGTCGAGCAGCAGACCGCCCAGATCGTCGGCACCGCCCCGCAACACCCGATCGACGGTGGCGGCGGGAAGCTTCGTCCACGCCACCTGGAGATGGTCGAGAAGGCCCGCGGCCATGAGTCGGGCCACGGCGTGCACCGCTCGGGTCTCCCGTTCCGACGCCGTCCGGGTCGCGGTCCCGGCGAGGTGCGGCGGCACGTTCTCGGGCAGCAGCGGCATCAGGATGAGCTCGCTGAAACCGCCCGTGCGACGCTGGATCTCGAGCAGGAGCCGCAGGTGGGCGACCTGGTGCGCAGGCGTCTCGACGTGCCCGTAGAGCATCGTCGCGGTGGAGAAGAGGCCCACCCGGTGAGCGGTCTCGATGACATCGACCCAGCTGCCGACCGGCGGTGCCGAGCCGGTGGGCGACAGCGTCGCACGCACGGTGTCGTCGAGGATCTGGGCAGCGGTCCCCGGCACCGATCCCAGGCCTGCCGACCGCAACCGCTCGAGATGGTCGGCAACCGACACCCCGGCGCGCTCGGCGCCGTCGACGATCTCCGGTGCCCGGTATGCGTGGAGGTGCAGTCCGTCGGCGGCCCCGGTGATGACTTCCACGAGCCGGACGTATTCGTCGGCCGGGAGCTCCGCGGGCAGTGGTCCCTGCATGCAGATCTCGGTCGCCCCGAGACCGACCGCCTCGGCGACCAGGTCGTCCAACCCGGGATCGTCGGGGCCGAGAAAGCTGACGACCCCCGTGTCGAAGTTGCGGTTGACGACGAACGTCAGCACATCCGGATCGGTGACGCGGCGACGCACGGAGTCGGCGAGGTCGCACAATTCGTCGAGCTGCGCACCCGAGGCACCCAGCAGCGCAACCCAGCCGTCATCATCCAGGGCGTCGGCCCCGAGAGTCGGGTCGTCACGAACACGGCTCAGTGCGGCCGTGACGCGCTCGATCGGGGCCAGGATGTCTTCGGCCCACGCGCGCAGAAGCATGTCTCTCACTCTAACTCCGCACCGCGAAGTGCAGCGCAGAGCGCCCCGTCGCCGGGCGGTCACTCGGGTTCGGGCAGCCGACCCGTCCAGGCCAGCGCGACGCACGGCCCGACGCCGAGCACCAGGAGCAGAAGGGTCTGCACCAGGTAACCGCCGCTGATCGACAGCACGACATCACCGCCCGGCCCGGGGAATCCGCCGGCGATGACGACGACGAGCCCCCAGGCGGCGAGCGGGCCGTACCGCCACGGGGTGGCGGTGAAGGCGGACGCGAGCCAGAGCAGGGCCGCGTTGACCGCCCCCGCGACGAGCGCCGCCACGGGTAGCGCGACACCACCGAAGCGCTGGTAGGTGAACGCGACGCCGAGGAGTCCGACCGCGAACCCGTCGACGATCAGGAAGCCCAGGAGGAGCCGGTCGAGGACGGAACCCGGTGCGGGGCGAGCCGAACGTGTCATCGTCGCAATCCCGGTCTCAGTCGATCCCGGCGAACAGGTCCGACTCGCGCGTGTCCGCGGCACCGAGGGACTCGTGGCGTTCCGGCTCGGTGAGGATGAAGTGCTCCGCACGGGCGATCGGCTGCAGGATGTTGTTCGACAGGGCGTACTCGGTACCCGACGCGGCGACGGTCACCTGGGTGGCGTGGGCGGCCAGTGCGGCGACCTTGTGGGCGAGGTACGCGCTGATGTCGATCTCGGTGGTGATGTCGGCATCGGGATAGCTGGGGAGCTCACCGTCGTGCGGCATCCGCCAGCCGTGGGGCACGGTGACGGCTCGGGCCAGCCCGGACTCGAGGGCACTGCGTTCGGTCACCGATTCGTAGACCTTGACCGGACCCGACCCGACTTCGCGGGCCCGCGCGACCGCGGCGGCCGTGACCTCGTGGACGAGTTTGTGATCGGGATGCCCGTACGTGCCGGATGCGTCGTAGCTGACGACCACCTGCGGTGCGAACTCGGTGAGCACGTCGACCAGCGCACCGACCGGCTCGTCGAACGCCGCCCGCACGAGCGCGCGCGGGTGGTTCGCGGACGGCGCGCCGGCCATGCCGGAGTCCCGCCAGCGCCCGGCGCCGCCGAGGAACCGCGGCCGCAGCGGCGCGCGGCCGTCGGGAGTGAGCGCGGCCAGTGCCCGCGAGAGCTCGAGAATCCGGAAGCCCCCCAGCTGATCGGCACCGCCGTCGGCGACCAGTTGCGCCCACTCGTCCCCGATCACCTCGCCCTCTTCGCCGAGGGTGAAGGTCAGCACCCGCACGTCGACGCCCTCCGCGAGATACCGGGCGATGGTGCCGCCGGTCATGATCGTCTCGTCGTCGGGATGCGCGTGCACGAGCAGCAACCGACGACCGGCGGGGGTACCGGTCACGACAGCTCCCAGTTCACCGCGGTCCCGAAGATCGAGACCTGGATGGGCCCGGTGAGCGGGACGTCGCGCACGGCCGGCGTGGTTCCCACGACCATCGAGTCCTGGTACAGCGGCAGGTAGATCGCCTGGGCGGCCAGGAGCGGTTCGGCCTCGTTCAGGGTCGGGATCGGGTCGTCCTCGGAGAGCGCGGTGCGGGCGAGCTCGATCAGTCGCGGATCACACAGCCCGGAGATGTTGCTGGCGTAGCTGTCCCCGGGATCGCCTCCGCTCGGCGCGATGCTGGTGGGGGTCGGGGGCGTCGCGGGCGACGGTTCGGTACCGGGTTTGGGCTGGTTGCAGTCGACCTGCGAGGCGAGCGAGGCTGCCGGGGGCACCCCGAGGCCGGACCATCCGACGACCAGGTCGACACGTTTGTTCGTGAGTGCCGACCCGTACAACTCGCTGTTGGGGAGCGTGACCACCTGCGCCCGCACACCCGCCCCACGGAGCTGGTCGACGATGCTCGACGCCGCCGACGTGGTCCGCGGATCGCCGGCCACCGCACCGACACGGACGATGAGGTCCTGTCCGTCGCGCTGGAACGGCAGGATGCCCTCGGGCAGCTCCGGCACCTCGACCAGACCCTCGATCGGGGCGTCCGTCGCACCGGGCGTCGTGGACCCACCGGCGGACGGTGACCCGGATGCGGGGGGTGAGGACGGCGGGACCGAGGGTGCCGCCGAGGAGGATTCGGACGACGCCGACGGGACCGGGGATGCGGAACCGACGGGTTCCGGCGCGGCCCGACGGTAGCCCGCAGACCCCAGCAATGCGTCGATCTCGGCCGGCCCGACACGGGGTCGGTCCACCGGTGAATAACCGGGGTCCGACGGCGCGAAGACCGTGTTGGCGAACGGCTCGACGACCCAGTCCCCGGCGCCGGCGAAGGTCGTCAGCCGCGGATCGACCAGTCCGAGGATCGCGCGGCGGACCTCGACCGAGCTCATCGCGTCGGTGCGGGCGTTCACGCTCACCCCGAGTGACCGCGACGTCAGGCTGCGCGCGGTCTCCAGACCGGGCAGGGCGGTCAGTTCGGCGTCGGTGGCCGGCGAGGCGCCCAGGGCCACGACGGCCGAGTCGCCGGAGCGCACGGAGTCGAGCATCTGGGCCGAGGTGCCCGCGCGGCGCAAGACGACCTGATCCAGCCGTGGCGGGGTGACCCAGTACCGGTCGTTGCGGGCGAGCCGCACCTCGTCACGGGTCTTGTCGATGCCGACGATCGCGTACGGACCGGCCGACACCGGCTTGCCGGTGTCCATCCCGGTCTGGAAACCTGCCGGCGCTCCCTTCAGCACGTGACTCGGCAGAAGTCCGGTGAACAGTTCCCGCCAGGCCGGGAACGGCCGCTCGAACCGGACCTCGACGACCTTGCCGCCCTCCCGGGATTGCACCGAGTCGATGAGGCGGTAGCCGGCCGGCGCCACCACGTTGGGTTGCCGGGACATCTGCTGCCACAGGAAGTTGAAGTCGTCGCCGGTCACCGGCAGCCCGTCGGACCACTGGGCGTCGGTGTGGATGCGGTAGGTCACGGTGAACGGCGCCCGCGAGGTGACCTCCGCGGAGGTCACGAACGAACGCTGGAGTTCCCACACCGTCCCGCCCGGTGTCTGGACCGGGGCGAAGGCACTCGGCAGCGTCATCGCCGCGACCGCCGTGGTCACCGGGTTCTGATCCGCCGCGATGTGCGGATTGAACCCGGAGCCGACCGAGTCGGTGGCGATGTAGATCGTCTTCTCCACCGGGTACTCGGTCGGGGTGGGCGGCGGCCCGGTGTCGCGGACCGGTGGCGGCGGGTCGGACATGCACGCCGTCAGCACGACGAGCAGGGCGATCCCGCACGAGACCACGCCGAACAGCCGGCCCCGGACGCGATTCGTGGTCTCGCGGCCTGGTCGTGGTCTCGCGCGATTCACCTCGGATACCCCCATGACAAAGAAGCTGCTCGGTCCGTCAGACGTGTCTACCACCGTGCACGGGCGCTGCCGTACCGCCGAACCGTCAGCTGACAGCGGCATCCCGGGACTTGGCGCGCGAACGCTCGCGGGCACGGGTGTTCGAGTCCAGGTGGACCTTACGGACGCGGACCACCTCCGGGGTCACCTCGACACACTCGTCGGCGGCGCAGAACTCCATCGCACCCTCGAGATCGAGCTGCATCGGCTTGGCGAGGGTCTCCATGACGTCGGCCGACGACTGACGCATGTTGGTCAGCTTCTTCTCGCGGGTGACGTTGATGTCGAGGTCTTCTTGACGCGGGTTGATGCCCACGACGTGTCCCTCGTAGGAGTCCTCGCCCGGGTTGACGAAGAACGTGCCCCGGTCGGCGAGCTGGATCATGGCGAACGGGGTGACGGTGCCGGCGCGATCGCTGACGAGCGAGCCGGTGTGGCGGGCGCGGATCTCGCCGGCCCAGGCGTCGTACCCGTCGAAGACGGCGTTGGCGATGCCGGTGCCGCGGGTCTCGGTGAGGAAGTCGGTGCGGAAACCGATCAGGCCGCGGGACGGCACGATGAACTCCATCCGGACCCAGCCGGTGCCGTGGTTGTTCATCTGCTCCATGCGGCCCTTGCGCGCTGCGAGCAGCTGGGTCACCGCGCCGAGGTACTCCTCCGGCACGTCGACCGTCAGGTGCTCGAAGGGCTCCTGGATCTTGCCGTCGACCTTGCGGGTGACCACCTGCGGCTTGCCGACCGTCAGCTCGAAGCCCTCACGACGCATCTGCTCGACGAGGATGGCGAGCGCGAGCTCACCACGGCCCTGCACCTCCCAGGCGTCGGGGCGGCCGATGTCGAGCACGCGCAGCGACACGTTGCCGATCAGCTCGGTGTCGAGGCGCTGCTTGACCATCCGGGCGGTCAGCTTGTGACCGGACACCCGGCCGGCCAGGGGCGATGAGTTGGTGCCGATGGTCACCGAGATCGCCGGCTCGTCGACCGTGATGCGCGGCAGCGGCTGCGGGTTCTCCAGATCGGCGAGGGTGTCGCCGATCATGATCTCCGGCATTCCGGCGACGGCGACGATGTCACCGGCCGACGCGGACTCGGCGGGGGCGCGATCGACGCCGACCGTGGCGAGGAGCTCGGTGATCTTGGCGCGCTCGACGACGGGTTCACCGTCGACCTCGCGGCACCAGGACACCTGCTGACCCTTGCGGAGGGTGCCGTTGTGGATGCGGACGAGCGCGAGGCGACCCAGGAAGGCCGAGGCGTCCAGGTTCGTGACGTGTGCCTGCAGGGGCGCGTCCGGGTCTCCCTTGGGAGCCGGGACGTGCTCGAGCAGGACGTCGAAGAACGAGTCGAGGTTCTCCCCGGCCGGGATCTCGCCGTCGGCCGGCTGCTCGGTACTGCACACGCCGGCGCGGCCCGAGGCGTAGAGCACCGGCAGCTCCAGGACGAGCTCGGCGGCTTTCGCGGCCTCCTCGTCGAGGTCGGATGCGAGGTCGAGAAGGAGGTCCTGCGTCTCGTCGACGACCTCCTGGATGCGGGCGTCGGGTCGGTCGGTCTTGTTGACGACGACGATCACCGGGAGTTCGGCGGCCAGCGCCTTGCGGAGCACGAAGCGCGTCTGCGGCAGCGGGCCCTCGGAGGCGTCGACGAGGAGGACGACACCGTCGACCATCGACAGACCGCGCTCGACCTCGCCACCGAAGTCGGCGTGGCCGGGGGTGTCGATGACGTTGATGACGACCTCGGTGCCGTCCGGCTGGCGCCGGTGGACCGCGGTGTTCTTGGCGAGGATGGTGATGCCCTTTTCACGTTCGAGGTCACCGGAGTCCATCACCCGGTCGACGACCTCGGCGCGCTCGCCGAAGACGCCGGACTGGCGCAGCATGGCGTCGACGAGTGTGGTCTTTCCGTGGTCGACGTGCGCGACGATCGCGACGTTGCGGAAGGTGGGGGCAGCGCTCACTGGCTCTCTTTCGTGTGGGTGGGGACCTGCGGCGACGGACGGCGCTCGGCTCACTGCGGAACGTCGGCGACGCTCGCATCCGAACGGCTCTGACCGGCGCGGGGAGCAGATCACCTAGGGATTCAATGTGACAGAGTATCGGCTCGGACGGTGAGACCGCGATCACAGCACCCACAAAGGCGATAGTTAGGGTCTGCTAACCTCGCCGTATGGGCAAGGTCGACCCGACCAGAGTGGGCTCGTTGAAGCCCAAGAAGAAGTGTTGCAAGAGTTCCACGCGCTGCGTTCGCTGCCCGGTGGTCATCCATCGGATGCGCAAGCTCGACACCTCCGACATGTCGAAGAAGGAACTCCACAAGGCGTTGAAGAAGGCGCGCGCCGCCTGACCACGGGTCAGCCCGGCGGTGTCTCGCCCTCGCGGTCGACGAGCCGATCGTCCTCGTCGCCCGATCGGACCGCGACGGCCACCGCGACGAGGGCGATGCCGGCCGCTTCGAGTGGCCGCGGAACCTGTCCGAGTGCGAGCAAGCCGATCACCGACGCCGTCACCGGCAGCAGTGCGAGCAGGATCGCGAACCTCGCCTGTCCGACTCTCCGCAGCACGATCTGGTCCAGGGCATACGGCACCGCGGTCGACGCGATGCCCAGCAGCAGGCCCTGCGCCAGCACGGCCGGCAGGGCGGCACCCGCGCGCACCGCGTCGGCCACCCACCACGCGAGCGGCGCGGTGAGCAGTGCGGCCACCGCGAAGCCGGTGGCCAGATCCTCCACGCCCGCACCCCGCGCCGCGACGCGTTTGCCCAGGACGATGTACCCCGCCCAGCAGGCGGCCGCGGCCAGCGCCAGGACGACGCCGATCGCCGTCCCCGACCACCGGACATCGGCGATCAGGACGACGCCGACCGCCGCCAGCACGAGCGCGGCGACGTCGCGACGCGTCGCAGAACCCAACGCGGCCACCACGATCGGACCCAGGAACTCCAAGGCGACGGTCGTACCGAGCGGCAGATGTGCGAGGGCCTCGTAGAAGGCGATGTTCATCCCGGCGGTGATCAGCCCGAAGCACGCCGCGAGGCGTAGCCGTTCCCACCGCCAGGCGGTCCGCGGTGGCCGCACCCACAGCAGCAGCACCAACGCGGCCCCGACGATCCGCAACCAGGCGACCGCGGCCGGGGAGATGACGTCGAACAGGCCGACGGCAACGGCCGCGCCGAGGTACATCGACGTCGCGCCGACGACCATCAGGCCCGGCGGGACGAGCAGGTCGCGTCGCGTCACCGGCACGGCTAGGCCCCCATTACCGCGCGCATCGTCACGGCCCGATCACCGCGACGCGTTCGGGCACCAGACGCATCCGGACCCGGTCGCCGACGGCGACCGATGCGTCTGTCACGGCGTCGATCTCGCCGACCGGGGTGTCGATGCGCACGCGCGGGCCGGCCGGGAGTTCGGCGACGAGCATGACTGTCGCTGTCGCTGCCGTGTCCTCGTCCGCCCCCGGCGACGCCGGGCCGATCGAGACCGACTCGGGCCGCAGACCGAGTCTGCGACTGCCGTCGGGGAGGTCGAGTGGCATCTCACCGAGCACGGTGTCGGCAACACCCGACCGGACCTGCGCGTCGACGACGGTCGTGGCGCCGAGGAATCGTGCGGTCCACTCGTCGACCGGGCGTCGCCACAGCCCCGCCGGGGCGTCGGTCTGGATCATCACGCCGTCACGCATCACCGCGATCTCGTCGGCCATGGTCGCGGCTTCGGCGTGATCGTGGGTGACCACCATCGTCGGGACACCGGCCGCGCGGACGATCTCCGAGATCTCCACCGCCAGTTCGTCTCTCATACGTCGGTCGAGGGCCGCGAGCGGTTCGTCGAGCAAGAGCAGCCGCGGGCGCGGGGCCAGCGCACGGGCGAGTGCGACGCGCTGCGCCTGGCCGCCCGACAGGGTGTCGACGAGACGTCTGTCGTAGCCGGTGAGGCCGACCACATCGAGCATCTCGGCGACGCGTTCGGCGATGGCGCGGCGCGACCAGCGCCGCACCCGGAGTCCGTATCCGATGTTCGACGCGACGCTGCGCCCGCCGAAGAGCTGCCCGTCCTGGAAGACCACGCCGAAGTCCCGGCGATGGACCTCCACCCCGGCGAGGTCGACACCGCCGAACCGCACGGTTCCCCGGACCGGCGACTCGAGCCCGGCGATCGCCCGGATGAGGGTCGACTTGCCACACCCCGACGGGCCGAGGATCGCGGTCACCAGGGAGCCGTCTCCCCCGAGCCGCCAGGACAGGCCGTCGATGACGGTCTCGTCGCCGTACGCAACGGTGAGATCACGGACTTCCAATGAATTCCCGGGGGTCACAGCAGCGGGACCTCCGAGCGGGGACGGAACGCCTCGACCGCGACGACGGCGAGAACCGTCGCGACGACCAGGACCACGGAGGCGGCCATGGCGGTCGCCAGATTGTCGGCACCCGGCCGGTTGAGGGCCGACCCGATCAGCACCGGGAGGGTGGTCGTGTCCGCGCGGGCGAGAAAGCTCGTCGCGCCGAACTCGCCCAGGGCCATGACGAAGGCGAAACCCCCGGCCGCTCCCATCGACCTGCCGATGATCGGCAGATCGACCGTCGCGAACACCCGAATCGGCCTGGCTCCCAGCGTCGCCGCGGCGTGCCGCAGCCGGGCCGGCACCGATTCGAGCGCGGGCATCATGATCCGGATGACCACCGGTATCGCGATGAGCGCCTGGACGAGCGGGATGACCGCGGGCGACGCGGCGATCTCGTAGGGCAGCGACGCCAACACGATGAGATATCCGAATCCCAGTGTGACGGCGCTGATCCCGAGTGGCACGAGCGACACCGCCGAACCGATCGCCCCGACCACCCCGTGTGCGCGGTGGAGCGCGACCGCGGCGAGTGTCCCCACCACCAACGCGATGGCGGTCGCCGCGGTCGCGGTCACCAGTGAATACCGCAGACTCTCCAGCGGCGTCACCCCGTTGACCGGTTCGGCCAGTGCGCGATAGCCGGCGAACGTCCAGTCGCCGTGCGCGACCGGCCGGACCGACCGCACCATCAGCACCACGACCGGCCCGACGAGGAGTACCGCCGTCCATGCCCCGACCGCCCAGACGGCCGGCCGCGTCCACCGGCCGCCGGCGACCCTGCGGTCGCGTTCGGCCCGCCGCGCACCGCCGCCCGATCCGCGGCCGGCCGGATCGGCGAACACCCGTGTCAGCAGCAACGCGGCGAGCACCACCACGATCTGCAGCATCGACAGGGCGACCGCCTCGGGGATGCGGAAGTATCCGATGGCCTGGGTGTAGATCTCGGTCTCCAGGGTGCGCAGCTCGCCCGCGCCGAGGATGATCACGACGCCGAAACTGGTGGAACAGAACAGGAAGATGAGCGCTGCGGCCGACGCGATCGCGGGCACGAGTCGCGGCACGACCACGGTCAGCGTCGCCCGTATGCGGCTGGCGCCCAGCGACCGTGCCGCCTCGAGCAGCCGTGGATCGAGGTTGCGCCAGGCCGCGCCGACGACGCGGACGACGACGGCGATGTTGATGAAGACGTGGGCCGCGAGCACGGCCGGCAGCCCGGACTCGATGTGCAGGAACGCGAGTGGGCCCGACAGCAACGAGCGGAACGCGACGCCCACGACGACGGTGGGCAGCACGAACGGCACGGTCACCACGACGGCGAGGACGACAGCGGTGGCCCCGCGCACCCGGGCGAACAACCACGCGATGGGGGCGGCGGCGGCCAGCGCCAGGACGGTCGACGCCGCCGCCTGACCGAGGGTGACGCCGAGAAGTCCCAGCGCGTCGGTACGTTCGAGCAGTTCACCCAGGCCCGCCCCCGAGTCGCGGGCGATCGACACGGCCCGCCGGACGAGGGCGACGACCGGCCACGCGAACAGCACCACGATGAACAGTGCCGGGAGGAGCCACAGCGCCACCGGTCCGGCAGCCCGGGACGCCCGGGTCACCGCCGTCCCGGCGCGGGTCACCGAGGCATCACCGGCCGACCGCGGCGCGCCACTGGTCGAGCCACATCTCGCGGTTCTCCGCGATCGTGGCGGGCGGCAGCGACGACATCCAGGCGGGCACCTCCGCGCGCGCCGGCCAGCCCGGGGGCAGCGGCGTGTCGCGCTGCACGGGATAGACGTACATCGACGACGGGAGTTCTTTCTGCACGGTGGGACTGAGCATGAAGTCGACGAGCTTGCGTGCCCCGGTGGAGTTCCGGGTGCCCTTCAGGACGCCGATGTACTCGACTTGCGGGAAGCAGCTGTCCAGCAGCGCGCTCGTCCCGGGCGTGGCCGCCGGCGACGAGGCGTAGGACAGCACGATGGGCTTGTCGCCGCGACCCTCGCCGGCCGTGAAGAGCTGGTTGTAGGCGACCTCCCAGCCCGAGACGACCGTTGCGCCGCCGCCGACGACCTGCTTCCAGTAGTCCTGCCAGCCGTCTCCGAGCGCGCCGACCGTGGTGAGCAGGAACGCCGTGCCCGGTGAGGAGGTGGCGGGGTCGGTCACCGCGGTGAGCGACGCGAACTCCGGGCGGGTCAGATCGCGGAAACTCACCGGCGGGGTCAGTCCTCTGGACTCGAACCAGCCGTCGTCGACGTTGAGGCACACATCGCCCCGGTCGACGGCCGTCAGCTGCCCCTCGGCGCCGGGTACCGCATAGTCCGCGGCACCGTCGACCGCGGCCGGTGACTCGTAGGATTCCAGGGCGCCGGCGTCGATCGGGCGCGACGCAAAGGTGTTGTCGATACCGAAGACCGCGTCGCCCTTGGGTGCGCCCGGTGTCAGCGACACCGTCGATGCCAATTGCCCGGCGTCGCCGGACTTCACGGTCTTCAGGGTCAGGCCGGTCTCCTGACGGAATGCGTCGAGGACGGACTCGGGCAGTTCGAACGAGTCGTGGGTGAGCAGGGTGACCTCCGCACCCGACGACGAATCGTCTGCGCATGCGACTGCGGTCGACGCAACCAGTGCAAGGGCGGCCACGGCGACGACGACACGCGTCAGCCGCGATCTCCCGCGTCGACGACCCGGCAAGCCGTCGGTGCGCAGCTCGTTCACATCAGACTCCTGTTCGACATCGGCGAGAGTTCCCCGATTCTCCTCATCCAACCAGGTGGCCGACTGGCCGCACGCCCCGACCGCGTTGACCTCACTTGAGTAACAATTGCATCAATAACCACACAAACCTCACCCGTAACAGGACCTCGGCCTGGACATTGGAACCCGCGAGGGGCTTAGAATGACCCGCGACGACTCGGGTGAGAGGATGGGCTATCCGCGAGCCGACACCCGGGCGGATGCCACGACCACGAGGCGCAGCACGACTCACCCGCCTGCGCCACGACCGTTAGGACACACCAGTGCGTTTCTCCCGGCCACCGAGGTTGCGATCCGGCAATGCCCCGCATCGAATCCGGACCCGTCGCCTCCTCGTCGCCGTGTCGGCGCTCGCGGCGGCCACGTCGCTCGCTCTTCCGGTCGCCGCCCAGGCCGCACCGGCGCCGAAGGTCGACCAGCGCGTGCTGGACTCGCTCGGCGCGTTCGCACCCGCGATCATCGGCTCGGTGGCGACCCCCGGACCCGACGGCAAGGTCTCGGTCGATCTGCTCCGTCAGGCCCAGTCGTTCGCCGACACCCCCGGAATGCCCGGTGAGGTCAGCAAGATCTGGCGCTCGATCGCCGACTTCCTGGGCGAACCCGGCCGCAAGCAGGCCGCGCGCGAACTCGCCGCCGAGCGCAAGCCCGGCGATCCGGAGATCCCGCAGGGACCGAACGCTCCGAAGATCCAGGAATTCCTCTACCCGACCTTCGGCCTCGGCTGCATCCCCGGCGGTGGTTCGCTCGGACGCGCCCTGGCCACCGCCGGACCGCAGGAAGCCCCGGCTCCCGGCCCCAAGCGCGGCGAGGCGGGCTACGTCTACACCTCGCTCGGTACCGGCCCGGCCATCGACAACAAGACCGCACCCCTCACGGTGAGCTGGTTCAACGTCGACACCGGCCGCACCGGCACCACGACGCTGAAGCGGAACCCGAAGATCAACGTCCAAGAGGGACCCGGCACCTTCACCGGTATCTCGCGGACCGGCAAGGGCCGTGTCATCTCGGCGATCCACGGCAACGTGACCACGAAGACGAAGGGCAAGATCGTCTCCTGCACGATCGTCCCGGTCATCGGACTCGCGATCATCTGACCGCTTTTCCTCTCACAGACGAAGGCACCTCGGCTCATCGCCGGGGTGCCTTCGTCGTGCCGGGGGGTGGGGCGCTCACTTCGAACACGCAGCTCGACGCGGGTTCGGTCTCTCGCCGATCGCGCCCGTGTCACAGGTCGGACTCGCAACTTGCCGGGGCCGACACCGACATGGTCTCTTTTAACTTGAGTCCCACCTGTCACACCCGCCACACGTGGCGGGGTGCTCGATCGCCCATCCGGTCGTCAAGGCCGGTTGCCACAAGGAGAGCCATGTCCCTCACGTCTCGGTTCACGCGTTCCGACGCTCCGCGTCGCGTCACTCGCAGCCGCGCGATCCAGCGCTGCGGCGCCGGTCTCATGGGTGTGGCGATGGCGGCGGCCACCCTCACCGCAACGTCGGCACCCGCAGCCGCGGAACCGCTCGTTCCCGCCAACATGCTCGGTGCGCTGTCGATCCCGTTCGACGCGGAGCTGGCCGGAGCGGTCCGCCTGCTGAAGGCCGCGGGCGTCGACCAGATCGCGGTGCAGGCCGCACAGACGATCATGGGCAGCGCCGGCCAGTTGTCGGTCGAGGACATCGCCGGTCGTGCGGGAGCCCTTCCGCTCCCGGCAGCCGCCGAGGGTGCCCCCGCCCCGGGCGCCACGCCCGCCGCCGCGCCGACCGATCCCATCGCCCTGCTCCGCACGCTGGGCATCCAGACGCTCACCCCGTCGGTGTCGCCGTTCTGCACCGCGCCGACCGCCGACAACCCGCTCGGTCTCGTGACCGCCGGGGCGGGAGCCGTGGCAGGTCCGTGGCCGATGAAGACCGATCCGCTGACCCAGCTCAAGCCGCTGCTCGACATGATCCCCGGCGTCAAGCTGCCCGAGAAGTTGAACCTCGTCGACAAGGGCGAGACCGCCTACGCCTTCGTGCCCGCCTCACCGACGGCCGGCAGCGGCGGCAAGATGCAGGTCGCCTGGTTCAACACGAGCACCCTGCAGGGCGGCTTCGCCGATCTCGACCCGATCACCGACCGGACCGCGCTCACCGCGCTGCCCCTGCTGTCCGGGGTCCGGCTCGCACCGGTCAAGACCGGCAGCGGCACCATCCTGTCGGCGGTCTTCGGCAACGCGAGCAACGGCACCCAGAACTGCTGGTTCCTGCCGGCCGTCGGCGTCGTCAACGCCTGAGCGACAACGCCTTCGGTAACCGACCCACCTCACAGAACGAACTGACACATGAACCCCCACGGCAACACTTCGAAACCCCGGAGTGCCCACCTCACCCGCGCCCTCGCGGCCGCAGCGGCTCTCACGATCGTCGTGGCTCCGGCCGTCGCCGGTCTGACGGCCACGGCCGCGGCCGAACCGGCCCCGAGCACCTCGACACCAGGCACGGCGGAACCGTCGTCGACAGACAACAGTGCCCCCGCCGACGACAACGCGGGCACCGTCGACACGCGTGGTCCCGGACAGGCCCCGGGCGCCGTCTACGCCAATCGTGAACTCCCCCGGTCTCGTACGGTCGCCGGAGCGGCCTCGGGCAACGACTTCACCTACTGGAGCACCGGCGCCGACGGCAAGGCCCACCTGTCCTCCGGCGTGCTCATGGTGCCCGGCGGGCGCGCGCCCGCCGGCGGCTGGCCGATCGTCGCCTGGGCGCACGGTTCGCGCGGTATCGCCGACAAGTGCGCGCCGTCGACGCGGCCCACCGCCGAGGACACCGAGGAACTCAAGCGTTGGCTCGGACGCGGATATGCCGTCGTCAGCACCGATTACGCGGGTGTCGGTACGCCCGGCACCCCGCAGTACTACGACCTGGAGGCCACCGCACGCAACATCGTCGACGCGGTGCGCGCCTCGCGGGACATCGCCGACAACCTGTCGCGCTCGTGGGCGGTCGTCGGCGAGGGACAGGGAGCGGCGGCCGCGATCACGCTCGCCCGGTTGGCGCCGACCATCCAGGGCGGCAAGCTCGACTTCAAGGGTGCCGCGGCGAGCTCGATCCCGGCCCAATTCGGTTCGCTGGTGGCCAATCTCGGCCCGTCCTCGGCGGCGATGCCGTCCGGACTGGCCGCCGACGCGCTGTACACGCTGAGTGCGATCCGCAACGCGCACCCGGACATCGACGTGAACGCCTACCTCACCGACGCCGGCAAGAAGTGGATGACCAGGGCCGCCGCATCATGTGTGACCGAGTTCGTCCGTGAAGTGGATGGTCTCGCAATCGGTTCGCTATTCACCAAGCCGCTGTCGGGGAACACCGAACTCACCTCCCTGCTCACGAAGGCGACCGACCTGCCGACCCGTGGTTTCGAACGTCCGGTTCTGATGACGCAGACCCTGCAGGACACCTCCGTCGTCGTACCGCTCACGCTCAAGTACCTCAACGACGCACGCGGCGGTGACGCCAAGGTGTCGGCACGCACGTATCTGACTCTCGACGGGGCGCAGTCGAAACGATTCTCCGACACCGACATCCGTGGGTTCGTCGCCCGAATCCTGCAGTGAACCGTGCATTCCGGATCGCCTATGCGGCCACCGCCGCCGCAGCGACGATCAGCGGGTCGGTCGGTGACCGACGCAGCGCCGAGATCACCAAGCCGCTGCCGATCGCGCTGCTCGCGGCACGGGTGGCCGCCGGTTCGCGGCGTCGTCCGGTCGCCGACACCGTCGCACTGGCAGCCGTTCTCGGTTTCTCGGCGGTCGGCGACCGATTCATGCTGCGGGAGGAGTTCGAACACGACGACCCGGTGGCGAAGGATCGTTGTCTGCGCAGAGGTGCAGCGTCTTTCGCGGGTGCGCAGCTGAGCTACGCGACTGCGATGTGGCGCGCAGGCGCCCGGCCGTCGGTCCGTACGCTCGCGCCGCGAGTGAGCATCCTGGCCGAGTCGGCGACGGTCCTGGCGCGCCACCGTCCGGCACTGCTGCCGGTGCTCGGTACGTACGGCAACACGCTTGCGACCATGTCGGCGCTGGCGTCGGACGTGCCCGCGCCGCAGCCGCGCCTGCGCGCCGGCGGGTGGTTCTTCCTGCTCTCGGACCTCGCGATCATCAATCGACGGCACCTGGTCACCGATCCACGACTACGGGTCGCCGGTGAGGCCTGGGTGCTCGCGAGTTACTTCACCGCGCAGTACCTCCTGGTCGGCGGACTCGCCGACCGGTAGGTCATGCGACGGCGCGACCCGAGCACGACGAGTATTTCGGATTGGTCATCGGGAAGAACGCGAGCGCGCCGATCTTCTGACGGATCGTGAAGGCCACGGGACCGCTGCCCGGATGGATGTCGACTTGCCACTTGACGGTGTAACCCCGGCCGGGAACCGTCGTCACACCCGTCCGCCCGGTGCGCAGATTCCGCCACGACACCGACACCTCGTAGGTGTATTCGAGTGCGACGCGCTTGGCGCGGTCGGTGCCGATGAGCGCGATGACCGGACCGGGCAGTCCGTCGGCCGGGTGGCGGATCTGGTTGAACACGTCGACGCGGACCTTGACCGTGCCCGCGGGCCACGGGTTGACGCTGTCGCATCGCAGCGTGGTGACGTAGTTCGCCCCGTCGTCGGCCGGCGCGGCCGTGGCGACACCAACACCGAAGAGCGACACCGCCAGTCCCATCACGGTTCCGACCACCATGGCGATCGTCCCCGCCCCGAAGCCCCCTCGCCGTGGCCTGCTGTTCTCGACGCCGCCCGTGTTCTCCCCGCTGATCATGGAGGCAGTCTAGAGCCGCGCACGGGTGCCGTCTGCCAGAATCGACCCATGCCGAAGATCCAGATCGCCCAGGAACCCGCGGCCGACGAACTCCTCTCCAGCGATTCGTTCGCCCTCCTGACCGGAATGCTCCTCGACCAGCAGTTCCCGATGGAGCGGGCGTTCGCCGGGCCGGCCAAGATCCGCGACCGGTTCGGCACGATGGACCCGGTCGAGATCGCCGACGCCGATCCCGAGGCGTTTGCCGACCTGTGCGCCACTCCCCCGGCCATCCACCGCTACGGACGCTCGATGGCCGGGCGGGTCCAGGCACTCGCGAAGGTCGTCGCCGACGAATACGGCGGCGACGCAGCGCGCATCTGGACCGAGGCCGCCGACGGTGCCGACCTCATGAAGCGGCTCCGCGCACTGCCCGGTTTCGGCGACCAGAAGGCCAAGATCTTCGTCGCCCTCGTCGCCAAGCAGCTCGACGTCAAGCCGTCGGGCTGGACCAAGGTCGCCGGGGACTACAGCAAGAAGGGGTTCCGTTCGGTCGCCGACGTGACCGGCCCGGATTCGCTGCAGAAGGTCCGCGACTTCAAGAAGGCCGCCAAGGCGGCCAAGGCTGCGCAGGCCTCGGGCGCCGACTCCTAGGGCGACACCGCCCGCCGGATCGCGCAACCCTCGCCCCGAACGCACACCCCTTGGCCTAGGGTCGGACACCATGGAGTCCCTTCCGGATCGGTCGCTGTCCGACCGTCCCGTCCCCGGTCGGCGCGCCGTCGAGCGTCGGCAGGCTGCACTCGATCCCGGCCGTGCTCTCGTCGAGATGCCGTTCCGGGTCGGATTCGCCGTCACCGGCGTGGTGCTGAGCGCCGCGGAATCCGCCGTCACCATCGCTCGGATCACCGCCGGCAGCGTCCAGCATGAGCTCGCGCTGGCCGTCGGCGTCGACGCCGACGAGTTGGGCAGCGCCCGCACGCCGCTCGCCCTGCTCAACCAGCTGTCCGAGCTGCTCGGACCCGACCGGCCGTTCGGACGCATCCTCGCCAGCGGGGGTCCGCTGGAACGGTTGCTGAACCCGGGCGGCGTCATCGACCGGCTCACCGCGTCTGACGGCCCGCTCGAGAAGCTCACTGCGAAAGGCGGGCTCCTCGATCAGATGGCGGACGAGCGAGGCATCCTGATCCGCCTCACCGCCAAGGACGGCCCCCTCGACCGGTTGACCCGCCCGGGCGGCGTCGTCGACCAGTTCACCGAGAACGAGGGCATCCTCGAACGTCTCACCTCCGAGGGCGGGATCGTCGACAAGCTCACGGCACCCGACGGTGTGCTGGAGAAGGTGACCGCGGCCGGGGGCATCCTCGACCGACTCGCGGAGGACGACGGCCTGCTCGATCAGCTCCTGGGCGAGAACGGTGCGGTCGAGCGTGCGATCGCACCCGGCGGGCCGCTGGACCGGATCACCGAGCTGACCGAGGTCATCGGACAACTCGGCCCGACCCTGATCACCATGCAGGAGACGGTCCACGAACTCGCCGAGACCGTGGACCTGCTCAACCAATCGGTCGCACCGCTCGGCGGTCTCGCCGAACGACTTCCCAAACGCCTCACCCGTCCGCCGAAGGGGTCGGGCGGAAACGGACACGGAGACGCCCCGGCGGACACGAACGGGTACCCGCGGGGTTAGCCACCACAGGCCACGCCGAGCGCCGGGTCAGAATGGCGGGGGCTCGTCGTCGTGGGTTGTCGGCTGGTGGTGGGCTGCTTCGGTCCGGGCCCGTCGATTCGCGTCGCGCTGTGTCTTGTTGCGGGCACGTTCTTCTCGCCGCTTCGCGTGTTTCGCGGCGGTTCGTTCGGTGATCGTGCGTGGTGGTCGGCCGTGGTGGTCGGGCACGATGATGCGCGGTGTCGGGGGTGCTTTCGCGGCTTGCTCGAATCGGATACGACGTAGGTTCGGGAAGAGATCCTCGAGAGTTTCGGCCGCGCCGGGGATCACGAAACCTTCCGGCGTCACGAATTGGGTGACCAGACGGCCCTCGTCGTCGCGGTACTGCACGTCGGTCCAGTCACCGTGCGTCTTGTGCAGATGACCGGCGCGGCATTTGGCGTTGAGGTTCTCACTCGAGGTCGCGCCGCCGCGGGCGGGCCGGGCGTGGTCGTATTCGGCGACGTGGTCGACGTCGGCGGTGAACGCCGAACGCGTGCACCCTGGTTCGGTGCAGTAGCCGTCCCGTACCCGCACGAACTCGGCACACGCACTCGTCGGCCGGTACGGGTCACCGGGCAATGCCCCCGGGAACACGATGACACTCTCGACGTCCTGCCGTGGTGCGGCGGCATTCGCGGTCCGCGCGCTCGCACCATCGGCGGCGACGCGGGTGGGTGGTGTACGCACCGGGGTGACCGGCCGGATCGTCGCGTCAGGCCGGGCGGCGAGATCGCGCACATGCTCATCGCAGATCACCCCGTGCCCGTCGACCCAACCGGGTCCGGAGCCGCCGGCCAGGGTGTCGGCGTCGGTGACGACATGGATCACGATCTCGGTACCAGCTGTCGCACCGGCGGGGGCGGCAGGATTGAACGGTGGTCGGTGCAGTCGGAGTGTCCGCACGCGCACGTGAACGCCGTTCGGGTGAGCAACGCGCACATGGCGTCGGACTTCCGTTCCCCGAGGGTGCGGCCATCGCGGTCGCAGACGGATGCGGCCAACTCACGTACCGAGGCGTTGGAAGCCCGGATGTTCTCGGCGGCCATGACCGCGGTGATCTCACCGGTCCCGTCGCCGTGGTTCTCGGTCCACACGCCACGGTTGTCCAGCGCCTCGCGGCGCCGTTCGCGGACCGCGTCGGCGTCATGGCCGAAGACCAGACGGTCGATCATGTCGCGCAAACCTGACGTCGACCACGACCCGGACCGAGAGCGCAGCAGGTCGGCGATGGATTCGTCGAGCACCTCGATGATCCGACGACTGGCGGGGTCGGCGGGGTCGAGCAGGTGGTCATCGGCCACCAGGTGGGTACGGCCGATGATCTCGCGGATCTGGTGCGGCCCGATGATGCCGTCGCGCAACGTCTCCAACACCCGCGGCAACCGGTCACGCAGACACAGTGCCTCGTCGACCAGCACCCCGGCGCCGTAGCGGGTGATCCCGGCCTCCCGCGAGACCCGGGCGACGATGTCACCGAAACCGTCAGAGATGTAGCTGTTGCCAACCGAATTCAATGACCGGTCGCATAGCACCAGGATCGTCTGATAGCGGCACCACGCCAGATACGACTCCCCGGCACGGATCGATCCCAAACGTTGCATGTGGGTGGCGGTGTCGGCATCGGCCGGGCGCGCTGGATCGACCCCGGCGAGAAACTCGCCCGGCAGATCGGTCCATGCCCCCACAGTGACTACCCCCGAAGTCGTTGCCGCCCGGCCTGGTTGACCGGTCCACCTGATACATCCAAGATAGACCCGACCACCGACAAGAAATCGCGCCCGACGAGCAGTCCTCGACATCTGGCTATGGTCGGCTGCGCAGATCATGTCGAATTCGAAGGGCGCGGGGGCGCCGGTTTGCGGCGGCGGTGAGGACCTCAGCTACCCACCGCCCGGGCGAGCAGCTCCACGTACCGGTCCACGTCATCCATCACGTCGGGGCTCGTGGTCACCGAGATCGCGATCCGATCGCCGATCCCGTGCACGCCGTGGGTCAGGCCCTGAGCGGGCGACAGCGCGGGAAAGCCTGTGGTGAACAGGATCTCGCCGCCATCGAGGTCGAGGTCGGCGGCGCCACGGTTCACCGACGACACCACCGAGACCCCGGTGACCGTCTCGGGCGGGGTGTCGAGGTCGAAAGCGTCGATCCCCCATCGGGCCAGAAGCGCGGGCGTCGATTCGGACGCCCGACGCCGCGCATCCCGCAACGGGTCCTTCTCGGCCGCTCGAGCTGTGGCGATGTCGGCGCCGATGAGTCGCGCGCGCTCGTCGAGGTCGTCGACGTCGATGTGCAGGTCCACTCCGGCATTGCGGAAGTGGTTGCGGGACCGCGGTTCACCCGACCGGCCGATCGTCAGCTCGACGCCCAACCGCCGCCCGGTCTCACCCAGGTATTCCGGCAACGCCACCGAGATCGCGGTGAGCACCGCGACCGTGACCGGCTGTCCGCGGGCGGTCAGGCGATCGCGCTCGACGACCAGCACCCGAAGGGTCCGACGCGGGCCGGGCGAGGTGTTCAGCGGAGTCGGTGTGTACCCCGGCGTTTCCGGCACGGACGCCGAGGCGAGCCGCGCCGCGCGGAATCCCCGCCGGGCCGTCACGACGAACTCGCCGGGGAATCGGAGGACACCACCGAGTACAGTCCCGGCGTCGACCAGCAGCTCGCGACCCGGCCGGTGACGCGCGGGCCCGGGATCGCGTTGCGTGGCGGGCGCAGTGAACAATTCACGAGCGATCCGAGAGGCGCGACGTCCGTCACCCAGCGCGTGACAGATCTGCAGTACGACGACGCAGGCCACGCCCGCGGCGCCCGGGGCGTCGACGACGGGACCGAACAGGTGTACCCGCCACGCCGCCGACGTGGGGTCGAGTGGACTGGCGATGAGTGCGGCGATCTGGGCCAGGCACGACGACCACGTCCGGCTCGACCGGTCCACACGGACCTGGTCGTCGGTGGGCCGTACGGATTCCCAGTACGGGCGGTCGACCGTGCCGGGGACCTCTCGTATCCGGAGGCACAGATCGTCGACGAACGCGGCACGGAGCCGAAGTCGCGCCGCGCAGTCCTCGATCGGACTACGCGGCGCGGCAAAGCAATACACCACGAACTCGTCGTTCGGGATGTGTTGCGACATCCAGTACGACGCCGCGTCCGCCGCGGCCATCCGGTGCATGGCCGCCAGAGTAGCGGCGCGGCGCGCGCTACTTCTGTCCGGCGCTCCAGGCGTAGGGCAGGTCGGTGCCGTTGAGCACGTGGTCGCCGACCGCCTGCAGTTTGAAGATCAGCGGGTTGTGCACCGAGATCACCCGGGCGTTGCGCCAGTGACGGTCGAGGCGCAGACGTTCGGAGGTGATCGACGCACCACCGACCTCGAACAGCTGGGTGGTGGCGTCGAGGACGGCGGGGATGACCGCGGCCTGGGCACGGGCGACGTCGAACTCGACGCGGTCGAGGAGATCGGCGTCCTCCCAGCCGGCGAGTGCGAGCTCGTCGAGTTCGTCGGCGATGTCGAGGACCAGCGTGCGCGCGGTGTAGGCCGCCGCCGACAGTCGGCCGATCACCTGCTGCACGAGCGGATCGTGGCGTGGCAGGTCGGCCGTCGAGTGGGTGAAGGTGCGTGTGCGGTTGCGTACCCACTCCACGACGTCGTCGGTGGCGCGCGCCGCGATGCCCGCCAGCACCGCGAGCTGGACCAGCTGCAAGTACGACGTCGCGTACGTGCGGCCCTCCCCGCCGTAGCCAGGACCGAGGACACGCTCGGCCGGGACCTCGACGCCGGCGAACTCGGTGGTGCCACTTGCGGTCAGGCGCTGGCCGAAGCCATCCCAGTCGTCGTGCTGGGTGACACCGTCGGCGTCGGCGTCGACGAGCACCGAGACGCGCTCCCCGTCCTGGTCGGCGGCGACGAGGATGTGATCGGAGTAGAGACTGCCGGTGCTGTAGTACTTGGTGCCGTCGAGCCGGAACCCGTTGCCGTCCGCGCTCGCCGGGTCGGGGGTGAGGCGCGTCTGATAGCGGTCGATGGCACCGACGCCGGGCTCGGTGATGGCGTTGCCGACCAGCGTCCCCTCACCGACCTTGCGCAACCACTGCTGCGCGGCCTCATCCGGGAGTGCGGACAGCTGGTCCTCGACGAACGACCAGTGCACGCGCAGGGCCTGCGGCAGATTGGACTCCGCGGCAGCCAGATCGATGAGCAGCCGGAACAACTGCCGGATCGACGCACCGTATCCGCCGAGTTCCACCGGCACGCGCAGCGCGCCGAACTTCGCCTCCCGCAGCCAGGCGACCTCGTCGTGTGCGAGCCTGCGGTCGTCCTCGCGCTGTACCGCGCCCTCGGCGATCCGGGCGAAGATCGGCGCGAACACCTCGTCGAGCCGCTCGTCGGTCGTTCCGGCGGACTCGCCGGTCGCGGGCCCGCCGGCAGGCGTGGTGGACACGGTGGACGTCATCGGTGGTCCTTTCGATCGCAATCTGGTCGGCGACAGTCTGGTCCGATCCGCGGCGCCCGACCACGGTTGGAACCGCGCTGACCGCAACACTGACGTTCCCGGCGAGCCGACCGCACACTGACGCCCGGACGTTCGTGCACCACCTCCGATGAGACCCCGGTCACGCCGTGTGTCAATGTTTGGTATGCCAACAACGCTCGTTGATATCGATCCGAACACCCCCGTCGTCGTCGGCGTGGGCCAGGCCTCGGAACGCCTGACCGATCCCGGCTACGAGGCTCTCGGCGAGGCCGACCTCGCCGCCCGGGCGGTGACCGCCGCGTTCGCCGACTCCGGGGGCGATGTCGCCGCGTCGATCGACACCATCGCCGCGATCCGGTCCTTCGAGATCTCGAGCCCGTTGTCGTCGTCACCGCTGGGCCGTCCGGACAACATGCCGCGGGCGGTCGGCAACCGGATCGGTGTGGACCCCCGCCGCGCGGTGCAGGCGGTGACCGGTGGTCAGACACCGCAGACGATCCTCACCGAGCTCGCCGGGACGATCGCGACCGGCAGATCCGAGGGCGCAGTCGTCTTCGGCGCCGAGGTGATGTCGACCGTCCGCCATCTGATGTCCCAGCCGGAGGACCAGCGGCCGAGCTTCGCCGAAGAGGTCGGGGGCCAGCTCGACGACCGCGGCTTCGGGCTGAAGGGGATCATCACCGTCGCCGAGATGCGGCACGGCCTCGCATCGGTGCTGCCGCAGTACGCCCTACTGGAGAACGCCCGCCGGCACGCCTCGGGGCTGGGCCGGGACGCCTACATCGCCACCATGGGTGAGTTGTTCGCCCCCTTCACCCAGGTGGCCGCCGCCAACCCGCACTCGGCGGCACCGACGGCGCGCACCGCCGCCGAACTCGTCGCGGTCACTCCCGAGAACCGGGTCGTGGCGGATCCGTTCACCCGGTACATCGTGGCGCGCGATCAGGTGAACCAGGCAGCCGCGGTGGTCGTGATGTCGGTCCGGGCGGCGCAGGCCGCCGGGATCGATCCCGCGAAATGGGTGTTCCTGCATGGTCACTCGTCGACCGTCGAACGCCCCGTCCTGGCTCGTCCCGACCTCGGCTCCGCCCCCGCAGCCCCGGCTGCGGTGCAGCACGCGCTGCAGGTCGCCGGACTCGGACTCGACGACATCTCGGTCGTCGACATCTACAGCTGCTTCCCGATCGCGGTGTTCAACGTCCTCGACGGAATCGGGATGGCGCCCGACGATCCACGCGGGCTGACCCTCACCGGCGGGTTGCCGTTCTTCGGCGGCCCGGGCAACAACTACTCCCTGCACGCGATCGCCGAGGTGGTCACGCGGGTCCGACGATCACCAGGCGATTTCGGTCTGGTCGTCGCCAACGGCGGGGTGCTGAGCAAGCATGCCGCCGGGGTGTACTCGACGACGCCGGCACCGTGGCGCCCGGACACCAGCGGACCGGTCCAGGCCGAACTCGACGCGGCGACAACCGTTCCCACCATCGCCGACGCCGACGGCGCCGCGGTCATCGAGACCTACACGGTCATCCCGCAGAAGAGCGGCCGCCGCACCGGTGTGGTCATCGGCCGGCTGGTCGACCCGACCTCGCCGGACGGGCTCGGCGCCCGGTTCGTCGCCAATCTCGACTCCGACGACGACGAGTTCTTCGACCTTCTCCTGACCTCCGACGACCCCGTCGGCACGCCGATCGTCGTGCGGTCGTTCGACAAGGGCAACCGGGTGGCCCTGACCGCCGCGGCCATGAACTCCCGGCATCCGGTTGTCGCACCGGCATTCCGCGAGTCCTACGAACATGTCGAGGTCCGTCGCGACGGTCGGTTGCTCGAGGTGACCATCAACCGCCCCGACGCACGCAACGCGTTGAACCCCGCGGCCAACGCCGAACTCGACTCGATCTTCGAGGCCTACTTCGCCGATCCCGACCTGTGGGTGGCGATCCTGACCGGTAAGGGCGACAAGGCCTTCTCGGCGGGCAACGACCTCGCCGCGACCGCAGGCCCGGCCGCCCTGTCGGTCCCGAAGAACGGGTTCGCGGGACTGACCTCACGGCGCAGCCTCCCCAAACCGGTCATCGCCGCGGTCAACGGGTTCGCACTCGGCGGTGGCTGTGAGATCGCGATGGCCTGCCACATCGTCGTGGCCGACGAGGACGCCTCCTTCGGCCTGCCCGAGGTGAAGGTCGGACTCGCGGCGGCCGCCGGCGGATTGGTCCGGCTGCCGCGGATGATCCCACCTGCGCTCGCGCGCGACATGATCCTGACCGGCCGCCGGATCTCGGCCGCCGAGGCCGCCGCCGCCGGTCTGGTGAGCCGGATCGCCCCGGCCGGAAAGGTTCTCGAGACCGCGCGCGGAGTGGCCGAGGAGATCCTCGCCGCCTCACCCACGTCGGTGCGGGCGTCGATCGCCACCATGGAGCAGTCCGATGCCATCACCGACACCGTCGATGCCGTCCACGCCAGCACCTCGGTGCTCGACTCGCTGGTCATCAGCGGCGACACCCTCGAGGGGATCATGGCGTTCGTGATGAAGCGTTCACCGAACTGGAAGGGTCACTGAGAACCAACCGGAGACGTAAGCACGCCGAAAGCGCGCGGATGGTCGTCGAATGGTCAACACTTGACGGCGGCCACCCCGCGCGTCGGGGTGGCCGCTGTTCCGACACATCAGTCGTGTCCAGAAAGGCGGCACACCATGTCCGGTCGCAGTGAGGCAAGCGGAACGAAGTCGTCCAAACGCACTCCGCCACAACCGTCGTATCGAGTCGATCCGCCCGATTGGACGCTGCCGCGGGGAACCATCGTGCTCCTCACCATCGCCGGGCTCGTCGTCGCCATCGCCGGGATCAAGTCGGTGGCGTCGCTGGTCGGGCCGATCTTCCTCGCGCTGATGCTCACCGTCGCCGTTCAGCCGATCCCGACCTGGTTGCGCAAGAGAGGATTTCCCCGCTGGGCCGCCTTCGTGACGACTGTGCTCCTCGTCTACGGCATCCTCATCGGATTGTTCGCGGCGCTGGTGTTCTCGGTGGCGCGCCTGGCGTCGATACTCCCCCAGTACGACGACAAGTTCGACGACCTCGTCACCAGCTTCCAGAACTTCCTCACCAGTCACGGCGTGAGCCACGACAAGGTGCAGGACATGATCTCCCACGTCGACACCAGCAAGGTCGTGAGCGCGGTGACCGACGTTCTGGCCAGCACGTTCAGTGTCGCCTCGGCACTGATCCTGGTGCTTGCCCTGCTGCTGTTCATGGCGGCGGACTCGGTCGGCTTCGACGACCGGATGAACATCCTGGACCGGATGCGTCCCGACATCGCATCGGCCTTCCGTTCCTTTTCCCAGGGCACGCGCAGCTACCTCTGGGTGTCGACGGTCTTCGGGCTCATCGTCGCCGTCCTCGACAGCGTGGCCCTCGCCCTGCTCTCCATCCCGCTCCCCATCCTCTGGGGCCTGTTGTCGTTCATCACCAACTACATCCCGAACGTCGGCTTCATCATCGGTCTCGTCCCACCCGCACTGCTGGGACTGCTCGACGGCGGGGTCAGCAAGATGCTGATCGTCATCGTCGTCTACAGCGCCATCAACGTCGTCATCCAGTCGGTGATCCAGCCGAAGTTCGTCGGCGACGCGGTGGGACTCTCCACCACCCTGACGTTTCTGTCACTGCTCTTCTGGGCCTGGGCGATCGGACCGTTGGGCGCGATCCTCGCGGTACCGCTGACACTGCTCGGCAAGGCCCTGCTCATCGACATCGATCCCGCGACCCGCTGGGCGGACGTGCTGCTGTCGTCGGGCGGAAAGCCGAATGACACGGACTCGCCCGATGACGAGGCACCCGACGGCGACGGCGCCGAGCCCACGACGACCCCGGACGCGGAGGGCGAGGATCCACCTCGCGGTTCCACTCCGGACGTCACACTGAAGCCGGAAACGTGAGGCGGGCTACGCACCGCGCCGATCATTGGGTAGATTCCCTTTCGACCCCAATCTGACCACAACCGTTTACAGATAGGTTGCGCACCGCTCATGGACATGAACTGGTCTCCGGACGACGCTGCGTTTCGCGACGAGGTCCGCGCGTTCCTCGACGAGAAACTGACCCCCGACCTACGCGCGGCGGGCACGCTGCGCACCAGCGTCTACTCCGACCACGAGGCCTCGATGGAGTGGCAGGCGATCCTGCACGAGCGTGGCTGGGCCGCTCCCGCGTGGCCGGTGCAGTACGGCGGGTGCGACTGGTCGCAGTCCCAGCACTACATCTTCAGCCGTGAGTCGATCCTCGCCGGCGCACCCTCGCTGTCGCCGATGGGCATCCGCATGGTGTCGCACGCGATCATGGCGTTCGGCACCGACGAACAGAAGAACTTCTTCCTGCCCGGCATCCTCGACGGCAGCGTGTTCTTCTGCCAGGGCTACTCCGAACCCGAGTCCGGCTCCGACCTCGCGTCGCTGTCGATGGCCGCGGTCGACGACGGCGACGACCTCGTCGTCACCGGTTCGAAGATCTGGACCACGCACGCCTCGGAGGCGAACTGGATCTTCTGCCTGGTGCGCACGTCGCGCCAGGAGCGCAAGCAGCAGGGCATCACGTTCGTCCTCATCGACATGAACTCGCCGGGTATCGAGGTGCAGAACCTGGTGTTCGCGTCCGGCGAGCAGGTCCAGGCGCAGGTCTTCTTCGACGGTGTGCGCGTCCCCAAGAAGAACGTCCTCGGCAAGATCGACGACGGTTGGACCGTCGCCAAGTACCTGCTCGTCTTCGAGCGCGGGGGCGGCGCGGCCGCTCCGGCGCTGCAGGTCATGGCCGAGCAGCTCGGGCGGGACGCGGCATCGGTGACCGCACCGAACGGCGGCCCGTTGTCGGAGGATCCGGCGTTCGCGGCCAAGCTCACCGATCTCCAGGTCCGCGCGAAGATCCTCGAGGTCCTCGAATACCGCGCGCTCGCCGCGATGAGCTCGGGCAAGGACCCCGGTTCCATCGCATCGATGCTGAAGATCCTCGGCACCGAGCTGAGCCAGGAGATCACCACCCTGAGCCTGGAGGCCGCCGGCCCCCACGGACGCGTCTTCCAGCCGCACGCCACCAAGCCGGGCGGACCCATCTTCCAGTACACCCCGCCCACCGACGGCTACGTCAGCGGCGAACCGTGGCAGGCCGTCGCCCCGCTGCACTACTTCAACGACCGCGCGGGCTCGATCTACGCCGGCAGCAACGAAATTCAACGCAACATCCTCGCCAAAGCGGCTCTCGGTCTCTGACGGGTCACAGGAGAAAACTGATGGACTTCACACTCACACCCGAACAGCAACTGCTGTCCGACGGTCTCGGCAAGTTCCTCGACGCACGGTACGACCTGCAGGTCAGCCGCGACGCGGCCAAGGTCGGCGAGGGCTGGCAGCCGAAGATCTGGAAGGCCTTCGTCGAGGACCTCGGCGTCGTCGGTGCCTGCCTGCCCGAGGACATCGGCGGATTCGGCGGCGGCCCGGAGGAACTGATGGTCGTCACCGAGGCGCTCGGGCACGCTCTCGTGGTCGAGCCGTTCGTCGACACGGTGGTGCTCGGCGCGGGTCTCCTCCATGCGACCGGCAACCCGGCCGCTCTCGAAGCCGCCGGTCGCATCGCCGAGGGCGAGGCCCTGAGCGCGCTGGCCGCACTCGAAGACGGCTCGGGCGGGGTTCTCTCACGGATCGAGACCAGTGCCGACCGCGACGGTGATGCCTGGGTGCTCAACGGCACCAAGGCTGTCGTCACCACGGCGCCGCTCGCCGACTACCTCATCGTCAGCGCCCGCACCGCAGGCGAACCCCACGACCCCGCCGGGGTCTCGCTGTTCCTCGTCGACCTCGCCGATGGTGGCCCGAAGGGTCTCGAGCTGCACAGGCTGCGCACCATCGACGACCGCCAGGCGGCCGACATCACGTTCACCGACGTGCGCCTGCCCGCCGACGCGCTCATCGCCGACGAGAATGCGATCGAGATCCTCGAGAAGGCCTGGGACACCGCGACCGCCGCGGTGGTCTCCGAGGCCGTGGGCCTGATGCGCAAGGTGTTCACCGACACCGTTGATTACTCCAAGCAGCGCGAGCAGTTCGGCGTGCCCATCGGTAGCTTCCAGGTGTTGCAGCACCGCATGGTCGACATGCACCTCGAACTCGAGCAGTCGGTCGCCGCACAGTATTTCGCGATCCTGTCCCTCGACGGCTCCCCGGCCGAGCGTGCGGCGGCGGTCTCGGCCGCCAAGGCCACGATCAGTCGCGCCGCCCGGTTCATCGGCCAGAACGCGGTGCAGTTGCACGGCGGCATGGGCATGACCGAGGAACTGGCGATCGGTCACTACTTCAAGCGACTGACCGCGATCGAGTACGAATTCGGCACCGCCGACGCCCATCTCGCGCGCTTCGCGACCGCCACCGCGCAGATCGACGCCTGACTCCATCGCAGAATCGCCACCTCCCGCTTCCGGTGGGTGGCGATTCTGCGACCGGGCCCTAGCTGTCGGTCCACACCGGCTTCCGCTTCTGCAGGAACGCCGACATCCCCTCCTGCGCATCGCACGTCATCGCATTGGTCGCCATCGTCTCGCCCATCTCGTCGTAGGCGGCGGACTCGTCGAGCTCGATCTGCCGGTAGAACGCCTGCTTGCCGATGGACACGGTCCGGGCACTCGATCCGGCGATCTGCAGAGCCAGTTCACGCACCGAGTCCGCCAGCGCCTCGTCGTCGACGACACCGCTCAGGAGTCCCCACTCGGCGGCGGTCTCGGCATCGATCGCCTCGCCGGTGAGCAACATGTGCATCGCGCGCTTGCGTCCGATCGCGCGGGACAGCGCGACCATCGGCGTCGAGCAGAACAACCCGATGCGGACGCCCGGCGTGCTGAATCGCGCGCTGCGACCGGCCACCGCCAGATCACAGGTCGCGACCAGTTGGCACCCCGCCGCGAACGCCATGCCGGCGACCTCGGCGATGACGGGCGGGCGCACGTCGTGGACCGTCTGCATCAGCTCGGTGCACGTCGCGAAGACAGCGCGCTCGTCGTCGAGGGTTCGGTCGACGAGTTCACCGAGGTCGTGGCCTGCGGAGAAGGCGGGCCCGAGCGCGCGGATCACGATCACTCGCACGCGCGGGTCGTCGTCGAAGTTCCGCAGCGCGGCGGTGATGGCGCGCATGGTGCTCGTGGACAACGGGTTACGACCCCGCGCATCCCCCAGCGTGATCACCCCGAGGGGTTCGGCGATCTCCGTCGACACCGCATCGAGCGCGGTCTGATCTGTCATGTTCGGCTGCCTCTCATCCGTTCTCTTCACTGACGCACGTTCGTCACTCGCGCACCCGGTATCGGTCGCCGACCGCGATGTAGACGGTGTAGCCGATCAGCGCCAGGACGTAGACGACGAGCGGCACCGCGAACGCCCAGGCGTTCATCGACGCCTCCCCCGACGCCGAGAAGACCGTCGTCGCCGCCAGCAGCCAGGCCAGCAGCGCCATCGTGGCCGCCCCGATCAGCTCCAGGTCCCCGGCCATCAGACGGTTGAATTCGGCGCGGTGCTCGGGGCGCATCCAGTACTCCTTGCGGTGCCGGCCGGGGAGATTGATCGCTCGCGCCGGCAACCGGGCGAGCAACGGACCCGAAGCGCCGAACACCACCACGATCAGCAGGCCGACCGCACCCAGGCCAGTCAGCACGACCCACTTCGAATCCCACCTGGTGACCTCGCCTGCAGCGTCGATGTGCCCCGCGATCCGGGCCGGACCGGCGACGGCGACCGCCACCCACACCGACGCGAACACGGCTGTGGCGAGTACGAACGCCCATCGCTGCGCGCTCCACGGCGAATCGGTCATGCCACGACGATATGGCAGCCGGCAGGGAATACGGCGCCCCGTCGATCGTTGTGTCTCCTCGTGACCAGTACCGCGCTCTTCGAACCGATCACCCTCCGCGACGTCGCCGCCCCGAACCGGATCTGGCTCGCCCCGATGTGCCAGTACAGCTGCTTCGCCGGCGACGGGGTGCCCACCGACTGGCACCTGACGCACCTCGGCGCCCGAGCCGCCGGCGGCTTCGGACTCATCCTCACCGAAGCGGCGGCCGTGGTACCCGAAGGTCGGATCAGCGCCCATGACGCCGGACTGTGGAACGACGACCAGGCGGCGGCGTGGCGGCGCATCGTCGACTTCGTACATTCCCAGGGTTCGGTCATCGGCACCCAGCTCGCCCACGCGGGCCGCAAGGCATCCACCTATGCGCCGTTCGACGACCGCTCCGGGGCGGTCCCGCTCGACGACGGCGGCTGGACGACGTTCGGCCCGTCGGATGTCGCCTTCGAGGGACTGCCCGCCCCCACCGCGATGACGACCGAGCAGATCGCCGACGTCGTCGACGCCTTTGCCCAGGCCGCCCGTCGTGCCGACGACGCCGGCTTCGACGTGGTGGAGATCCACGCGGCACACGGCTACCTGCTCCACCAGTTCCTCTCCCCGCTCTCGAACCGGCGCACCGACGCCTACGGCGGCGACTTCGACGGACGGACCCGGCTGACCCTCGAGGTCGCCGACGCGGTCCGCGCGGTGTGGCCGTCGTCGAAGCCGCTCTTCATCCGCGTCTCCGGCACCGAATGGACCGAGGGTGGGTGGGACGTCGAGGAATCGGCGCGTCTCGCCGCTCTCCTCGCCGGCCGCGGCGTCGACCTCGTGGACGTCTCCTCGGGTGGCAACGTCATCGCCGACATCCCGGTCGGTCCCGGCTATCAGGTCGATCTCGCCCGCTCGATCCACCGGGAGTCGGGCGTTCCGACCGCGGCCGTCGGCCTCATCACCGAACCCGATCAGGCCGAGAAGATCGCCGGCGACGACGACATCACCGCCGTCTTCTTCGGTCGTGTCGCGCTACGCGAACCGTCGTGGCCGCTACGCGCCGCGCACGAGCTGGGCATCGATCGTCGCGAGGCGCCGTATCCCCCGCAGTATCAACGCGGTTCGTGGCACTGAGCCCGGTCCCGCTCCCTGAGGAGGCCCGGAGCTCGCGGAGCACGGTCCCCCGCTCCCTGAGGAGGCCCGGAGCTCGCGGAGCACGGTCCCCCGCTCCCTGAGGAGGCCCGGAGCTTGCGGAGGGCCGTCACGAAGGGTCTCGTCACTCCGACCGCGGCATCACCAGCGCGAGGGACGCCGCGGTCGCCGACTCGATGATCGACGCCAGCGGAGTCCCGGATTCGACGGCTCCGGCGGTCAGCTCCCGGAAGCCACCCCACAGGAAGATCGCGCGCTGACGGTCCATCGGCACCACCCCCGCCGCGGCCATCGCCGGGGTCGAGGTGAGGCCGACGAAGAGTTCGATCCACGCTTCCATCGCCTCGTCCTTGACCGACTGGGCGGCACTACCGAGCGCGGGCAATTCGCGAATCCAGCTCAACGTGAGACCCGGATACCGGTCACTCGCTGCGACGTATGACGACACCGCTTGTCGCACTTGCTCGTCGATGGGTGCCTCCGCATCGACGCGTCGGGCGATCTCGGCGATCATGAACGTGTTGGTCACCGTCAGCAGCGCGAAGAAGCATGCCTGCTTGTCGGCGAACTCCTGGTAGAACGACCGCCTCGAGGTCCGCGCGACCCGCACGATGTCGGCGACCGTGGTGTCGCGGTACCCCGCATCGGCGATGCACTCGAGCATCGCGGCGAGCAATCGGTCCCGGGTCGACGCGCCGGCCGGCGAGCTCAGCCAGGGCGCGGGGAGCGGAGCGAGCGGACCCGGCGTCGCGGGCGGGGCGAGCGGGCCCGATCCAGCAGTCACGTCTTCGAGCATAGGCCCTTGCCCCGGCCGGTACGTGAGCGTACCGTCAGCTGGTACGTGGACGTACCAGCTGACTGCGGCGAGAGGACCCGACGCCCGTGAACACACCGACCCGAAGCGGCGAGGCGGTACTCCCGCCCACCACGTCGATCCCGTCCGCCGTCCAGGGCCTCGGTGCGGTCGTCTCGCGGCGACACTTCTTCCGGTATCTCCACGACCGGCACGGTTCGGCCTTCACCGTGAACCTGCCCGTCTTCGGTCCGACAGTCGTCATCTCCGACGCCGCGATGGCGCGCGAGTTGTTCACGTCGGGCGACAAGGTCGAGAACGTCCAGCCCAACCTCGGCCGCATCCTGGGCACCGGATCGATGTTCGCACTGGAGGGCGCCAGACACCGCGCCCGACGCAAGCTGCTCACCCCGCCGTTGCACGGCAAGCCGATTCGGTCCTACGAGCAGATCGTGGTCGACGAGGTCCGCGCCGAAACCGCTGACTGGCGCCACGGGGTCGAGTTCGCCTGCATCGAACCGATGATGCGCATCACCCTGAACGTGATCCTCCGCGCCGTCTTCGGCGCCGAGGGGAACGACCTCGACCGGCTCCGCGACATGATCCCCCCGATGGTGACCGTCGGGTCGCGCGCCGCGACGATACCCCCGCTCCCCCGTCTCCTCCGGCCGGTCGACCCCAATCACCGGTACGCGCGCCGCAATGTCGAATACCGCCATTACGTGGGCGGCCTGATCACCAAGGCGCGCAACGATTCCCGCCTGGACGAACGCACCGACATCCTCGCGATCATGCTCCGCAGCACCTACGACGACGGCAGCCCGATGAGCGACGACGAGATCGCCGAGGAACTGCTCACCATGCTCGCCGCCGGACACGAGACCACGGCCACGACCCTCGCGTGGGCGCTCGAGCGACTGCGGCGCCACCCCGAGGTGTTGCGCCGGCTCGTGGCCGAAGTGGACGCCGGCGGACACGACTACCGCCACGCCACGATCCTGGAGGTCCAGCGAAGCCGCCCCGTCATCGACTTCGCCGGCCGGCATGTGGTCGCCGATCATCTCGATCTCGGCGAGTGGCGGATCCCGAAGGGATACAACGTGCTCGTCTCGATCGCCCTCCTCCACGACGACAGCCGCGAATTCGCCCGGCCCGAGCGCTTCGACCCGACCCGCTTCCTGGGCACCAAGCCCTCGTCGGCGTGGCTGCCGTTCGGCGGCGGGACCCGACGGTGCATCGGGGCGGCCTTCGCCACCATGGAGATGGACGTGACGCTGCGGACGCTGCTGGAGGACCACGAGCTGCTGCCGACCGCCGAACGGTCCGAACGCTGGTTCTCGCGCGGAGTGGCCTATGCCCCGTCTCGCGGCGGGCGGATCGCGGTCCTACCACGCTGAGCCCCGCCTGACGCCGTCTCGAACGTGACGGGTCCCACTTTCTTTCTGTGACCTTCGTCATCGAACGCGGCCGAACACGCATGCTCGAGAACCCCCACGGAATTGCGGGATGCGCTGGGAATTCGCCGCAAAGCTAACAGCGTTATCCGGACGTTATCCGAACCCCGCAGGTCACGGCGTCGACGTGACCCAGCCGTTACCGAACCCGTATGGTCGCCCACGGTCCGAGATCAACTGTCCTGCCAACCCCGGGGCAGTGAGGAGGAACGAAGACCATGCGTATGACCAAGACCCACATGACCAAGCTCGTCGCCCGCGCCGCGATCGTCGGTGCACTGACCGCCGCCCCCTTCGGGATGCTGGCGTCCACCGCACATGCGGCAGGCGGCAACTGGGACGCGGTCGCTCAGTGCGAGAGCGGCGGCAACTGGGCCACCAACACCGGCAACGGATACTACGGCGGCCTCCAGTTCTCGATGAGCACCTGGCAGGCCAACGGCGGAACCGGCAACCCGGCAGACGCCTCCCGTGAGGAGCAGATCCGCGTCGCGGAGAACGTGCTCGCTTCGCAGGGCGCCGGAGCCTGGCCGACGTGCGGCGCCAACCTCTGACGCACGCACCGGCGCAGCATGCGCCGTGAGGCCGTGCAGTCGTTGATACCACGAGGCCGGCGGGTCCATCCAGGACTCGCCGGCCTCGTTGCGTCTGACGCCGCCTACGGTTCTGACGCTGCCTACGGTTCTGACGCTGCCTACGGCGTGGGTGCGGCGTCGTCCCCGCTGTCCCCGACAGTCGTGTCCAGCGCGCTCACCGCGATGCCATACGGCAGGAATCGCACGTTGCGGCGTGGATCGGTGTTGCTCTTGTTGGCGCGCAACGCGTCGAGTTCGGTGGCGTAGACCTGCTCGACCCGGGCACCGCCGTCGTCCTCGACGACGAAGACCGCCCAGACACCGGAGCCGGCCTCGCCGGTGGTCTCTTCACGCGGCTTGGTGCGCGTGCGCCCGCGGGAGGCCTCGTCGAAGAACATCGAGAAGGCCGCCGGCCCGGCCTGCCCCTCGAAGAGCTTGCCGAACACGTCACGCAATCCGTCCCCGGCCTCCCGTGCGAACCGGTCGAAGTCCTCGGGGCCGAAGTTGAATGAGCCGCCGAAGCCGCTGTTGTCGCTCATGATGTTCCCTTCCTCCGGCACCCTGACGGGCCGCCGGCCAACTCAGCCCAGTCTCCTCACAAATCCGCGGCTTCGCCACCCGCGTTCTCGGTCTCGTCGAGCCGCTGATGCAGTCGGGCACGAACGTCATCGGCCGAATAGGACTTCCGTTGCCGTTGATCCCGCGCGACCATCACCCCGCCGGTGGCCACCCCGACCGCGCCCGCCAATCCCAGCCATTTCCAGAGGTTCCTCATGCGGGCAGGATAGGTCGCTCGGCCCGGGGACGCATTAGCCTTCATTCGTGCCCACCAGCAGAATTCTCTTCGGCCGAGACCGCGCCGACGCCGGCATCTCGTTGACCGACGCACTCGACGCCACCCGCACCGGCGACATCTGGCTCTTCCGTGGTCATTCCGGGCCCGACCGGGCCATCCGCACGCTGACCAATGCGCCGGTGAACCACGTGGCGATGGCGGTGTGCATCGACGATCTGCCCCCACTGCTCTGGCACGCCGAGCTCGGCGATCGCCTGACCGATGTGTGGACCGGATCGAACCATCGCGGCGTTCAGTTGCACGACGCGCGAGAAGCCGTCGAGCAATGGATGATCCGCTACAAGCAGGCGTGCTGGTTCCGTCAGCTCACCCCGGAGGTCACCCTCGATCAGGAGAACGCTCTGCTCAAGGTGATCGCCGAACTCGACGGGACACCGTTCCCGACGACCGCACGCCTGGCCGGACGGTGGTTTCGTGGCCGGGTGCCCAACTCGATCGATCTCGTCCGGGGCATCCCCTACCTCGACCGCAAGGTCCGTCAACGACGCGATGAACGGCAGCAGCGCCGCAACCGCACCACCGACGGCGCCGGACTCGAAGCCGCCTACTGCGCGGAGGTGGTGGCGATCACCTACCGCGAGTTGGGCATCCTCGATACGTCGAAGGATTCCAACTGGTTCGACCCCGGGCGATTCTGGAGCGGCGACGATCTCCCCCTCCACGCGCCGCATGACCTCACCCCGGAAGTCGGGGTCCGGCTCGACTGACCTCTGCGCGCGGGCGCCGGTCATTCGGCAGCGAACGCCTCATCCGGTACCGAACGCCCGGAGCGTCGCCTCGACCAATGCGTCGGCATACGCCGGGGACAGCGGTCCGCTGCGGTGTAACCACCGTTGGAACAGTGGGGCGTAGAGCATCTCGAGGAACAGGTCGAGGTCGGTTCCGGGCGGCAGCTGACCGTCGCGCTCGGCAACACGGAGTCGAGCCTTCTTGGCATCGTCCAGCGGTCGCGACAGCTTCTCCCGGTACTCCGTCGCGAGGTCGGCGTCGTTCGCGATCTCGGTGTTGACCGCCCGGATCAGCCGGTCGAAGGACGGATCGCCGAACTCCGCGACCGTGGCTCGCACGACCTGCTTCAGGTCGGCCTCGAGATCCCCGGTGTCCGGCAGGACGACCGACTGCCCGTCGGCATCCTCGCTCAGGGCCAGCACGGCCGCGAAGACGACCGCACTCTTCGACGGCCACCGCCGATAGATCGTCTGCTTGCCGACGCCGGCACGGGCAGCGATCGCCTCGACGGTGACCTTGTCGTACGGCTCCTCGACGACGAGGGCCCGGGTCGCCTCGAGAATCGCCAGTCGAGACCGCTCCTTTCGACGTGAGTGGTCCGGTCCGGCGTCGTTCCTCATGTCGCCAGGCTAGTACACGAAACGAGACGGTCCGTCTTGACACCCGACACCGAGACGTCTAACTTACTTTCGAGACGGAACGTTCCGTTTACTTGAGGAGGCGACCATGTCAACCCCACGGGTCTGGTTCATCACCGGTGCGTCCCGCGGACTCGGGCGAGCGTTCGCCGAGACGGCCCTCGCCGCCGGCGATCGTGTCGTTGCCGTCGCCCGCGACGTGGATCCGCTGGCGCCGCTGGTCGAGCGATACCCCCAGCACCTGCGCCCGCTGTCGCTGGACGTCACGGACCGGCAGGCCGTGTTCGACGGTGTCGAGAAGGCGGTTGGCGCTTTCGGCCATCTGGACATCGTCGTCAACAACGCAGGCGGAATGCTCTACGGGATGGTCGAGGAAGCCTCCGAAGCGCAGATCCGGGCGCATCTCGACCTGAACTTCTTCGGAGCCGTCTGGGTCGCGCAGGCGGTGCTACCCCACCTGCGCGCCCGCGGCGGCGGACGCCTGCTGCAGGTCACGTCGATGGGCTCCGGCGGTGGGATGGCCACCGTCGGCTACTACGGAGCCGGCAAGGCGGCGCTCGACTCGGTCAGCGAGGCGCTGGCGATGGAGGTCGAGCAGTTCGACGTCAAGGTCACCATCGTGCAGATGGGCGGCTACGACACCGGGTTGTTCACCACCGGGACGACCACCACCGAGCCGATGTCGCAGTACCAGGATCTGCGCACCGGGATGGAGGAGTCCTGGGGTGACGACGCCGGGCCGTCGCCGGCCACCGCCGCGCCGGTCATCCTGCAACTCGTGGCGCTCCCCGACCCGCCTCGACGGCTGATCCTCGGGAGCCAGTCGTACGATCACGTGCTGGAGATGGACCGGGCGCGTGCGGAGAACTATCGGGCATGGGAACACCTCAGCCGACAAGCGCCCGGCTGAGGCACCCCGCAACCTCCTCGAACTAGATCGTCATCGCTTCGCGCACAGCGGTTTCCGCAGTCGAACCGCCGTCACCCGACGACGTCACACGCCCGCTCTCCAGCACGCAGTACCGCTGCGCCGCCTCGAGGGCGAAACCGATGTGCTGCTCGACGAGGAGCACTCCCAGTCCGCCGCGCTCGGTGAGCGTGGTGATCGTCTGCTCGATCTCGGCGACGACCGAGGGCTGAATGCCCTCGGTCGGCTCGTCGAGGATCAGCATCCGCGGTTCGGTGATGAGAGCGCGAGCGATCGCCAGCTGTTGACGCTGGCCCCCGGACAGCAGGCCGGCGCGTCGTCCCAGCAATTCCTTGAGTGCCGGGAACATGTCCAGCATCTCGGCAACCAGCTCCTTGCCACGTTTACGACCGTCCGCCACGACCTGCAGATTCTCGGCAGTGGTGAGGTGACCGAAACTCTGCTGCCCCTGCGGCACATACGCGATGCCGTGCCCCACCCGGGCGCTGGGTCGCACCCGGGTGATGTCGACACCGTCGAACGTGATCGTGCCCTTGGTGGTCTTGACGAGCCCGACAGCTGCGCGCAACAGAGTGGTCTTCCCCGCTCCGTTGTGTCCCATCACCGCGACGACGCCGTCGGTGGGTACCTCGATGTCGACCCCGTGGATCACCTCGGTGCGCCCGTAGCCCGCATGGACCCCGGAGAGTTTCAGCATGATTCAGCCCCTGTCCTGGGTCGATGGCGTGGAGAGTCCGGCGGTGTCGGTCTCGGCGGCGATCTCCTCGAGTTCCTCACCGCCCGCGGCGGTTCCGAGGTACACCTCCTGGACCTTCGGATTGGCCTGGACCTCGGCGACCGTGCCCTCGGCGAGCACCCGGCCGCGGGCGAGCACCGTGACCGAGGTCGCGAAGGACCGCATGAAGTCCATGTCGTGTTCGACGACCACCACCGTGCGTTCACCCCCGATGCGACGCAACAGGTTCCCGGTCTCCTCCCGCTCCTCGTGACTCATGCCCGCCACCGGCTCGTCCAGCAGCAGCACGGAGGCGTTCTGTACCAGCAGCATCCCGATCTCGAGCCACTGCTTCTGCCCGTGGGCGAGCACCCCGGCCGGCGTCTCGGCCAGATGCTGCAGGCCGATGGTCTCGAGCGCCTCTGCTATCGAGTCCGGGATCTGAGCCGGCCGTCGCCGGAGCATCGTCCACACCGACCGCCCCGCGCCCGCGGCGATGTCGAGGTTCTGCAGCACGCTGAGTTCCTCGAAGACGCTGGCGGTCTGGAAGGTTCGGCCCACACCGAGACGCGCGATCTGGTGCACTTTCTTGCCGACGAGTTCGACCCCGGACTTCTGGATCGACCCGGTCGGCTTCACCAGTCCGGTGATCGCGTCGATGATCGTGGTCTTGCCGGCCCCGTTCGGCCCGATCAGGAACCGCAGATCACCCTGGAGCAGGGTGAGATCGACGTCGGAGACCGCCTTGAAGCCGTCGAACTCCACACTGAGACCGCGCACCTGGAGGTAGTCGCTGTCCATCCCGGCGTTGCCACCGGCGACGGGCAGATGCTCGACGACCGTCGATTCCGCTTCGGTCATGACGACGCTCCTACCTTGCTGACGGTGTGTTCATCGATGTCGCCGGTCGGCGACGAGTCCGGGGCTCTCCTCCGCCGCCACTTGATCAATGCCCCGAGTCCGGCCAGACCGGCCGGGAAGAAGCCCACGACCACGATGAACAGGATGCCCTGGGCGTAAGTCCACCCGGACGGGAAGTTCTCCGACAGACTGGTCTGCGCCCAGGCCACCGCGATGGCGCCGAGCACCGGGCCGAGAAGCGTTGTGCGCCCGCCGATCGCGACTCCGATCAGGAAGGCGATCGAGGGCACGATCCCGACGTCCGCGGGTGAGATGATGCCGACGATGGGAACGAACATGGCGCCCGCGATGCTCGCGAACAGCGCCGCGATCGCGTAGGCGATGACCTTGGTGTTGGCCGGGTCGTAACCGAGAAATCGGACCCGCTCCTCCTGGTCGCGGACGGCGACCAGCAGTTCGCCGTACCGGCTGTACATCAGCTGTCGCGTGATGGCGACGACGGCGAGCAGGATGGCCGCGGTGATGAAGAACAACAGCTGCCGGTTCACCGGGTCGTTCAGGGCCAGGCCGAAGAAGCTGCGAAATCGGTTGAGCCCGTTGCTGCCACCGGTGGTCTGCTGACCGATGAGCAGGATCGCGAAGGCCGCGGCGAGCGCCTGCGACAGAATAGCGAAGTAGGCGCCCTTGACCCGCCGTTTGAAGACACCCAGACCCAGCAGGATCGCGAGGAACGTGGGCACCAGCAGGATGCCCAGGATCGTCACCACCGGTGAGGCGAACGGCTTCCAGTACCCGGGCAGGTCGCTGATCCCGGCGATCTGCATGAAATCGGGCACGTCGTCGCCGCGCAGTTCGGCGTCGGAGATCTTCAGGTGCATCGCCATGATGTACGCACCGAGACCGAAGTACACGCCCTGCCCGAGGGTGAGCATGCCGCCACGCCCCCAGGCCAGGCCGATACCGACCGCGACGATGCCGAAGCACAGGAACTTGCCGAGCAGATTGAGGCGGAAGTCCGACAAGACGGCGGGCGCGACCGCGAAGAGCAGGATCGCCGCGAATCCGAACCCCGCCCAGACCTTCCACGAAGCGCTGAAATAGTCCTTCACACAAGACTCCTCGACTGGACCGTGAACAACCCCTGCGGCCGGATCTGCAGGAAGATCACGATGATGACGAACACGGCGACCTTCGCCACCGACGCCGTCGTGTTGTATTCGATGAACGAGTTCAGGACGCCGAGGGCGATGGCCGCGATGACCGCGCCCTTGATCTGGCCCAGGCCGCCGATGACGACCACCAGGAACGCGTCGATCAGATAGGTCATCCCGGTGTTCGAACTGGTGGAGCCGATCAGGGTCAGTGCCACACCGGCGACGCCGGCGAGCCCCGAGCCGATGAAGAACGTCGTGATGTCGGTACGGCGGCTGGAGATACCGCTCGTCTCGGCGAGATCTCGGTGCTGGACGACCGCGCGAATCCGCCGTCCCATCGGCGTGTACTTCATGGTGACCGCGATCGCGGTCACGGCCACGATGGCCAGCAACATGATGAACAGGCGGGTCTTGGGGACGACCGCACCGAGGATGTCGACGCCACCGGACAACCACGACGGCGCCACCACGTCGACCGCCGGTGCGCCGAAGATGTCCCGGGCCAGCTGCTGGAGGATGAGTCCCACGCCGAACGTCACGAGAAGTGTGTCCAGCGGCCGGTCGTACATCCGCTTGATCAGCGTGACCTCGAGCAGGACCCCCATCAGACCACCGACGAGAAACCCGATGACGAGCGAGACGAGCAGGGACACCCCGGCATCGGAGATCAAGTACTCCTGCACCGTGTACGCGGTGTAGGACCCGGCCATGATGAACGACCCGTGGGCCATGTTGATGACGCCCATCTGCCCGAAGGTCAGGGACAGGCCGAGAGCTGCGAGGAGCAGAATCGAACCGAGGCTGAGCCCGGTGAAGAGCTGTCCGATAACGGTTTCCACGTGTCTATCCGTTCGTCGGCGGCGGGTGCCGCGTTCGCCAGGAGGGACCGTGCGCGACCCGTCCCGCGTCAGGTGGACGCGGGACGGGTCGTCGACGGTGTCAGTTGCTCAGGCCCTCGGCCCACGGGTACGACTTCAGGTAGGGGTCCGGTTCGATCGGCTGACCCGAGTCCCACACCGTGTAGATCAGTCCGTCGCCGCGGATCTCACCGATCCGAGCGGTCTTGGTGATGTGGTTGTTCTCGCCGTCGATCGTGACAAGACCCTCGGGAGCGTCGAAAGTGACGCCGCCGGCGGCTTTCTGGACATCCGCGACGGCAAAGGACTGGGCCTTCTCGACGGAGTTCTTCCACAGATACACCGAGACGTAGGCGGCTTCCATCGGGTCGGAGGTCGGCTTGTTCGCGCCGTAGGCGGCCTTGTAATCACGGACGAACGACACGTTCGCCGGGTTGTCGACGGTCTGGTAGTAGTCCCACGCGACCAGCTGGCCCTCGATGTTGTCCACACCGATGCCGCCCACCTCCTCCTCGGCGATCGACACCGAGACGACGGGCATGGCCTGCGGGGTGAGCCCGACGTTCTTGTACTCACGGAAGAACGCCACGTTGGAATCGCCGTTGAGAGTGTTGAACACGGCGTCGGCGTCGGCGGTGCGGACCTTGTTGACGATGGTCGAGAAGTCCGTCGAACCGAGCGGGGTGTAGTCCTCGCCCTTGATCTCGATACCGTTGGCCTCGGCGTACGCCTTGATGACCCGGTTGGCGGTCTGCGGGAACACGTAGTCGCTACCGACCAGGTAGAGCGACTTCACGCCCTCCTCTTTCAGGTACTCGAGCGCCGGCACGATCTGCTGATTCGTCGTCGCGCCGGTGTAGAAGATGTTCGGCGACGACTCGAGCCCCTCGTACTGCACCGGGTAGTAGAGCAGGGAGTTGTTGTCCTCGAAGACGGGCAGCATGGCCTTGCGGCTCGACGAGGTCCAGCCGCCGAACACTGCTGCGACACAGTCGCTGGAGATCAGCTTCTCGGCCTTCTCGGCGAAGATCGTCGGCTCGGAGGCGCCGTCCTCGCCGATGAGCTGCACCTGCTTGCCCAGGACACCGCCGTTGTCGTTGATCTGATCGACGGCGAGCTTGATCGAGTCACGAACGGTGACCTCGGAGATCGCCATCGTTCCCGACAGCGAGTTCAGCGACCCGACCTTGATGGTGTCGCCGGAGGTGTCGACGCACGATTGCGCATTCGACGCCGATTCCTCGCTGGCCGAGCTGCCGCAGGCACTGAGGACCAGTGCCACCGCGGAGAGGGCCGCGGGGACGAGAATGCCGTACCGCCGCCGGCGTGACCGGGTGGTGGTGGGCGGCGGGGTGTCGGCCGGCAGGGAGCCGGACGGCAACGGAACAGACGGCATCGGCGGAGCCTTTCTCACTACGTCACTGGTCCACTCAGGTGGGGGCACGACGAACACGCGGCTGTCACCGCTTGACCCCCGATGAGATACGCGCCGCAACAAAGCTTGCGATCTGGCGTATGGGGGGTAAACGTATTTTGACTTTGTTACACCGGCGTGACGTGAGATGAATTCGATGTTTCTGCTTCCGGACGCGTCACCGCAGCCGAGTTCCGCTGAATCCCGTTGGCCTCATTGACGATTCAGAGAGGCCCAGTTTGACACGCGGACCCACAGGCGCTAGTGGGCGAATGAGGCCTCGACGTCGGCGCGGGTACGCTCGGGGTCGGATCCGAGCTCATATCGCGGAAGAGTGTGCGGCACAGTGGTCCCCCGCGCCACGCGGCGGCACGCGGCCGCGAACTCCGGCGCCTCCCCCATCGTGAGATGCGCCGAGTTGATGATGCTCCACACCGCACTCCGGCGGGCACGCCGCTCGATCGGATTGGGCGCCCGATACATGATCAGCTGTTTCGCCCAGCGCGGCATCGTGTCACGGATCGCCCAGTCCACGGCACCCTGGGCCGGGTTGCGCACATTCAGCCCGGTCGCCATCGCATTGCCGTGCGTCAGAGCCAGTTTCGGCAGATACTCCTCGAGACAGGTGAGAGTGTCGGCCTTGGTCGTCGGCAGATCGGTACCACCGAGCGCATGGCCGACCCGGACGAACTCCCGGTAGTAGGCGTCGAGCTCGCCTCCGCGCAGCGGCTGCGGGTGGTAGATCTCGTGTGCGGTCGCGATGCCCCAGACCACCGTCGCGTAGTTCCACCGCAACCAGGACGGGTCGTCGGCGTCGTAGGCCGCACCGTCGGGGCGGACGCCCTTGATGGTGTGGTGCATCGCGCGAACCGTTCGTGCCAATCGTTCGGCGGACTCGGTGGACCCGTATGCGGTTCCCATGAAGAATGCCAGCGAGTGCCCGAGCCTGGTCATGGCACCGTCGGGATCGATGGACAGGGTCGGGGTACCGTCCTCGCGTCGCCGGACCAGCCGCGAATGGTGGACGCCCATCCAGAAGATGCTCGGGTCCAGACGTTCGAGGTACGACGCGCACTGGAGACCGAAGATGAGTGCCGGGGTGTGCGAGTGGACGTACCAGGTCGCGCTGTCCGGCCCGAACCAACCGGGGTCTCCGGCGGGGTTCTCGAAGTCCATTCCGCGGAAGAACTTCGCACGCACGTGGGCGTCGAACTTGCCGTTGAGCCAGGACCCGACGAACTCGTGCGGGAGCCGGACGGGGACCCGGTCGGTGGACGGCAGCCGGAGGGGAGCCAGGGACACAGTCATCTACAGACCTTCCGCTCGGGGCGACCATCGGTCACCGTCGTGTCCAGACTAGCCCTTTGGCTACGGGTGTGACCAGATCCGGTACGGCCGGGTCGCCGCCGACTATGGTGAGACGATGTCATCACCGACCCGCTGGGCGGGCGTACCGCTCGCGGACCGGCGCGCAGAGCGCAGATCCGACCTGATCGCGGCCGCCTTCGACATCTTCGGGGGCGTCGGCGTCGAGTCCGAGCTGTCGGTCCGCTCCGTGTGCCGGCACTGCGGCTTCAACACCCGATACTTCTACGAGAGCTTCGCCGACACCGACGAGCTGCTCGAAGCCGTCTACGACGCCACCGCCGCAGAGCTCGGCGCGGTGGTCATGGCGGCGATGGCCGACGCAGAGCCCGCGGTCCGGTCACGCACTCGAGCGGGTATCCGCGCGGTCCTCGGGCACGCATCCTCCGACCCCCGCCGCGGTCGCGTGTTGTTCACCGCGGGGGTGACCAATCCTGTTCTCGCTCAACGGCGCGCCGAGACCCAGGCGATGCTGCGCGACATGGCGTTCGCCGAGGCCGACGCCCTGGACACCGATCGGCTCACCAGCCGGGTACGAGCCGCCGTATTCACCGGCGCCATGGCCGAGCTGGTGCAGCAGTTCTTGGCCGGCAGCCTGGGCGATGACCTCGACCGCGTCGTCGACGAGGCGATGGCCACCCTGCTACCCACCCGGACCTCGTAGCGACGTTCCGCGCCGTGGGCGCGCTGTCGCTATGGGATCGAGGTTCCGAGGCGTGTCATGAGACCGCGGTCGAGGGCGCGGATCATGATGAGGCACCCGAGTCCGGACAGGACCAGCCCGGTCGCGAAGATCGCCGGGAACCCGAAGAGATCGCCCACGATGCCCGCGGCGAATCCGGCCGCGCCCTGCACTCCGACCACCGCGCAGGCGAACAACGTGTAATCGCTTCCCTCATACCCCTTCTGGCAGGCGTCCATCATCAGCGTGAACACCGCGACCGTCGCCGCCCCGCCCAGGACGTGCTCGGCGAGACTGGCCGTGACCACGAGCCAGAAGCCGCCGACCCCCATCGACGCCACCAGATACAGGCCGAGACTGAGCGTCTGGGTGACTCCGCCGACGAGCAGCGCGTGCCGCCGGCCGTAGGTGTAGGCGAGCCACCCGCCCAGCGCCGCCCCGCCGAGTGCCCCGGCCGACGACAGCGCACCTTCGACAAGCGCGATCTGCCCCAGGGTGAGCCCGATGTCGGACATGAACGGGCCGACCAGAGCCGATGCCATCGAGTTGCCGAACTTGAAGGCGCCGACGACGAGGATGAAGCCGATCACGCCGGGGCGTCGGAGCCGCGACGCCCACCCCGTCAGCAGCAAGGCAGGTGACACCGACCTCGGCTGCCCGGGCGTCGCATCACCCCGGCGCGGCCCGGGGTCACGGGCGAGGAACCACACCCCGACGGTGACCGCGAACAGCAGCACCGACATCACGACGAAGAGGGCACGCCACCCGGCGAGGGAGAACAACCAGAGAAGTCCGCCGCCGCCGGCGATCATGCCGATCCGGTAGGCGCCCACCTGGATTCCGTTGCCCAGACCACGCTGCCGCGGCTCGAGCATCGACACGGCGAGACCGTCGGTCGCGATGTCCTGCGTCGCCGAGAGCAGGTTGATGACGGCGATTCCCACCAGGAGCCAGACCAGGGTCCCGGACAGGTCGAGACACGCCAGGACGAGCGCGACGACCGCCGACGACAACTGCAGCGCGAGCAGCCATCTGCGTCGGGTGCCGTAGGCGTCGACGTAGGGCGCCCACAGGAACTTCAGGCCCCACGGCGCGAACAGCAGTCCGTAGACGCTGATCTGCGTCAGTGAGTAGCCCTCCTCGCGGAGAATGACGGGTATCGCCTGACTGAAGAACCCATAGGGCAGACCCTGCGCGAAGTACAGCACCGTGAGCAGTCCCAGGGTGCCGACCGCGAGCCCGGAGCGCGGAGTCGACATGGACCGCGGAGTCGACATGGATGACATCATGCCGCACGTCGCTCAGGGGGACCGTGCGACGTGCGCGGCGATGCCGTCCAGGATGAGCTGCAATCCGAAGTCCTCGTCCACCGGTGCCGAACGTGGGTCACCCAGAGCTGCGACCGTGTACGGGAACTGGACCGGATCGGCGAGATTCGTCAGGATTTCGTCGAAGTACCAGGTCTGCGCCTGGCCATCCCTGTCGTCGCCACCCCCGTGATCGTCACCGGCACCGGGGTCGACCGGGGATTCGACACTGCGGCGATGCTCGATCTCCACCCGGCTGGCCGACAGAGCGTATTGCGCGAGCAGGCCGACGATCTCGAACCGGACTTCACCGGGTAGGTCGAACTCGTCGAGAATCTCGAAGGCCGCCTCGATCCAGGCCATCCGATTCGGGCCGGGGACCGCACTGGTCAGCGGAAGATCGAGATACCACGGCCGCTCCACGATGCCGTCGATCTGGGCGCGGGTCCACGCCACCAGATCGTCCCGCCACCTGCCGGTGCGCGGCGGCAGCGTCAGGGCACCGGTGACGGTGTCGAGCATCAGGATCAGCAGCTGACCCTTGCCGGACACGTGGCGGTATAAAGCCATCGACGAACATCCCAGGGCCTCGCCGATCCGCGCCATCGAAACCGCGTCGAGGCCCTCTGCGTCGGCGATACCGATGGCGGCGTTGACGATCCGGTCGAGACTGAGCGCGGGCTTCGGACCTCGACGACCCTCCCGCGCGCCCGTCCACAGTCGCTTCAGCGTGTCGTCGGAGTCCACCTCGTCCTCTGCCTCCCCTTGCCGGATCACGGAACTGCGTTTAGTGTACGCAGTTACTGCAATAAACAGTTTCTGACATAAGCAGATAGGACCACCCATGCCCACTTACAATCTGGACGGCCCTCCCCCCGTCGAAGCCGTCGGCCTCACCAAATCCCTGGGCCGCGGGGACCGCCGTGTGCCTGTTCTCCGTGGACTCGACCTCGAAGTCGCCGCGGGCGAGGTCGTCGCCCTCCTCGGCCCGAACGGGGCAGGCAAGACCACCACGGTACGAATCCTGTCGACGCTCACCCGACCTGACGGCGGGACCGCCCGCGTCGGGGGCTTCGACGTCGCCACCCAGCGTCGCCGGGTTCGCGACATCATCAGTCTCACCGGTCAATACGCTGCTGTCGACGACAAACTCACCGGCCGCGAGAATCTCACCATGATGGGCCGGCTGGCCCATCACAAGCGGCCGACCGTCGATTCCCGGGTCGACGAACTGCTGATCGCGTTCGATCTCAGCGATGCCGCCGATCGATTGGTCGCGACCTACTCCGGCGGCATGCGCCGCCGTCTCGACCTCGCCGCGGGTCTGCTGGATCGGCCAGTGGTGCTCTTCCTCGACGAACCGACCACCGGCCTGGACCCCCGCAGCCGTCAGATGCTGTGGCAGGTCATCGACGACGTGGTCGCCCAGGGCACGGCAGTGCTGCTGACCACCCAATATCTCGAAGAAGCCGACCGCCTGGCCGACCGCGTCGCTCTCATCAGCGGCGGGCGGATCGGGACCGCCGGGACACCGGACGAGTTGAAACGCCGCGTCGGCGAGGCCGCGCTCCAGTTCGTCGTGCCGACCGCGGCCCAGGCAGCGGCGCTCGCCCACGACCTCGCCGGATTCCGGCCGTCGGTGCAAGCGGACACCGTTCGCGTTCCCACCGACCGCTCGGTACCCCTCACGCGGGCGGTGCTCGACACCGTGGAACGCAGCACCGTCACCGTCACTTCCTGGAAAGTGCTCTCCCCCACCCTGGATGACGTGTTCCTGGCCGCGACCGGCCAGACGGCTGCCCCGACGAACGACGCGGAGGTCGCGGCATGAGCGTCCGCACTTCGGCACCGCGGCAGCATCCCGCACCGCAACAGAGGTTCTTGCCGCTGCTCCGCAATCTCCGCATCGACGCGACCACGATGTTCTGGCGTTCGTTGCGAACGTTGAGCCGCGATCCCGACGAGCTGATCCTCGCGCTCGTCCTGCCGATCGCCATCATGCTGATGTTCGTCTATGTCTTCGGCGGCGCGATGTCCGTGGGGACCGACTACATCACCTACGCGACCCCGGGAGTCATCCTGTTGTGCGCGGGGTACGGCGCATCCAACACCGCCCTGGCAGTGGCGAACGACATGAACGGCGGAATCATCGACCGCTTTCGTTCGATGCCCATGGTCGGCGCAACCGTGATGTTCGGTCATGTCGCGGCCAGCCTGGTGAAGAACTCGGTGTCCACCGCGGTCGTCCTGCTCGTCGCGATGGCCATCGGCTTCCGGCCCTCGGCGTCGCCGGCAGAGTGGCTCGGCGCTGCCGCAATCGTCCTCGCCTATGTCCTGGCGATCACATGTCTTGCCGCGCTCATCGGGGTGTCGGTCCGAACACCGGCGGCGGCAGGCGGTTTCGGCTTCGTCATGCTCTTCCTCCCGTACGTGTCGAGCGCGTTCGTGCCCCCCGAGACAATGCCGGCGTGGCTACGCGGATTCGCCGAGGCGCAGCCGGTCACCCCGGTCATCGAATCGATCCGGGCCCTGCTGGTCGGTATGGGCACCGGCGGCTCACCGGTGCACGATCTGGCGTCGCAGGCCGCGACCGGCATTGCCTGGTGCACGGCGATCACGCTGGTGTCCCTGAGCGCGGCCGGATGGGTGTTCGCCCGAAAAGGAAGGTGAGGGGTGGCTAGTTGCTCGCGGGCTTCGTGAAAGGTGCCGATGCCTTCCGCGGCGAACTCCCGGGCCGGGGGCGGTACCCGCTGACGATGGACATCCGGTTGAACGCGTTGATGGTCACCGCCGCCCAGATCACGACCGCGGTCTGCTCGGTGTCGAGGATGTCCGTCGCCCGGTCGTAGGCCAGGTCGGCGGCGTCGTGGGCGGGTAGCTCGGTGACAAGTTCGGCGATCTCGAGAGCGGCCTGTTCGACGTCGTCGTAGAGGTCCGGTGCATCGCGCCACCCGGCGATGACGTCGATCTGCTGCGTCGACAGACCCGCGGAACGGCCCAGTTGCGCATGGAGATCCATACAGTAGGCGCAGCCGTTGATCTGCGAGCACCGCAGATTGACCAGCTCGACGAGTGACCGACTCAACCCGATCGATTCGGCGGCCGCCGCGACCTCGGCCGACACCGCGATCAGCTTTCGGTAGACCTGCGGTGTGGTCTTGTCGATTCGCACCCGTTGCGCAGGCATGGGCCAACAGTAGCCGTCGGGTCGGGTCAGCCCGCCATCGCGGGAAACGACAAGCTGACGAGCATCAGGGCGAACAGGAACCACGCGGCGCCCTGCCACATCGGCCACGTACCGCCTCGGCGGTAGGTGCGGTACGCGGTGATCAGCGCACAGATGCCACCGAGGAGGAACGCGCCGGGAACGAGCGATGCGAGGATCATGTTGCCGCGGTCGACGGACAGGAAGATCGCACAGGCGATCGCACCCAGCACGACGACGGCCACGACATAGAGCGCCGCCGACCGGTAGCTCCCGGAGTCCTGCCAGCGCTTCTCGACGTCGGCGCGTCCACGGTCGGAGGTGTCCTGCGAATCGGTCATGGGTCGGCGATACCCGTCCGGGCGGCCCGGTAATCACCCGCTCGCAGCCGGACCGCCACCCGGACACACGAAGCCCCCACGTCGTCTGGGTAGGACTACTCATCCATGCCGGGACGCGGTGGGTCATCGTCGGTTCATGACCACTCCCAGCAGCATGTTCGGCGACGATCCGGGTACTGCCACGCTTGCCCGGATCTCGACCGAGTTCGACGCCATCGCACGTCAGATGTCGACCGTGTCAGCCGAGTTCGCGGAGCTTCGACGCATCGTCGCCCACCCGGATGAGCCCGCGCGCGATATCGAGACCGCACCGCAGACTGCCCCGGCCACTCCGTCTCCCGGGTTGAACCCGCCGACGGTGGCACCCACTCCGCCACAGGCCGTGCGGCCGCCACTCGTACCTCCGTCCCGCCCCTGGCCGCCGTCGGCACCGCCCTTCGCGTACCACCACCGGCCGCCGGCCGCTCCCCCGATGTCCCCACCGTCCCCGGGCGCCACCGTGGCGCCGCCACCGCCCCGGCCGACCGGCGCGCCGTCGCATCGTCCGCCCGCGTCGCCGGTCGGTCCGCCCGTCCTCCCGCCTCGGCCGGCCGGGCCGTCGATGTCCGAACGGATCGGCGCCGCCGCCGAACGCGGACTGATCGGCAAGATCCTCGCGACCGCAGGCGTCGGTGTGACCCTCATCGGCGTCGCGCTCCTCCTCGTCCTGGCCGCCCAAGCCGGAATCCTCCGCCCGGAGTTCCGCGTCGCCGGCGGGGCGGTCCTCGCGGCGGCACTCATCGCCGGTGGGATGTGGCTGCGCGGCCGGAGCGATGGTCGGATCGGCGCCATCGCCCTGACGGCCACCGGCATCGCGGCCGGGTACCTCGACGTCCTGGCCGCGACCAAGATCTACGAGTGGCTGCCGATCGTGCCCGGACTCGGCGTCGCCGGACTCGTCGCGGCGGGTGGTCTCGTCTTGGCCCACCGTTGGCGCAGCGAACATCTCGGCCTGCTCGTCGTGGTGCCGCTGATCGTCCTGGCCCCGGTTCTCACCGGTGGACTCGACACCACCTTGATCGCATTCATGGTGGTGCTCTGCGCCGCGTCGGCGTGGGTCCAGTTCGGCCGTGACTGGATCTGGCTGCATGCTGTCCGTCTGGCGGCACCCACGATCCCACTCACCCTGGTCGGGCTCTTCGGCCTTGCCGGGTGGAGTGCGCCCGGAAGCTCCGACCCGGTCTTCGCCGCCGCGGTCACCGTGGTCGTCGTCCTCGGCGTCGGCGGCGCGCTCATCGCGATGCCCACCACCGAGTTCCGGGAGGTCCTGGCGGGCCTCGCGAGTGCGACGACCATCCCGGCACTTTTCGCCGGCACGGCGATGCACCTACCCGGCGCGGTCATCCTGCAGACCTCCCTCGCCCTGGCCCTCATCGGCACCGTGTTGGTCGGCTCGGGACTCACGGGTTCGGGCGCCGTCACTCGTGTCATGCCCGACTCCGTCGCCCAGATCTGGTCCGGCACCGCGCTTCTCCTGCTGTTCGTCGCAGTGCTCGTGACCTTCGACGGGACCGTCGCGGTCGCCGTGCTGCTGGGGCTGGCCACGGTGACCGGCCTCGTCGCCCGGACGTGGTCGACGACCTCGCGTGTCCTCCTCGCCGGCAGTTCGGTCATCTGGGCGATCGGTTTCGCCGCCCTCCTCGACGCAGCGCCGCCGTACGTGCTCGCCGACGCCGACCTCACCGGACGCGACGCGAACCTGGAGATCGTCGTCGCGAGCCTGTTCGCTGCTGTGGGCGCACTCATCCTGGCCGCGGGTTGGGCGCGCCTGACCGACGAGAGAGTCTCTCGCGCAGCCCACATCGCGGCTGGGGTGGTCGTCGTCTACGCGCTCACCGCGATCAGCGTGACCGCCGGTGTGCTCGTCGGTGGGCCCGACGGATTCCTGGCCGGACACGTGCTGGCGACCACCTGCTGGATGGCCCTCGCCGGCGCCGCACTCGCGTATGCCCGACGACGTGGCGGCGCGGCGCGCACCGCCGCGGTCACCGGCGGTCTGGTCCTCGTCGCCGCGGCGATGGCCAAGCTGTTCCTGTTCGACCTGGCCACCCTCGACGGCATCTTCCGAGTGATCGTGTTCATCGTGACCGGACTCATCCTGCTCGGACTCGGCGCCTGGTACGCACGCGCCCTGCAGGGCGACCCGGTCGAACCGGATTCGGCGACAGCCGTGTGACTCTGCCGAACAGTATGGCGTCGTGCCCGGAATGCGGGCACGACGTCACACGGCCGGGCGTCGGAACTACGCGGTCGTCGTGCGGACCGGCGCGGCCACGTCGACCTCGGTCGTCGCGTCGTGGGCGGGCGGCCGACGATCCGGCGCGGTCCGGACATGCGTCAGGTAGAGCGTCAGCCCGACGAAGGTGAGCCCGCCGACGAGATTGCCTATCACCGTGGGGATCTCGTTCCAGACGAGGTAATCGGCGATCGAGAAGTCGCCACCGAGCATGAGGCCCGACGGGAAGAGGAACATGTTGACGATCGAGTGCTCGAAGCCCATGTAGAAGAACAGCATGATGGGCATCCACATACCGATCACCTTGCCGGGCAACGACGTCGACATCAGGGCGGCGACCACGCCGGTGGACACCATCCAGTTGCACAGCACCCCGCGGATGAACAGGGTCAGCATGCCTGCCGCTCCGTGCTCGGCGTATCCGACGGTCCGGCTGTGACCGATCTCGCCGAGCTGCTGCCCCACTTCATCGGGTGCGACGCTGAACCCGTAGGTCAAGATGACCGCCATCATGACCGCCACCAGGAAGGCGCCGAGGAAGTTCCCGAGGAAGACCAGACCCCAGTTGCGCAACATCGACCGCACGGTCACGCCTCGGCGCTTGTCCAGTAGTGCCAGCGGTACCAGCGTGAACACGCCGGTGAGCAGATCGAATCCCATCAGGTAGAGCAGGATGAAGCCGACCGGGAACAACACCGCCCCGAGCAGCGGCTCACCGGTGCGCACGGTCACCGTCACCGCGAAGGCCGCGGCCAGAGCCAGGATCGCGCCGGCCATGAACGCTCTGATCAGCGTGTCGCGGGTGGACATGAACGCCTTCGACTCGCCGGCGTCGACCATCTTCACCGCGAATTCGGACGGTTTCACATAGGACATGTGGTTCTCCTCGAACTCTCCAGTTGTCGGGCCCCATCGAACCGAGGTCACATGTCCGTCCGGTGTCGTCGACGATTCGTCCTGTTACACCGCGCTCACTCGCGTCACCTCGCCGTGTGAAGTGCCGGTCACGCCTTGCCGTCGGGCCATATGTCGTTCGTGTGAACACTGCCGGATGTCGCTGCCTCGACTTGGCATCGCGCGTGCCGATGGGCAATGTGGGTGCGGTCCAACACTATCGACGGAGATGATGATGACCACCCCGATCATGCCGAAAACCGATGCCGCAGAGCACATCAACGCCGCACGGATACGCCAGGGACTCACGTGGGCGACGATTGCCGACAAGATCGACGCCCCGCTGGTGTGGACCGTTGCGGCACTGCTGGGCAAGCATCCGGTCCCGCCCGCGAAGGCGACCGCCGTGGTCGAGTTGCTCGGACTCGGCGAAGGTGTGGCGGAGAGCCTGCGGCAGCAACCCACGCGGACGCCCGACGAGGCGGCGGCGAGCGATCCCACCATCTACCGCTTCCACGAGGCGATCGACGTCTACGGACCTGCGCTCAAGGAGCTCATCCACGAGGAGTTCGGCGACGGCATCATGAGCGCCATCAACTTCAAGATCGGCTTCGAGCGACGGTCCGACCCCAACGGCGACCGGGTGGTCGTGACCTTCGACGGCAAGTTCCTCGACTACAACTGGTGACTCTCGCTCGTCAGCGAACGCAGGGCGAGCATCATCGACGCATAGACGGCCGGGTCGGTGGGATCGAACCCGAGAAGGGTCCGAATCCGCTCGATTCGCTGGTAGAGGCTCTGTCTGCCGATGTGGAGCGCCGCGGCCGACCGCGTCGCACTGCAACCGTTCGACAAGTGGACCGTGAGGGTCCGCACGAGGTCCGACGACGAGCGTCCGTCGTATGTCACCAGCGGCTCCACCATCGCCCGGAGTTCCGCGCGCACGGCGGGGTCGAGCGCCCGGACGGCCTCGTCGGCGAGCAACTCGCGGGAGGTGAACACCCGACGGGAAACCCCGAGACGCGCTGCGGTCGACGCTGCGAGTCCCAGTTGTCGCCCGCATCGCCGCAGCGACTCGGACAGGGCGGCCGCAGTGTCGGCAACGGGCCCGAGATCGTCCACGCGGCAGGGATTTCCGACAACGATCGTGGTACGTCCGAGCCCGCCGCCCCGCGCGGTCAGCGTGGACGCCACCCGGTCGACCGGGTCGACGGTGCCCTCACCTCGCCCGGCCGGCACCGCGGCCAGCGCATAGACCGTCGCATCGACGATGCTGCGCGCCACCGCATCGAGCTGCGCACCGGCGACCGCGTCGTCGGCCATGCGCGGATCAGGGGCCTCGGCGGCCAGCGGCACCACCAGGGTGGGCCCCGCCGCGGACAACCCCGCACCGGCCAGGCGGATCCGGAGGTCGGCGGGGCGCATCGGTCTGCCGTCGACCAGATCTTCGACGAGCCGCGCCGCCAGCGCCGAGCCCCGCACCCCGGTCCGGGTCAGGCCGACTGCCACCGGACCGGCAGCCGCGCGCAGCAGGCTGTCGGCGAACGGGATCTCACCGGCGTCGGCGCACTCCCCCACGATCAGGCGGGCCATCGGGCGCCCCTTGCTGTGAACCGCGGCCTCGGCCACCGCTCGGTCGACGACCCGCCACGCCGCCGAGTCGTCGTCGACCCCGTGCGCGGACAGCAGCGCACCGGATGTGGACACGAGAACGACCGGGGCATCGAGGCGCTCGGAGATGTGGCCGAGCATGGGGGCGACACCGGCTCCGGCCGCCAGGTCGTCGTGCAGGGCGTCGACGAGAGCGGACCGGACGCGCAGCTCGTCGACCTCCCGCGCGGCGATCGAGGTGTTGACCGCGCGACACACATCGATGAAGGGGACCACGGCCCGCAATTCGATGATCGGAAGCCGGGCCGCCGAGCCCGCCCGCACCATCTCCTCGGGCACCTCCTCGAACGTGCGGCCCACCTCGATCGCCACCGCGGCGACACCTCGCTGTGCGAGGTCCTGGACGTAGTGCTTGCGGGTGCCCGCGTCGAGTCCGCGCAGACCGAGTCCCGTGGTCAGCAAGAGCTCGCCACCGGTGAGCAGCGGGCCGATCTCGTAGATCTCACTCGAGTGCACCCAGCACACCGGCGCGTCGAGGTGCTCGTGACCACTGAGAATCCGCGGTTCGGCGGCCGCGAGGTGGCTGTCGAGGACCTCGCGGAGCGTCGGCGTCGTGCTGCTTGTCGAGAGTCGACCACTTGTCATGGACCAAGACACTATGCACAGTCCACATCGGCCGCAGGGCGACGATCTGTCAGTTGCGGCAGCTGACGCCGCGCGGCACCCTCGATGGCATGACGCTCTCCCTCCCCGATCGCGCCGACCTCGACCTCTCCGGGATGCTCGATGTCGCCTACGCGCAGGCTCGAATCGGCCTCGAGGAGGGCGGAATACCGATCGGCGCGGCACTCTTCGCCGCGAACGGCACGGTGCTCGGTGCGGGTCACAATCGGCGCGTACAGGCCGACGACCCGTCGGCGCACGGTGAGACGGACGCGTTCCGCGCCGCCGGACGGCAACAGGACTACGCCTCGACGATCATGGTGACGACGCTGTCACCGTGCTGGTACTGCTCGGGTCTCATCCGTCAGTTCGGCATCGGCACGGTGGTCATCGGCGAGCACACCTCCTTCTACGGCGGCGAGGACTGGTTGCGCGACCACGGGGTCGAGGTCATCGTGCTCGACGACGAGCGGTGCACGGAGATGATGTCGTCGTACATCGCGGCGAATCCCGCGGTGTGGAACGAGGACATCGGCATCGCACCCGCGGACGCGTCGGAGCAGCGGGCATGACCGACAGTCCGGTCCTCACCGTCGATCTCCGCGAATGGCGATCCGGCGGGGCCGGCGCACAACGCGTCTGCGCCGCCGTCGACGAGTCACTGCAGCAGGCCGGGTTCCTGCTCGTCACCGGGCACGAGGTCGATCCCGAACTGCCGCGGGCGTTGCGCGCGGCGGCCCGCAAGTTCTTCGCCCTCTCCGCCGACGTGAAGAGCGAGTACTCGGCGGGCGTCGGCGGCCGCGGCTGGATCGGGCCGGGCAAGGAGGCGAACGGCTTCTCCGAGGGCACCGAAACCCCGCCGGATCTCAAGGAATCGTTCACCGCCGGTGCGCAGACACCGGTGGGCACACCCGAGATCGACGACTACTGGTTCGCTCTGGACGTATGGCCGACGGAGACACCCGAACTCCGGGAGTTGTTCACCGCGTGGACGTCTCAGATGAGGAAGCTGTCCGACGACCTGCTCGGTTTGATGGCCGCCGCACTCGGCCTCGTCGGTCCGGACAACCCGTTCCGGAATCTCGCGTCGAACCCGACGTGGTCCGCCAACATCAACCACTACCCGCCACTGCACGACGTCGGACATCCCGAGCCCGGCCAATTCCGCATCGGGCCGCACACCGATTTCGGCACCGTCACCATCCTCGACCGCGAACCGGGCGCCGGTGGATTGCAGGTCTACAGTGAGCATTCCGGCTGGGCCGACGCGCCGTGGAACCCCGATGCCCTGACCGTCAACATCGGGGACATTCTCGAATACTGGTCGGCGGGACGCTGGCCCGCCGGTCGGCACCGCGTCCTACCACCACAACCCGACGCCCCAGCCGAAGACCTCGTCTCGCTGATCTTCTTCTACGAACTCGACCACGACGCCCTCGTCACCCCTGTTGCCCCGCCCATCGGGCGCCGCGCCGGACTCGAACCGGTGGTGTCCGGGGACTTCATCAGACAGCGCCTGGACGCGATCACCGTCGGCTGAACCCTGCCCCTGCCCCTGCTCCCGAGGCGCGTGCGGCGCCCCTCCGCGTCCGCGCCTCGGGGAGCAGATGTCGTCAGCGGGGTTCGGAGCCGGTGACCAGCGGGAGTGACGGGTCGTTCGTCCACGCGGTCATCGAGCCGTCGTAGACCGCCACGTCGTCGCGACCGACGAGCGCGAGCGCGTGCGCGATTCCGGTGGCTGCGATGCCGCCGCCGCAGTACGTCACCACCGCGGTGTCGTCGGCCAGCAATCCGGCCGCCTCGAACTCACGACGCAACTCGTCGATGGGCCGGAGGGCGCCGGTCTCGGCGTCGCGGATCGAGAACACGGGCAGGTTCACCGACCCGGGGATGTGCCCCTGCCGAGCGTAGGTGGTGGTTTCGCCGCGATAGGTCGGCTCGTCGAGGACATTGACCAGGAGGGTCGACGGATCATCGAGCGTCGCAGCGACATCGGCGGTCGATCGCAGGAGTTCGGGGCGACGCGTTCCACTGAAGGCACGCGGGATGATGGTCGACTCGGCATCGGTGACCGGGGCGCCGGCAGCCTTCCAGGCAGGCAGTCCGCCGTCGAGCACGGTCACGGCGTCGAACCCTTCGAGGCGCAGGTGCCACCAGAACCGCGTGGCCCAGAATCCCTCGAGTTGGTCGTAGACCACGACGGTGGCGCCGTCGCCGATGCCCAATGCCGAAGCAGCCGAGGCGAATTGCTCGGACGACGGGACCGTCCACGGCTCGGCGCTGTCGGCGTCGGCGAAGTCGGTCAGCAGGTCGGCGAAGACTGCACCCGGGATATGTTCTGCGCGAAAGGATTCCGCACCCGACTCCGGGACATAGGGCCCCTCCTTAGGAATCGGGAGATGGGTGGTCGCGTCGACGATGACCACGGACGGGTCATCCAGACGTTCCCGCAACCAGGCGACATCGACCAGAGCAGGCAGGACAGGTGTACTCATCAGAACCTCTCGAGAAACGGGCAAAACATCCCCGACTCCTCCGAGCGTAGGTGGCCGCCGACCTCAGGGCACCGTGCCGAATCTCACCGAGCGCGACGGTTGACGCACCTCCCCGCACAGGGCAGCGCGTGCCCGGCCGCGGGACCGCCGGCGATCAGGCCCGCTCCCGCATGACCCCGACGTGACGGACGGTCCCGGAGATGCCCGGGATCTGCTTCACCGGCGTCCAGGTGCGCATCCCATCGGTGCTGTCGGAGTACAGATATCGGCCGTTTCGATAGGCGTCGAGGTACATGCGCCAGGCACCGTTCGGCAGTTGGACGACGGCCGGCCCCTCGACGAGAAGGCCCCAGTTGCCCGGCGGCACGAATCGGTAGGGCCCCAGCAACGACGTCGCGACCGCGTGCTGGATGAACTTCTTCGTCTCGTTCTTGGTGAATGCATGGTAGGTCGGGCCGACCTTGACGACCGTCGTGTCGATGTGGTCCGCGCCGATGCTCAGCATCGGGACGGGCGGGCTCCAGATCCGCAGCCCGGGGTCGAGGGCCGTCATCACGTACGGGATGAAGCCACCGCCGGTCGACATCGACAGGATCACGCTGACCCGGCCGCCCTCGACGAACCATTCGGGGGCCCAGGCCTTGGTGGTGAAGGGCGACAACGACGGGCCATCGCTCGAACCCGCCGATCCGGACGAGCCGGCCGAACCGGACCCGCTCGACGAGCCGAGCCCCCGGCCGTCGCCTGTACCCGGCAGGAACGCGCAGCACAGCGGGACGGGCCAGTTGTACAGGAAGTCCCAGTTCATGCGGTCCCGGCTGCGCGCGAAGCCGATGTTCGCCCCGTCGGCGGTCGTGTACGTCACGTAGTACCAGCCGTCGGTGTGCCGGAAGATGCTCGCGTCCCGCACGTACCCCGTCGGCGGCCGATACGCGGATCTGCGAACCATGCGGTACTCGAGACCATCGGTGGACTCGTACACGTCCATGTCGCGTGCACTCGAATTGCTGAACGCCACCATCGTGTACCGCCAGCCCGAGGGGGCGGCGTCGCCGATCGCCGGCGTCGGGACGAGGAGTCCGGCCACGGCGAGCAGCACCACGGTCACCGCCGACAGGACGGCACGTCTGGAAAGAGTCACCGATGCAGTATCGACGACGACCGGCACGCGATGTGCAACTTTCACCGGGAACATCAGCGCGTGTCCACCGAAACCACCGGGCCGCACGGATCGACGAGCAATCCGTGCGGCACGGCGAGGATCACGGGGTCCGTCGGACCCCCACGCGCTAGCTGCCGTTGGCGTACAGCGCCAGGAGCGGACCGATGAAGGCGAGCAGTGCGGTGAGACCGAGTTCAGACGAGGACACTGAGTTACCTTTCGAGATGCCGACTGGATGGCCGGTGAACACGACTGCGCTCATCGGCCAGGCAACACCATCTCATGCAACGTTTTGTTTGTCAGGCGAATGAGCGACAGAACCCGTTCCGGCACAGACTATTTGAGCATCACCGATCGGCCGGTCGTCTCAGTCAGGCGTCCCAGTCGGTGCGTGGGTGCGTGGGTGCGCAACCGACTGTCGAGACGGATGCAGATGCGGCGCCGCGCCACCTCACTCCCGTCGGATCGAATACGACGGCGTCGGCACCCTGACCTGACTCTCTGTCAACGCGACTGCACCGGCTGAGATCACCGCGATGCGCTGTCGCAGCTCGTTCTCGACGAGTACTCGGGGATGCAGTGTGGCGAGACGACCGATGGACGCCAGCTCGTCGGCAGCTTCGTTCAGCGGATGGCCGACATGCGCCTTCAGCTGATGAACGGCGATCGCACACGAACTCCGCTGCCATGCCGCGACGAACCGATTCACGTCGAGCTCGCCTATTCCGCGAGCGCCTCTCGCCGGAAACCTGCCGTCGATCAGTGTGTTCGCTATGTCGACCGCGTCCGCCGAATCCGACAGAATGCACATCTCACGTCGCACCGAGCCGGCAAGCGCCTCGATTGCCAGAACCATTGCCCGTAGTTCTGCTTCGCTCGCGTTGGCGCTTCTGTCGGTGACGTCGAGCACTGTCTCGCCGCGATCACTCACGGCGGCAGCTGCCACGACGCCATTCCGGCCGATCGATGCGTCCGTCGCCACGATCAACGTCTCGGTCGGTCTGAGCCGTGTCGCGCCAGCGGACGGAAACCAGTGCGGAGCATGAAGATCCGACGCTACATGGGCGGTGCGACGGACACGGTTCCCACACTGCCTCGAGCGCGTCGAATGAGGTGCTTCTTCATGTTGCCGGTAGTACTGCATTCGTTCGATTGCTTTGTCGATGGCACGGTTCTCTCCGCACCTGCCCCGCGTCACCGGCAGCCCGTGCTCGAACAGCTTCTCCGCGGTGGCAACTCGCTTGCCGGGCACCAACACCCATCCCTCACCGCTCCCATCCTTCAACTCGCGCGACACCGAATCGATGATTTCTTCCCAAGCGAATCGTTCGCCATCCACGTGGTACAAGGCCTCCCGCGGCCGTGCTCGATCGCGGCCGAGGTCCGACGTCATCACCAACCACCAGAGGCGGGACGGAGCCTGGTCTCCCCGGTCCTGCCGCCACGACACCAGTGCGATGTGCACCGGCGCTGCCACCATCGCGTCCGTTGGCTGCAGCGGCGCTCGAAATCGCCGTTCTCGTCGAACGAGGAGATCCCCGTCTATGCGTGCGCCGTCGTACATGGGAAGACCATTGCATCGCCCTCTGACATTCAGCCGGTCCAGTCAGGCGGCCCGCCGGAGACACGCTGTGCGCAGGTCAGAAACTGCTGAGAGTCCGCGTCCACCTTGTCAGGAAATCCGCAGGATATCTGTATCTCTGTTCACATGAGGTCCGGGCATCGTGGTGCCGTGAACACGCCCCAGACCCCCGACGGCCATGATCCGATCACCGAACCATTTGTGCCACCGCACGGATCGGCCCATCCGCCCGGGCCGTGGATGATGAACCAGCAGGCAACCTCGCCGCTGCCGCCACCGCCGATGCCGCCGGTGTCGCGGCCCCGTGCCGGGGTGACCAAACCGATCATCGTCACCGCGCTGCTGGCCGGGCTGCTCGGTGGCGCCGTCGGCATGGGCGGCAGTGCGCTGCTCGGGCACGACGCCGCGTCCGTTCCGGTCCTCAGCTCGCAACCGGCCGCGGTGGCCAATGCTGCTGACGCACAACCCGGTTCGGTGACCTACGCCGCGAGCGTGGCATCGAAGTCGACCGCGGACATCAAGGTGCAGACCGCGAACGGCACGGCCGTGGGCAGCGGGATCGTCCTCTCCCCCGACGGCTACGTCCTGACCAACCATCACGTCGTCGCCGGCGCCGGCTCCGGGAGCACCATCGTCGTCACCACCGGAGACGGACATCAGCACAACGCCACGGTGACCGGAACGTCCCCGTCGTACGACCTCGCCGTGATCAAGCTGCAGGGCGCATCGGGACTGACCCCGGCGGCACTCGGCGACTCCGACGCGCTGAAGGTGGGCCAGCAGGTGGTGGCCGTCGGCAGCCCCGACAGCCTGTCCAACACGGTGACGTCCGGCATCGTCAGTGCACTGTCCCGCACGGTGACCGCCGGAGACCAGAACGGTTCGTCGCTCACCGTGTACAACGGTCTGCAGACCGACACCCCGATCAACCCGGGCAATTCCGGTGGGCCGCTGGTGAATCTGCAGGGGCAGGTGATCGCGGTGAACTCGGCCGTGGACACCGGTCAGGCCGCGAGCGGCGGACCGCAGTCCTTCGGGCTGGGCTTCGCCATCCCGATCAACACCGCCAAGCGCATCGCCAATCAGCTGTTGCAGGACGGCAAGGCGACCAAACCTGTACTGGGCGTGTCGGGTTCGCTGTCGGCCGGCGATCGGACCGAGGGCGCATCGGTCTCGTCGGTGCAGCGTGGCGGCCCGGCCGCGGCGGCAGGCATCCGGCAGGGTGATGTCATCACGAAGATCGGGGACACCGCCGTCGCCGACTACGCCGATCTGATGGCGCAGATCCTCACCCACAAGCCCGGTGAGACGGTGCCGGTGACCATCGGTTCGGGCTCCGATGCCCGCACGGTCGAGGTGAAGCTGGGCAGCGCCGTCGACGAGCAGGAGACGACAGTCCCGGAGTCCGGCAGCGGATCGGGCGGCTCCCCACTGCCGTTCGGCGGCAACCCCTTCGGCCAGAACCCGTGAGTCAGCTCGGCGAGAGTTGCTGGGCGAGCATGACGATGATGTCGCTCGGGCCGCGCACGTAGGTGAGTTTGTACAGGTCCTCGTAGGTGGCGACGCCGCGCAACGGATGACACCCGTGCCGCGCCGCCACTTCGAGAGCCGCGTCGATGTCGTCGACCGAGAACGCGACGCGATGCATCCCGATGTCGTTGGGCTGGGTGGGCCGGGTCTCGACGGCCTCCGGATGTATGTACTCGAAGAGCTCGAGGCGCCCGCGCCCGTCCGGGGTCTGCAGCATGGCGATCTTCGCGTGATTGCCGTCGAGCCCGACGGCAGTGTCGGTCCACTCCCCGCTGACGGTGTCCCGGCCGATGACCTCGAGACCGAGGTCGGTGAAGAAGGCGATCGCGGCGTCGAGGTCGCGCACCGCGATGGCAACGTTCTCGAGTGAGATGGGCATGACCGTCACGCTACGCCGGACCTCGACGCTGAGCATGGCCGCGACCGCCAGACGTCAACTCGACTGCCAGACTTCGATCGAGGTCTGGCAGTCGAGTTGAGGTCTGGCGGTCGCTGTCGTCAGACGCGGTACTTGGTCAACAGCTCCGGCGGAAGATGGCACGAGCTCCCCGGGAACCGTGCGAGCCGATCCTGGTGCTCGTCGGCACTGCGCACATAGTTCGTCAGCGGGAGCACCTGGACGGCGATGCGATCCGCGTCGTCCCGAGCACCGATGAACTGTCGCGCCCGTACGAGGTGCTTCGGATCGTCGGAGTACACACCGGTGCGGTACCTCTCGCCGACATCAGGCCCCTGCCTGTTCAGGCTGTACGGGTCGATGATCTCGAAGAGGTACGCGATGAGCTGCTCGACGCTGACGACGGCCGGATCGAACCGGGTCCGCACACATTCGGCGTACCCGTCGTACTCGCCGTCGAGGGACGCGCTGCTGCCGTTGGCCCGACCGGCCTCGGTGAACGTCACCCCCGGCAGCGTCGCGAGAAACGCCTGCACGCCCCACAAACAGCCGCCGGCGAGGTAGATCTCCTCGTTCGGCGCGACAGACGTCATCGCCCGATCAGACGTTGAACCGGAACTCGACGACGTCGCCGTCCTTCATGACGTAGTCCTTGCCCTCCATGCGCACCTTGCCCGCGGACTTGGCCGCGGCCATCGAGCCGGCGGCGTCGAGGTCGTCGAACGACACGATCTCGGCCTTGATGAAGCCCTTTTCGAAGTCGGTGTGGATGACGCCCGCCGCCTTGGGCGCGGTGTCGCCCTGGTGGATGGTCCAGGCGCGGGACTCCTTGGGTCCGGCCGTGAGGTAGGTCTGCAGGCCCAGGGTGTGGAAACCGGCGCGCGCCAACGACGTCAGGCCCGGCTCGTCCTGCCCGATGGAGTCGAGCAGTTCCTGGGCGTCCTCCTCGTCGAGCTCGAGGAGCTCACTCTCCACCTTCGCGTCGAGGAACACCGCATCGGCGGGTGCGACGGCGGCACGCAGCTCGGCCTTCTTCGAGTCGTCGGTCAGCACGCCCTCATCGGAGTTGAAGACGTAGAGGAACGGCTTCGCGGTCATCAGGTGCAGCTCGCGCACCGACGACAGGTCGAACGAATCGCTTTGCGAGAACAGCGTTTTGCCGCTGTCGAGCAATTCCTGCGCCTTCTTGGCGGCCTCCAGGGTCGCGGCGAGCTCCTTGTTCTTCCGCGCGTCCTTCTCCAGGCGCGGGATGGCCTTCTCCAGGGTCTGCATGTCGGCCAGGATCAGCTCGGTCTCGATGACCTCGATGTCGGCGAAGGGGTCGACACGACCGTCGACGTGGACGACGTCGCCGTCGTCGAACACCCGGACCACCTGGCAGATGGCGTCGGCCTCACGGATGTTGGCCAGGAACTGGTTGCCCATGCCCTCGCCCTCCGATGCGCCCTTCACGATGCCGGCGATGTCGACGAAGGACACCGTGGCAGGCAGGATCCGCTCGCTGCCGAAGATCTCCGAGAGCCGATCGAGTCGGCGATCGGGCAGTTCGACCACGCCGACGTTGGGCTCGATGGTCGCGAACGGATAGTTCGCGGCGAGGACGTCGTTACGGGTCAGGGCATTGAACAGGGTCGACTTACCGACGTTGGGCAGACCGACGATTCCCAGGGTGAGACTCACGGGCGCCCAGTCTATCGGCAGCGGGCGCAGCGTCCGGCGGGGCGTCGGTCAAGCAGGTCAGTCGCGGTCGAGCAACCCCTTCACCGGGTTCGGTTTGTCCTCCGGCGGGTCCTTGTCGGGAACCCCGACCTGGGTCGTCACCGGGGTGTTCGGCGGCGGCAGCGACTCACCGGCGCGCTCTGCGATCTGCTCGTTCAGATAACGAAGGACGACGGCCAGAGAGGCCACCGCGGGCACCGCGAGGAAGGCCCCGGTGATGCCGAAGAGCGTGCCGCCGAGGGTGACCGACAAGAGCACGATCACCGCGTGCAGGTCCATGGACTTGGCCTGCAGCCACGGCTGCAGCACGTTCCCCTCGAGTTGCTGCACCGCGAGGATGATGCCGAGCACGATGAGCGCGGTGGTCAGACCGTTGGACACCAAGGCGATCAGCACGGCCAGAGCGCCCGCGACGAACGCGCCGACGATGGGGATGAAACCACCGAGGAAGGTGATGACCACCAGTACGCCGGCGAGCGGCACGCCCAGGATGAACAGGCCCAGGCCGATGAGTGCGGCATCGACGAAGCTGACGATCGCCTGCGTCCGGATGAAGCCGCCCAGGCTGTTCCACATACGGGTCAGGACCTCGCCGAGGTGGTTGCCCGACGGGCGGCCGACGGTGCGGTCGAGCCACGGCACGAACTTCGGGCCGTCCTTGAGGAAGAAGAACACCAGCACGAGCGAGGTGAACATCGTGATGAGGACCGAGGTCGCCGTCCCGACGCCGCTGAACACGCCTGCCGCGATGACCGATGCGCTGGACTGGAGCCGCCCGGTGATCGTGTTGACCATGTTGTCGAGTTGCTTGTCGTCGACGTTCAGTGGCGGACCCTGGACCCAGTCCTGCAGGTGCCGGACGCCGTCGGTCGCGCGACTCGCGAGTTCGGGGGCCTGATCGACGACCGACGGCACGATCAGCCCGATCACGCCGCCGAGCACACCGAGCCCGATCAGCATCATCAGGAGCGACGCGGCGGCGGCCGGTATCCCGTGGTTGCGCATCCACCGCACCGGCGGCCACAGGATGGTGCACGCGATGATCGCCAACAGAATGGGCAGCAGGATCACCCAGAACTTCGCCAGCAACCAGAACAGCACCCACAACGCCGCGGCGACGAGCACGATCTGGAGCCCCACGGTCGCGCACGAGCGCAGGCCGGTCATCATCACCTGCAGTCGCGTCGGATACGACTTCTTGCCGCCGCCGAGCACCGCATCGCCGCCGAGGACGGCATCGGCACCGAGCTTGCTGGTCTCCTGTGTCGCGTCGGCGGACGTGCCGTCCGCGCGCTGATCGTCCGAGCTGTCGGTCACCTGAGGATCCTCACACATCGCGGTGACAAAGCGACATCGACGCGGCGACGATCGGCCGAACATGTGATCGGACCGACGGCAGGATCAGCGACGCCGGATCGGTGACGACAGGTCAGCCACCTCTGATCAGCGGCGACGGAGCTTTCGCCCGAGATAGCGGATCAGGGAGTTGATCGCCTCGAGTTCCGCGTCGACCTGATTGAAGACGACCGGCTCGTCCCCGCGTCCGTCGGAACCGGCTCCCGATCGCGCCCGGTCGGTGTCGGCCGGGGAAAGTGTGGGCGCGGTGACCCGGGAAGACGGCCCGTCCGGCGGGGCCACGACCCCGAGTTCGGCCTCTTCGACGCAGACACGCCTGATCGTCTCGGGGCCGTACAGGCCCATCATCATCTCCAGGCCCCACGCGGGGAGTCCGGCGAGCGGGAGGTCGTCGTGCCGGCTTCGTCGGCGGCCATCGAACCGGGTGGTCATGGCGCCATGGTGCCACACCCGTGTAACCCAGATCACACTTTTGGCCCGCTTGGTGAGACGACTGCTGTCATGTCCGATTCCCGCCAGACCGAGCCGCTGTCGGATGACACAGTGGACCGGTGAGCACAAGCACCACAGCCGAACCCGACCCTTCGGGTACTGCGCCGGACTTCGACCGGTGCTACCGCGCGGTGCAGGCCCGCGACGCCCGCTTCGACGGACAGTTCTTCGTCACGGTCCGCACCACCGGCATCTACTGTCGGCCGTCGTGCCCGGCCCAGACGCCCCGGCCCGCCAATGTCGCATTCGTACTGACCGCCGCAGCGGCCCAGCAGCAGGGCTTCCGTGCCTGCCGGCGGTGCGCGCCCGATGCCGTACCCGGATCGCCGCTGTGGAACATCAACGCCGACCTCTCGGCTCGCGCGATGCGGCTCATCGCCGACGGAGTGATCGAACGCGAAGGAGTCGACGGACTCGCCACGCGTCTGCGGTATTCGCCCCGACACCTCACCAGAGTGCTGACCCAGCACCTGGGTGCCGGGCCGCTCGCGCTCGCCAGGGCACATCGCGCCACCAACGCACGGGTGCTCATCCAGTGCACGACGATGCCGATGACCGACATCGCCTTCGCCGCCGGGTTCGCCAGCGTTCGCCAGTTCAACGACACCGTCCGCGCGGTCTTCGGGCTCACCCCCACCGAACTCCGCAGGCTCCCTCGCCGGAAGAACGCGCCGAACGGCACCGACTCCGCTCCGGGGAGCGTCACCCTGCGACTGCCGTTCCGCGCGCCGTACCGCTGGCCGTGGATGCGGTGGTTTCTCGACGCGCACGCCGCCGCGGGCGTCGAGTCCGTCGTCGACGACCCGGACAGCCCCCATGGCTGGCGCTACCGTCGGATCCTCACGCTGCCGCACGGCACCGCCTCGGCAGAAGTGGAGCCACGGGACGATCACGCCGTGGTGGCGCTCCGCGGACTCGACATGCGCGATCTGGGTGTCGCGGTCAACCGGATTCGTCGCCTGCTCGACCTCGACGCCGACATCACCGCCGCGCAGGACGCGCTCGCCGCGGACGACACGATGCGACCACTGCTCGAACGCGCTCCCGGGCTCCGGGCGCCCGGCAGTCTCGACCCGGCCGAGACGGTCATCCGCACCATGCTCGGTCAGCAGGTCAGCCTCGCGGCCGCCCGCAACCAGATCGACCGGCTCGTCGATGTCCTCGGTGAACCCGTCGGCGACTGGTTCGGCCCTGCGCCCGGCGACGCTTCGACGGCAGATGGCGAGCCGCCGTCCAAATCCTTCCCGACGCCGAGCGTGATCGCTGCCCGCGGACACGAGGTCCTGCGCGGACCGAGGCGGCGGGTCGACGCCGTGATCGGTGTCGCCGGGGCACTCGCCGACAAGCGAGTGGAACCGCATGTGGGGGTCGATGCGTCTGATCTTCGTGCCCAGCTTCTCGAACTGCCCGGCATCGGCCCCTGGACCGCCGACATCGTCACGATGCGAGTCACCGGCGATCCCGACGTCCTGCTCACGAACGATCTCGTCGTCGTCCGAGCAGCCGCCGACCTCGGGATCGATCTGCGCAATACCGATCACTGGGCACCCTGGCGCTCGTACGCGACCATGCATCTGTGGCGGCACCGACTCGACGCCGCCGGGCAGATCGTGTGACGAGCAGACATCCGACGACCGACTCCCCTCTCCGTCTCTGTACCGATCTCCGCCCCACCGAACCCTCAGGAGCGACATGTCCACACCGACCACCACCTCCGACACCCCCCGCGGCACCGCCGGCCCCGAAATCATCGACACCGAATCCGTCGACACCGAGTCCACTGTTGCCGAAACACCGTTTCCCACCACCACAATCGCCGGCCATGCCACCGTCGCCACGCCGAACGGTCCGTTCACCGTCGTCGCCGACCGCGACCACAACGTCCTGGCCTCGGGCTGGACCGACGACCCCGCCTACCTGACGGCGCTCGTCCACCGGGCTCTACGACCGGAATCGATCCAGCCGTCGGCCGCGCTGGGCGCGATCACCGACGCGGTGTCGGCCTACTACGCCGGAGATCTCACCGCGCCGGCCGGCATTACCGTCGTGCAACGGTCCGGCGGCGTCTTCCTGGGCCCGGCCTGGGACGCCTTGCGCACGGTCGAGGCCGGGCATCCCGTCACCTACACCCGCTTCGCCGAACTGGCCGGCCAACCGGCGGCGGTGCGGGCCGCGGCGGCGGCCTGCGCGCGCAATGCGGCCGCGCTCTTCGTGCCGTGCCACCGGGTGAAGCGCAGCGACGGCTCCCTCGGCGGTTTCCGGTACGGCCTGCCGATCAAGCAATGGCTGCTCGATTTCGAGGCCGGCACCCAGGACGCCGCTCCCTGGCGGTGACGCCCGCGGCCGTCAGGGCAGCCGAACTTGTCGGGGGTGTCCGACACCATCGGCGTCATGACTGCTGCTGCGCTCGCCCTCGTCGTCGGACTCGCCCTGGGGATCGCGCTGGGCTGGTGGGCGCACGCCGCCCGCAGCGCCGCCACCGTGGCGGCCGCCCGCGCCGAGGTCGAGATGCTGCGCGCCGGCCGCGAGGATGTCGCGTCCTCGCTGTCGTGGGCCACCGAGGACGCGGCCCGGCGGCAGTCGTCGGCGATCAGCAGTTCGGTCGCCCACATCGTCGAGCCGCTGCGCGCCAACCTGGCGCAGCTCGCCGACGAACTGCGCCGGGTCGAGAACAACCGGATCGGCGCCTACGCGGGCCTGACCGAGCAGGTCCGCGGAATCCACTCGGCATCGATCGCGCTGAACGACCAGACCCGGCAGCTCGCCAACGCGTTGCACAGTCCGCACGCCCGCGGCCGGTGGGGCGAGGTCCAGCTCGAGCGCGTGGTCGAGCTCGCCGGGATGACCAAGCATTGCGACTTCAGCACACAGGTGTCGGTTCCGGACACCTCCGCCTCCAACGGCTCGGGAGGCCGCACCGGCAACACACTGCGGCCGGACCTCGTCGTCCACCTCGCCGGCGGCCGCGACATCATCGTCGACGCCAAGGTGCCCCTCGACGCATACCTGCGAGCGGCCGAGGCCGGCGACTCGTCCGCACGCGACAAGCTCATCGGCGAGCACGCCCGCGCACTGCGCGCGCACATCGCACGCCTGTCGGCGAAGTCCTATTGGTCCGCTTTCGACAACACGCCCGAGATGGTGGTGCTGTTCCTACCCGGTGACGTCGTTCTCGAAGCCGCGGCGCGCACCGATCCGGATCTGCTCGAATTCGGGTTCGCCCGGAACGTGGTCATCGCCACCCCGACCACACTCATCGCCCTGCTGCGGACGGTCGCACTCGGCTGGCGACACGATGCGATGGCGCGCGACGCCGCGGTCATCCATGACCTCGGCCTGCAACTGCACCAGCGGCTCGCCGGTGTCCTCGGTCATCTCGGCTCGCTCGGGACGTCACTCCAGCGCACGGTCGACGCCTACAACGCGACGATCGGTTCGGTGGACAGCCGACTGGGCGTGACCGCGAGGCGGCTGGCCGAACTCGATGCTCTCGGCGACGTCCCCGAGGCGCCGCAGCCGCCCGTGATCCACGACACCTGCCGGGCCGCAGGATCGAGGGTCACACCTGGGACGACGCCGGAGCCGGCACCGACGCCACGGCCCGGGGGTGGAACGAAATCCATCGACGAACCGGTACCGTGACCATGTGTCTTCCCCGCAACGTCTCCAAACCGCGGTACCTCTGGACCAGCAGTCGGTACTGCCCGCGGTCCGCGGTGTGCCGTGGTGGGGCGCCGTTCTCCTGGGTACCGGGATCACGGCCCTCGGTGCGGCGATCGACGCCGGCAGCAACGATTCGCTCGGGTCGATCTACAAGTTCTGTTACCTCGTCGGCTGCGTGATCGCCGCTCTGGCCGTCCGCCGCCGAGCACTGTTCACCGCCGCCGCGCAGCCGCCGCTCATCGCGTTCTTCGTCAGTATCGTCACCCTCTACGGCATCAATTCCGAGCAGGCGTCGTCAGGTTTGAAGAGCCTGATCTTCAACGTCCTGCTCCCCATCGCCGCAGACTTCCCGTGGATGTTGACGACCTTCCTCACGACGCTGGCCCTTGTGCTCGCCCGGTGGTTCCTCACCCGCGACCCGGGCAAGTCCGGGAAGGGCGGGACCCCGAACCGCGACAAGTCGGGCCGCAACCCGGCGAGCAGGGCCACAGCCGACAGCAGCACCGACCGACAGCGAGGCCGCGCGACGTCGCATCGCCGGGCCAAGGGCGGTGGAACCTCCGAATCGGCCTCGGATGCCCCGTCGGCGTCGACCCCCTCGGCGAAATCCCCCACTTCGAGGCCTGCACCGAAGACGCAGGCAGCGAAGACGCAGTCACCTGGAAGCCGACCGAGGCCACGGACCAACGTCGCTTCGGACCGGCCGTCGCCGACCTCGCGCTCGGCGGGTGGGTCCCGTTCCACGCCGGGCGGCCAACGGCCGACGGTGGCCGATCTCGGGGCCCCCGACCTCACCCCGTCGGACGCCGCGCCGGCCACCCCGCGCCGCTCCGACATCCCGACCTACGAATCGGCGACCGACATCCCACCGGCCGGAGTCGCCGACACCCGGTCCTGAACCCTCAGCTCACCAAGTTCAGTTCCAGCCACCGACCCAGACGCCGTGCCGCGGCGTCGACGAGTGCGGGCCACTCCATCGCACCCTCGTCCGCGTTGTCGGTGACCGCCTTGACCAGTCGGCAGGGCACCCCGAATTCGGCGCTCACATGCGCGACCGCGCAGCCCTCCATGTCGACGAGATGCGCGTGCTCCGCCAGTTCCCGGCGACGAACCGGATCGGCCACGAAGGTGTCGCCGGAGGCGAGCACGGTGCCGTCGCCGTCGGGGAGGTCCCAGCGGTCGGTCATCTCGTAGCCCATCGCCCGTAGCTCGGTGCTGCTGATGTCGTGCTCGAGCACCGTCGACGGCAGGAAGAGGCCAAGTTCGGCGTCGCCGCCGGTGACACCGTCCCGCAGCGCACCGGCCGTGCCGATGTTGACGACCTCCGTGACCGGGGCCCCGCCGACGAGTTCCCGGCTCAGCGACAGCGTCGCCCGCACCTTGCCGATACCGGTCACGAGCACCCGCATACCGGGCGGCACATGTCTGGCCTCGGCCCGCGTCGCGGAGACGACGAGGACACCTTGTCGGGGCATTCCGTCGGGAGTCACGCGGACGATTATCGCGCGCGTCAACCACGCGCGAGCGCCGAGGCCGCCCGCGCCGCCCGCCCCAGCGACGACCCGTATCCAGGGCCGTGCCCGGCAGCGTGCACGGCGAGCGGATGCAGTTGATGGACGGCGACGCGGTCCGTCCTACCGGCGACGAGCGGGTGAACGTCCTGGTACCCGTCGACGATCGCATCGAGGTGCGGACAGCCGAAGAGCGCGAGCATCGCGAGGTCGGTCTCCCGATGACCGCCGTGCGCGGCCGGATCGATCATCACGACACCCGCGGGAGTCCACATCACGTTGCCGTTCCAGAGGTCGCCGTGGATCCGCGCCGGCCCCTCGTCGTCGTCGAACACGCCGTCGGCGATCAGTGCGCATGCGTCACGGACCGCGTCCTCGTCGGCGGCGGTGAGGTTGCCGGCCTCGCGGGCGGGCACGAGATACGGTTCCACCCGTTCATGCGCGTAGAACTCGCCCCAGGACCGGTACTCGACCGAACTCAGCGGCCGCCTCCCGATGAACAACTGACCGGAGAACGGCGTACCGTCCGGACCAGCAGGCGGAGAACCGAAATGCGGGGCCCCGGCGTCGTGCATCCGAGCGAGCGCGGCCCCGAAGTCGCGTGCAGCCGCGGGGGTCGGCCGGCCGAACTCGAGACGCTCCAGCTCGATGGCGTGTTCCTCGAGCGAGATCACCTGTACGACAGGAGCACCCGCGTCACGAAGCCAGCGCAGGCCTGCGGCCTCGGCCGCGAAGAAGTCGGGATGGCCGCCCGGCGGGCCGCTGTCGCGCAGCGTCTTGACGAAGGTGGGACTCACCGGGGCGAGTGCTCGTCGGCTGCCCTCGCCTCGAGGCTCCGCGCGCTCACCCGGGCGAGCCGGTCGAAGCGGTCGTTGGCCACCCGCATCGCTATCTCATAGGGCAGCGCGAACTTTCGCGCCCACCAGTATCCGAATCGGATGTCGAACGAGGTGTAGACCAGGAAGCGGTTCTTGCGGACGCCCTTCAGGATCGCGGCTGCCGCGACATCCGGCGACACCGCGACCTTGTGAAAGCCGTTGATGGCGGCCTTGATCCGCGGATTCTCGCGGTCGACACCGACGATCTCGACGGAGTCCACGAGGGGCGTGTCGACGCCACCCGGGCACACCAGCGACACCCCGATACCGTGGCGCCGCAGATCGAATCGCAGCACCTCCGACACCCCGCGCAGACCGAATTTGCTGGCGCTGTAGGCGGCGTGCCACGGCAGCGCCAACAGACCGGCTGCTGACGACACGTTGACGATGTGGCCGCCGCGGCCGCGTCGGATCATCTGCGGCACAAAGCTTTCGATGATGTGAATCGGCCCCATCAGGTTGACGTCGACCAATGTGCGCCAGTGGCGGTGTTCCAGGTTCTCCACCGTCCCCCAGGCCGAGATGCCGGCGATGTTCATCACCACGTCCATCACCCCGACCTCGGCGTCGACCTGCCGAGCGAACCCGGCCACCCAGTCGAAGTCCGAGACATCGCCCGCGACGTGATAGAGAACAGTTCCATCGGCCGCGGTGATGCCCGCGACGACCTCGTCGAGCTGGTCGGCGTGGAGGTCGGTCAGCACCAGTTCGGCACCCCGGGCCGCGGCGGCCTGGGCGGTGGCCCTGCCGATTCCGCTCGCGGCACCGGTGATGAGTACCTTGCGGCCGCGCAGCGACGGCACCGGGGTGTCCATGAACAGCAGCTCTTTGATACCCATGACGCGAGGTTAGCCGTCCGCCGCGGCCCAGCTGCGCCGATCGGCGGATCAGCAGGTCAGGCCCCATCTGTCAGCCGACCACACGCACTCAGCCGATCGGCAGCTTCCCGTCGAACAGTCCGTAGACGATGGTCAGCATCGCCTTGAGCACCTGAGCGGACACGTCTTGGCCCTGCGTCATCAGGAGGCGCGCCACGGCTTCGGGATCTTCGGTGGCGAGGAGTTGCTCGACGAACGGGATGATCGAGGACAGGCCACTCGCGTCGTCGGTGGGTGTCGACGGCGCCGGCCCGGCTCCGGTCGCGGCGTTCCCGTTGACATAGTTCAGGATGCCGTCGGTGATGGCCATGGCGTACTTGACCTGACCGTCACGCCCGGCGAGGGCCTTCGCCTCCCCCGGATTGGCGAGATTGCCCATCTCGATGAACACCGCAGGCACCTTGGTCAGGTTCACCGCCGCGATGTCGGAACGGGTCTGGATGCCGTCGCGCACGCCGGCGTAGTTGGCCGACGGGAACCCGGCCTTGACGAAGGCGTCCCGCATCGTCGTGGAGGCCTTGCGTCCTTCGCCGGACTGCACACGATCGACGGTGGCGTCCGGGACCGGCAGCGAGGGCACGATCATGTGAAAGCCCTTCTTGGACTCGTCGGCTCCACGCGCCGTCGAATCGGCGTGCAGGCTGACCGCGACCGCGGCACCGGACCGACTGGCTGCGGCCGCGCGTTCGTCCACGCAACCGCCCCACCCGGTGTCATCCGGGCGGCTGAGGACCACGCGTGCCCCCTGGCTCTCGAGACCGGCTTTGACGAGCTGGCCGATCTGCCAGTTGACGGTGTGCTCCCTGGCGCCGTTCACCCCGGTGGCGCCGCTGGTCTGACAGTCCTTCTTGCCGCCACGCCCATCGGGAACCTGCGCCTTCAGGTCGTGGCCGGCCGCCGAGGCCTGATGACCCGGGTCGAGGAAGACCGTCTTGCCCGCGAGGGCCGTGCCCCGGGCGGGGGCCGCGTCGGCCGTGGGCGCGAACAGGTTAGACGCCACCACCGTCGAGGTGGCCGCGATCACCGCGAACGCGATCGAGGTCAGGCGTCGTGTTGTCGTCTGTCGGAACATGTTCTGTCGAGGCCGCGACGCACGCTGGGTGCGCTGGTCACTTGCCTCACTCCCTCCCGTTGAGTACCACTGGTCACACTGGTCACAGACTTAACAGTGAAACAAATGAACCCGGGGATCCGAAATGGTCGTCCTGGCACAACGGGATTTCGTTAGGGAGATGTGACTTCCGCGATCGGCGTGTCCGGCGTGGCGCGGTCGGTCGGCGACGTTCAGTCCGCCAGGTGCCGTAAGACCCCGAGGATGCCGTTCTCATCTGCAGCATCCGTCGGGCGGGCGAGCGCGGCGTCGAGTTCGGCACGCACGGCCGCCACGTCGAGCCCACGCCCGATCGTGACCAGCTCGGTGACCGGGCGACGGTCTCCCCACGGCTCGCGCAGCACCCGGACGAATCCGCCCACACCGTGTACGACGAACCGCTGTCGGTGCCGCGGCACATCGAAATGGACGATTCCCTTGATCCGGAAACAACCATCCGGCGGTCGTTCGAGGAATCGGGCGAGGCGACGTGGGTCCATCGGCCGGTCGCTGGAGAACGACACCGACTCGTACGCCGCGTGCAGGTGCTCGTGATGGTCGTGACCACCCTCCTCCAGCAACAGCTCGTCGAGGGTCAACTGGCCGGGGCCGGCCTGTTCGACCTCCCGTCGGGCGAGGTCGAACAGCAGCTCCGGATCGATCGCCGCATTGCGGGTCGCCACCCGCGGGGCGGTCGCATTGAGCTGTGCGACAAGCTCTTCGACGGCGCGTCGGGTGTCATCCGAGATCAGGTCGACCTTGTTGACGAGGACGAGATCGGCGATCGAGACGTGCGCGTCCAGCTCCGGGTGCGTGCGGCGCACCGCTTCGATGTGTGCCGCGTCGACGACGTACACCAGTCCGCCGTAGCGGAGTCGCGCGTCGGCGACCGACGTCACCATCCGGATGAGCGCTTTGGGCTCGGCGATCCCGCTCGCCTCGATGACGATGGCATCGATCCCCACGCTCGGCCGGACCAACGAGGTCAATGCGTCGGCTAGGCCATCGGCGTCGACGGTGCAGCACATGCACCCGTTGCCGAGACTCACTGTGCCGTCGGCCTGCGCCGAGACCAGCAAGGCGTCGATGTTGACCTTGCCGAAATCGTTGACCAGTACGCCGAGGCGCGTGCCGGTGGCCCCGGCGGACCGCAGCAGATGGTTGAGCAGCGTCGTCTTGCCCGAGCCGAGATATCCGGCCACCACCACGACCGGGACCGGACCGCGACGATCGGAAGTCCTCACGGTGCTCATCCGTGGGCTTCGGGTCCCAGGCAGTCCGGGCAGATGACGGCGAGGTCGCGTCCGTCCCGATCCGGATGGTTCGCGACGTTGCTCGTCGGACGGCCACAGTCGACACACCGGCCGAGCACCTGAGCACGGTCGGAGAACTGCACGCCCATCCGGTCGTCGAAGACGTACAGCGACCCCTGCCACAGCCCGTCGTCACCGTAGCGCTCGCCATATCGCACGATTCCGCCGTCGAGTTGATAGACCTCGGAGAAGCCACGGTGCCGCATGACCGTGGAGAGGACCTCGCAGCGGACCCCGCCCGTGCAGTAGGTGACGATCGGGCGGTCCTTGAGGTGATCGAAGGCACCGCTCTCGATCAGCGGCACGAAGTCCCGGGTGGTGCGCGCCTTGGTGGTGACCGCGCCGGCAAACCGACCGACCTGCGCCTCGATCTCGTTGCGACCGTCGAAGAAGACCACGTCGTCACCGCGGGCGTCCACGAGCTCGTGCACCTGCTCCGGAGTCAATCGGGTCCCGGTGTCGACCACGCCGTTCTCATCGACCTCGATCTCGTCGGGGACCCCGAAGGTCACGATCTCCGGGCGGACGCGCACGCTCAGCTTCGGGAAGTCCCGACCGGTGCCGTCGGACCACTTGATGTCCGCTCCGGCGAACCCGGGGTACGCGCGGGTCGTCCTGACGTAGCGTTTGACCGCGGCGATGTCGCCACCGACGGTGCTGTTGATCCCGTGGCGTGACACGATGATCCTGCCCCGGACCCCGAGCGACTCGCACACCGCCAGCTGCCACAACCGGATGGCCTCGGGATCGGGCAGCGGGACGAAGACGTAGAACAGAACGATCTTGGGGGTCGGCACAGTGCAAGGGTACGGAAATCGGCGACCCCGCCCCGAATCCACATCGGGGTCTCGCGATCACCGATTCCTGCGCGTGATCTGCGCAACCGCGGCAATCGGGACGCTGTCCGTTTCGGCCGCCCTCGCCGGGTGCTCATTGCCGTCCGAGTCGGGCCCCTCTCGAATCGTCATTCCGCCCACCGACGAGTTGTCGACGGTGACCGAGACAGAGTCCTCGTCGACGACGTCGACAACCGGAGAGGACTCGGCGCAGAATCTGCCCGAGTGGACAATCGGGCGAGTGATCGCCATGGCCCCACGCGTCGACAATTCGCGTTTCCATCAGGGCTCGGTGACCGAGGATTCACCACTGCAGGATTCGTCCGGCTTCCATTTCTCGACACCGGACCGCGCGGTGAATTGCTCCACCGGCACCAACGGCACGTCGACGCTCGCCTGCCGGATCGACGACGAGCAGGGCGACGACTCCCCCGCGCGACCTCCCTCGTCCGTCCCCGCGGCCTGCGACTGGGAGCGGGATCTCGCCATCCTCGGACCGGACGGCCCGCAGCGCGGAGCATGTGCCAATCGATATCCCGTTCTCTATCGGAGTTCGATTGTCGACTTCGGCCGGACCATTTCTATATCCCGCTTTTCTTGCCTCGTTGAGACCGCGGGGATGTTTTGTCTCGAATCCAGATCTAAATCGGGATTCGCAATCACACCGAACGGTTACCAAACGATCTATGCAGCAGATCGGGCACCTGAATCGCTGGTGAGCGTATCCCCCGAGGAATCGGACGAATCGTCCCGCCGGACCGCTGGGGCGGACTCCACGACCGTGACCACACCGACATCGAACCGGACCGCCACTCCGCGTAACCCGGGTCCGACCACCAGCACCGAGCCGACCCGTTAACAATCGGCCGTGTCTCGACTTCCCTAATGCTATTCAATGATTTATGGTCTAGGCGGGGGTTCTCAGCAAGTGCTCATGGTTTGAGTCTAAGCTGTGCACAGTTGGAATAGATCAAAACGGGGGGACGCAGGTTTCAGGCCTCGCGCGTCCGTCTTGGTCGGATGACACAATTCGAGGGGACAAGCGTTTCATGGCGAAAAAGGAAATCGTTCAGGTCATCGACGATCTCGACGGCAAGGTACTGGATCAGTACGAAACCGTCCGGTGGTCGCTCGACGGAAAGAACTATGAGTTCGACACATCGTCGAAGCATGCGCAGCAATTCCGCGATTCGCTGTCGAAGTACCTCGACATCTCCCGTCAGACCGGTCGTGTGACCAAGCGCGCGACGACGGCCTCGGCGGCGACCGGGGGCGGCCGCAACAAGGAGACCACCAAAGCGATCCGCGAATGGGCCATCAAAGAAGGTTACGAACTCAGCGATCGCGGTCGTATCCCGCAGAGCATCATCGAGGCCTTCGAAGCCGCACACTGACCGGTCAGACCTGACCGTCACCGAACACGAGACCCACTGCCCGGCCGCACTTCGCGAGCCGGGCAGTCGGCGTCGGGAGGACTGTTCACGATGAGGTCCTTCACCCCGCTGTCGGCCCCGGTCGACCCGGTTGGTGCACTCGAACGCATCTCGTGGCTGCTCGAGCGTCGTCGCGAGAGCACCTACCGCGTCGAGGCCTTCCGCCGCGCCGGACAGGCAGCGGCCGGACTCGATCCGTCCGAGATGCAGGCGCGAGCCTCCGCCGGCACCCTGACCGCGATCAAGGGCATCGGCAAGACCACTGCGGCCGTCATCAGCGAGGCCGCCGCCGGCGAGCTGCCTGGGTACCTGGCGCGGCTGCAGAGCGAGGACCCGCCCACCGCCCCCGACGACGCCGCCGGTCTCGTCGAGGCCGTGGTCGGTGACCTGCACGCCCATACCGACTGGAGCGACGGCGGGGCGCCGATCGACGAGATGGCCGCCGCCGCAGAGGCCTCGGGTCACGACTGGCTCGCCATCACCGACCATTCGCCCCGCCTCACGATCGCGAACGGGCTGAGCGCAGAACGCCTCGCCTCCCAGATCGAGGCGATCGATGCCTGGAATTCCGCTCACGCCACCAGTTTTCGCCTCTTCCGTGGGATCGAGATCGACATCCTCGACGACGGCGCGCTCGATCAGACCGACGAGATGATCTCGCGGCTCGACGTCGTGACCGCATCGGTGCATTCCAACCTGCGGATGGCGCACGCCGCGATGACCTCCCGGTTGGTCGCCGCGGTCTCCGATCCACGCGTGCACGTCCTCGGTCACTGCACGGGGCGCCGGGTGTTGAGCGGTCGAGGCCACCGACCGCCCTCGACCTTCGATGCCGAGGCCGTGTTCGACGCGTGTGCCGCCAACGACACCGTCGTCGAGATCAATTCCCGTCCCGAACGGGTCGACCCGCCCGACGAGTTGATCGAGATCGCGCGGGACGCCGGCTGCCTGTTCGCGATCGACTCGGACGCACACGCGCCCGGGCAGCTCGACTTCAAGATCCTGGGCGCACGCCGCGCCGCGGCACACGGTATCGACCCGGATCGGATCGTCACGACGTGGTCGTCGGAGCGGCTGTCGGAGTGGCTCGCCCGATGAGCCGGGCGATCAGCGGGAACAGCAGCACTGTCGTCGCTCCGGCAGCCACGAGAATCGACGCGAGTTCATCGGACATCAGCTCCGACGACACGGCGACCTGGGTCACCGCGACGATGATCGGCAGGCCGGTCGCCGCGAAGAACGCCAACTGGGTCCGCTCACTGGGCCTACGGTGGAAGTAGCCGTCGTCGAGCCGCCCGGCGCCGGCCCACACGGGTCCGCCCCGCGCGATCGCGATGGCGAGGATGAGCACCACCCACAGGCCCGGTTCCGACGCCACCGCCGAGACATCGATGTTCATCCCCGAGGTGACGAAGAAGATCGGGATCAGAATCCCGAAGCCGATGACCTCCAGCGACGTGCCCACCTGCGGGTGTTCCGGACCGATGAGGCGACGCAGGATGAGTCCCGCGGCGAAGGCACCCAACACGACGTCGAGGTCGAAGACGGAGGCCACCGTCATCAGCGAGACCAGCAACAGCACGACCACTCGGACGGGCAACTGCACTGTGCCCCCGGCGGCCTCGCGAATGGCGGCGCCGATGCCCGGCACGCGCGCCAGAATCCGCTGTGGCGCAGCCGATATCAGTAGCGCCGCGATCGCGAACAGCAGGAGTACGACCACCGCCGCGCCGATGCTGCGGCTCGTCAGCAACAGCGACATGGCCACCACCGGCCCCAACTCCCCGACAGCCCCGTGTGCCATCACCGCCCGCCCCAACCGGGTCCGTTCGAGTCCGGCTTGTTTGAGGATCGGCAGCAGCGTTCCCAGAGCGGTGGACGACAGGGCGATGGCCACCGCGACGTGGGCGGTGAAGCCTGTCTCGCCGAGGCCCAGCGCCAGGGTCACCGCAACCAGCGTCACGGCGGCCAGCGCAATCAAGAGACTGACCAGCCAGGAGATCTGCGCGATCCGGCCGGTCCGGCCGCCCAGCAGCTTCGGGTCGAGCTCGTATCCGGCGAGCAGGAAGAGCATGCCAAGCCCCAGCTGGCTCAACACGTCGATGCCGTCCTGCGAGGCCACGTCGAGCGCATGCGGGCCGATGAGGATGCCGAATCCGAGCAGCAGCACGGCGTCGGGCACATATCCGCGCGACATCCGGGACAGGAGCGGTGAGATCACCGCCACGAGCGCGATCCAGAACAGCGACACGGTCACCGAGGTCGCGGAGTCCCCGGACTCCGCGAGAACGAGCACAGGACCACTCGAGGCCGTGTCGACGAGCAGAGCCTCCGCCGGTGTCATGGATGACATGGTGGCACGAGCGGGCCCAGGTGCGACGGGCGCCGGGAGCGGAGCGACGTCAGCTCAGGGCACCGACGCGATCCCGGATCACCGGCAGCACACCTTCGGCGAACCAGTGCGCCTCTTCGATGTGCGGATAGCCCGACAGGATGAAGTGTGCGAACCCTTCGGATTCGTACTCGCCGATCAGCGCCGCGACCTCGTCGTAGCTACCCACGAGTGCAGTGCCGGCTCCTCCGCGGATGAGGCCGACACCCGCCCACAGACCGGGATGGATCTCGAGGGCGTCGCGCCGTCCGCCGTGCAGTTCGGCCATTCGTCGCTGACCGGTCGAGTCCGAGCCCGAATGCAGGGCGAAGGCCGTCGCGATCTCCTCGTCGGAGATCCCCTGCAGCAGGGTGTCGGCTACCCGCCACGCCTCCGCGGAGGTCTCGCGCGCGATGACGTGAAGTCGCACACCGTATTCCAGCGACCGGCCGACGGCCGATGCGCGGCGTGCCACCTCCGCGATCTTCTCCCCCGCCACCGCAGGCGGTTCGCCCCACGTGAGATAGACCTCGGCCCGTGACGCGGCGACCGTCAGCGCCGGGTCCGACGAGCCGCCGAAGAAGATCTGCGGCTTGACCACCGGCGGATCGGGCAGGAACGCCCCGGCGATCTGATAGAACTCACCGTCGAAATCGACTGTCTCCCCGGTCCAGAGCCGCTCGACGATCTGCAGGAACTCGTCGGTGCGCGCATAGCGGCGATCGTGGTCGACCCAGTCACCGAATCGTCGTTGCTCCACCTCGTCGCCCCCGGTCACGATGTTGACCGCAACCCGGCCGCCCGAGAACCGTTGGAGCGTCGCGGTCTGCTGCGCCGCGAGGGTCGGCGAGATCAGCCCGGGCCGGAACGCCACGAGGAACTTGAGTTGCTCGGTGTGCGTGATCGCGGCGGCGGTGGTGAGCCACGCGTCCTCGCACCAGGTTCCGGTCGGGGTCAGGACACTCTCGTAGCCGAGCCGGTCGGCGGTGCGTGCGACGTCGATCAGGTAAGGCAGTTCCGGCGCCCGGTAACCCGGGGGATGCCGTTTGGTCGCTGATGCGTGCGAGGCGCCGACGATTCCGCGGCTGTCGCCTGCGGTCGGCAGAAACCAGTGGAAATGACTCACGAAGATCCCTTCCTGCGGATGGATGGGCGGGTCTAGGACTGAGGCGTACCGAACAGCGGTGCCAGCGATTCGTCGTAGCGGTTGTCGACGAACGACGCGAAATCGACCTGTCCCTGCAGCTGACCGGAGTCGGCGAAGGCGTCGGCGAGTTTCTGCTGCGACGCCACGACGCTGTCGTCGAGTGCGATGGCAGGCCGCAGGCTGCGGCCCTGCGCGACCTCGCCCGCCCGCGGATCGATCCCGACCTCGGCGGAGTACTGCTCGGCCCAGGCATCCGGGTTCGCCTTCGCCCAGTTCGCGGCGCGCGCGATGCCGGTCGCGAGTTCCCGGATCGCGGTGTTGCGACGCGGGTCGGCGAGCGCCTCGTCACCGGCGATACCGAAGCCGAAGCCATTGGAGACGCCCTCGGCGGTGACGAGCGTCTTCGGAGTGTTCTCGAGCTGCACGATCGCGGTGTACGGATCCCAGATCGCCCACGCGTCGCGTTGCCGGAAGTGAACGCCGACAACGCATCCGCAGGCTGCAGGAACACCGGTTCGACGTCCTTGCCGGGCCCGAGGGTCAGGTTGACCTTGTTCAGTTGCAGCAACAGATGTCCATGCGCCGAGCTGCCCTTGGCCACGGCGACCTTCTTGCCCTTGAGGTCGGCGACCGAGGCCAGGGGCGAGTTGCCCGGGATCAGGATCGCGTCGCCGCTGGCGTTGTTCGCGTACCCGGTGACGATCTTGACCTTCGCGTTCGCCGCTGCGCCGAAGATGGGCGGCGTGTTCCCGGTGACGGCGAAGTCGATCTTGCCCGCCGTCGCGGCCTCGATCTGCGGTGGGCCGGAGGTGAACGTGGAGAATTCGACGGTGAACGGGAGCTTCTCGAGCTCGCCCGAGGCACGCAGCAGGGCTTCGGTGCCGCCCTTCTGGTCTCCGACACGAAGAGTGAGGTCCTGCAGCGAGGCGACGTCGACCGTCTCGTTCGCGATCGATTCGGCGTTGTCCTCGCGTTGGACGCATCCTGCGAGGCCCATGGTCAGGGCGGCGGTGGCCAGCACGGCGGCGAGCACACGGCGCCGTCGGGGACGGGCGGCGCGCACGGGGGCAAGGTCGTTGGTCATCGAGGGTGCCTTCGGGTTCAGGGGTGGACTGGTCAGCGCGTCGTGTCGGCAACGCCGAGGGCGGTCAGCAATTCGGCTCGCAGGCGCTGGATCTCGGAGTCGGGATCGTCGGGTTCACCGGTATGCCGCGGGCGCGGCACGGCGAGGTCTTCGACGATCGTGCCGCCGGCGAGGACGACGACGCGGTCGGCGAGCCGCAGCGCCTCGTCGACGTCGTGGGTGACGAGCAGCGCGCCGAAACCGTTGTCGCGCCAGAGACGAATGAGCAACTCGTGCATCGTGCGTCGGGTGAGTGCATCGAGGGCACCGAACGGCTCGTCGAGCAGCACGAGCTGCGGACGTGCGACGAGGGCACGGGCGAGTGAGACCCGTTGCGCCTGGCCGCCCGAGAGCTGCGCGGGCCAGGCACCTGTCTTGTCGCTGAGACCCACCTCGTCGAGAGTGTGGCGCGCCCGCTCCCTGGCCTGCGACTTGCCGACCTTCTCGCGCACGAGGCCGAAGGCGACGTTCTGCAACACGGTGCGCCAGGGAAAGAGTCGCGGTTCCTGGAACGACACCGCCGGGTGGCCTGCGGTGCGCACGGTGCCCGCCTCGGTGGTCGACAGGCCGGCGAGAAGTCGCAGCAGCGTCGACTTCCCGCTGCCGCTGCGTCCGATGAGCGCGACGATCTCGTGCGCGCCGACTCGCAGCGTGACGTCGCGCAGCACGGGATTGTCCCCGTAGCTCAGGCTGGCGTGTTCGACTTCGGCGGCGTAGGCGACCGGGCCGGCGGGCTTCTCGGCGAGCGGAACCTCGAGATCTCGGGTGGCGATGGCGGTCATGATCGGGCCTCCTTGACTCGGGATGTTCGGGATGGGACCGTCACCGGTTCTGGTACCGCGTCGTGTAGCGCTCCAACGCCCGCACGATGGCGTCGGTGATCAATCCCAGTGCGGCGTAGACGATCAGGCCGAAGAAGATGATGTCGGTGCGTAGGAAGTCACGAGCGTTGTTGATCAGGTACCCCAGTCCGGAGGTCGCCGCGATCTGCTCGGCGACGATCAGGCTCAACCAGGCGATGGCCAGGGCCTGTCGGAGGCCGACGAGGATCTGCGGCATCGCGCCGGGGATGATGAGGTCCCGGACGGTGGTCAGCCGCGAGAAGCCCAGGACCCGTGCGGTTTCCACCAACCGTCCGTCGATCTGGCGAATCGCGGCCGACGTGTTGAGATAGAGCGGGAACAGTGCGCCCAGTGACACCAGCAGGACTTTCGGCATCTCGCCGATGCCGAACCACAGGATGAACAACGGGATCAGACCGAACAGCGGAAGTGCGCGGATCGCTTGCATGTTCGGGTCGATGGCCGAGTCGGCGAACTTGCTCAGTCCGACCAGCAGGCCGAGCCCGATCCCGACCGCGACGCCGATCGTCAGTCCGATCGCGACCCGCTGCGCCGACGCCGCGATGGCGTCGAGGAGCTGCCCATTGCCGAGGACTTCCCAGCCGGCTTCGGCGATCAGCGACGGTGCGGGCAGCTTGTCCTGCGGGATGATCCCCAGTGCGCTGCCCACCTGCCAGAGCACGAGGACCGCGACGGGCGACAGGGCGCGCAGGATCGTGTGCAGCCGGGAGGATCTGGCTGCCTTGACCGACGCCGATGAGTCATCCGGCGAACCCGGCTTCGCTGCTCGCGGGACGCCGGGCGCGCTGATACTGAGTGTTCGGTCGGCCACGTGCGGCAACGTTACGAATCGGGAAACACTCGCGACACCGTTGAGTTCATCGTGAGCACAAGTAGGTCGCGGGCCCCGGCATTCGCGTACTGCGAGCGTTCGGCCCCGTGTGACCTCAGCTCCGCTTGATCGTGATCCCGGTCATCCCCGACGCCGAACCGGTCAGTTCGATCACCGGTCCGCCCGGACGCGTCGGCGCACCGGCCTTGTCCTTCACCTTCGACCATCCGGACAGTTGCAGGTCGCCGTATCGGATCTCGTGATCGGGACCGATCCGCAGCTTCACCGTGGTGATGGACACCTGAAACTGCAGCGTCGTCGACGGCCCGGGGAACGACGCGTGGGTGAAATCCAGATCGACGGTGCCCATGCTGCCGGTGACGAGGGTCGACGGCGGGACGTGCCAGGTCCCCTTGCGTCGAACCGTGTCCCACTCGGCCGCCAGGTGCACGGGTGCGGCCGGCGGCACGGCGACGGCCGGAGTCGCGGCAGCGGCTGGACTCGGGTCGTTGAACAGGCGACCGGCGTTCGGCAGGTTCGCCAAGACGGCTCGCAGGTCGGCGCGGGTCTTTGCCGCATACACCAGGCCCGATCGGTCCTCGAACTCCGCGATCTCCAGGTAACCGGCGGAGAAGGCGTCGTTCAGCAGGGTGACGGCACGTTCGCGTTCCGGGTTTCCGACCCGAAGATCGTCGTCGGGGAGGCGGTCGACCATGCTTGCCACCCTATTGCACCGCGCCGCGGCGTTGTTCGCGGCACGAGCGCCGGTGGTCGCGGCCCGATCAGTTCCGCGGGATCGGCGGCGCGGCGTCGGGTGCCATCAACGCGCCGATCTGCGCGAAGATCGGGTTGCCGCCGTTGTCGTAGGAGCCGTCGGGACCGAACGCCTCGGGGTCATAGGTCACCGACACCGCGATGGCGATCTTCTCCGACGGCAGATATCCCGCGACCGCGGAGTACCCGTTGAACAGCGGGTTCTGCACGACCCAGTCGCCGGTGCGGACGACACCCATGCCGTAGGTGTATCGGTCGGTCATCGTCATGCAGGTCGAGCAGCCGGCCAGTGGGCGCGCCACCCCGCGCAAGCTCGTGGAGACCATCGTGTCGTATGACTCCGACGACAACGTCTCACCCGCGAACAGTTTCCGTGCCGTCGCCTCGACGTCGTAGATGTTCGACGTCTGGATGGCGCCGTGGGTGATGCTCCACGAGGGGTTCCAGCCGGTGGTCTCCTCGTAGAAGGGTGTCGTCGGTGGAAGGTTCAGAATCCCGCGTCGCTCCGACGAATAGGCGTGCAGGGCGGGTTCGGGGATCACCGCTGTCAGATCCGAGACGGTGTTGTCGAGGTCGAGCGGTTCGGAGATCCGCTGCCGGAGCAGATCGGCGACCGACTCGCCGGTGATCTTCTCGAGAGCCAGCCCGAGGATCACGTAGTTGGTGTGTGCGTAGTTCCAGTTGGTTCCCGGTTGGTAGAGCAACGGCTTGTCCACGGCGTAGGACAGCATCTCCTCGGTCGTCCACGCCTTGAACGGGTTCGTCAGCTCCTCGGTCTCGAATGCGTCGTTGCCGAGCACGTAGTCCTGGTATCCGGACGTCATCGTCGCCAGTTGCCGCAGAGTCACCCGGTCGCTGTTGGGGATCTGGGGAACCCATTTCGCGATGATGTCGTCGAGACCGACGGTCTTCTCGTCGGCGAGTTGCAAGAGCACGGCCGCGACGTAGGCGATGGCGACGGAACCGTTGCGGAAGTGCATGTCCGTGGTCGCGGGGACACCGGTCTGCGATTCGCCGAACGCCTTGGTGATCACGTCCTGCCCGTCGTCGGTGACACGCACGATCGCCGACTTCAGGTGTTTGGTCTCCATCAATTCTTGGACGATCCGCTCGATCTGCGCCGCCTGCTGTGGGTTCGACGACGCGGCCGAGGAGGTCGCGGGTTCGGAGCCGCCGTCGGTACCGCATGCGGCGAGCGCGACCGCAAGGATCACGACAACCAGCGTCGACCAGCGCTTTCGCATCCTGGGATTGTTCCACGAGCGCAGAACTCCTGTCGGCGACTTCGGCGATCCCGGAGTAGCGTCGATCCCGTCCGCGCGGCGGACGGAGGAGGGCGTCGATGACAGCAGGACACGCGACCGGCCCGGCGGCGGTTTCGATGCCGAGGCCGATGCCGACCGCGTTCATCGGGCATGGCAACCCGATGAACGCACTCGAACGCAACAGGTACACCGAGGCCTGGGCCGCCCTGGGCGCATCGGTGCCCAGACCCCGCGCGATCCTGGTGATCTCGGCGCACTGGTACACCAACGCCACCGCGGTCACCGCGATGCCGCGGCCGCGCACCATCCACGACTTCTACGGCTTCCCGCAGGACCTCTTCGATGTCGAGTACCCCGCCCCGGGAGATCCGGATGTCGCCGACATGGTTGCCGATGTCGTCAAACCCACATGGTGCGGTCACGACGTCGACAGTTGGGGCATCGACCACGGGACCTGGTCGGTCCTCGTCCACACGTTCCCGGACGCGACGATACCCGTACTGCAGTTGTCGCTCAACGCCTTCAAGGACTTCGAGCACCACTACGACCTGGGCCGCAGGCTCGCGCCGCTTCGAGAACAGGGTGTGCTGATCATCGGCAGCGGCAACATCGTGCACAACCTGCGGGCGGTCGACTTCGCCAAGTCCGACAGCGGATTCGACTGGGCCAACCGATTCGACGATGCCGCCCGAGAGGTGTTGCAGGACAACCCGTCCGACATCCTCAGCCTGGACGGACATCCCGACTTCGACAAGTCCGTGCCGACTCCCGACCACTACCTGCCGTTGCTCTACATCGCCGGACTGGCCGGCGACTCGCCCCTGGACCTGTTGGTGAACGGCCATGCCGCCGGGTCGATCTCGATGGCCGCCTACACGCACGGGCTCGACGTCGAGCCCTCGGGGTCCGGCGCCGACGCTCCGGCCGCCGAACTACCCGAGGGGTTTCCGACACTCAACTCGAACCTGTGAGCCTCAGGCCGCGAGGAACTCGTCGATCTGGTTGATCGCCGAGGACGCACCTTCGACGACGCCCATGTCGAGCACCTTCTGCAATGCATCGGCCGAGTCATAGGTGCTGATGTAAGTGGCGACCGTCGTGCCGTCTTTCTCGGTGAACGCGTAGGAGTTCCGAGACTCCGGCATGTCGGTGATCGGGTTGAGGTCCCCATCGGCGAAGCCGTCGAGGAAGGTGAAGCCGGTGGGCTCGTCGACGGACTCGACCTTCCAGTAGCCGCCGAACTTCTCCCCCTCGGGACTCGTCATGTAGTAGGTGACCCGACCGCCGGGGCGGAGGTCGTGGTCGACGACGGTGGCCGGGTAGGTCGGCGGGCCCCAGATCTTCTCGAGCTGGCGCGGGTCGGCGTAGATCTGCCACACGCGGTCGATCGGCGCCGCGAATTCGGCATTGATGGTGATGGTGCGGGCGTCGAGGTCCGGCGTCACGTCGATGACAGGCATTGTTCATTCCTCCGATGAGGTTGTGGGTGAGGGTGATTCAAGTGAGAGCAGATCGTCGATGCGGGCGATACGACCGCGCCACACCTGTTCGAGCTCGGCGAGCATCGATGCCACCGAACGCACTGCCGCGACGTCGCCACTGGCCAGCTGCTCACGCCCGGAACGACGCTTGGTGAGCAGGCCGGCCTTCTCCAGGACGGCGACGTGCTTCTGCACTGCCGCGAAGCTCATGTCGTATTTCGCAGCCAGCACCGAGACCGAGTGTTCACCGGCGAGCACACGTCGCAGGATGTCGCGACGGGTGCGATCCGACAGCGCGTGGAACAGGGCGTCCGCCCGGTCCTCGTCGGTCGGTTCGCCCGCGTTCTCGGTCACCTCTCAAACATACAACCAATCGGTTGTATGTCAAGAGTCTGTTGCGATCACCCCGGGCGCAACCCTCGCCCTCGGCGTTCGGCGCGCCTTGACTTGTCCCGATCACCTCCCCGCCCGTGGCGGCGCCTCCCCGACTCGCTCCGGCGACCCAGACCGAAGGACATCATCCGTGACCCGTCAGCTCCATCTCGGTGGATTCTTGATCGCCTCCCCCGTCACCCACTCGCACGCCGCGTGGCGTCATCCCGGTTCGGTGACGGACTATTTCGGGCCGGACCACTATCACCGGGTCGGGCGGATCCTCGAGCGCGGCAAGTTCGATTTCGCCTTCTTCGCCGACCTGCTCGCCGCCCCGGTCCGATTCGGCGGCGATCAGTCCGAACCGTTCCGACGCGGCACGCAGGCCGCCGCGACGATCGACCCGAGCCTGGTGGCGGCGAGCATCGCCGCGGTCACCACCCGGCTCGGAATAGCGGTGACCAAGTCCACCACCTACTTCCACCCCTACGAACTCGCACGCGTCTTCGGGTCCCTCGACCACCTCACCCGGGGACGCATCGCGTGGAACATCGTGACGTCACTGTCGCAGGCCGAGGCGCAGAACTTCGGCTTCGACGACCACGTCGGACACGACGAGCGGTATGTGCGCGCCGAGGAGTTCGTCCGCACGGCGATCAAACTGTGGTCGAGCTGGGACGCCGATGCCGTGACCGCCGACAAGGAGTCCGGCGTCTGGGCGGACCCGGCGAAGATCCACACCGTCGACCACGACGGCGCGCATTACCGCACCCGAGGCCCGCTCAACCAGCCCCGGTCACCGCAACACCGACCGGTCCTCATCCAGGCGGGGTCGTCGAACACCGGCAAGGATTTCGCCGCGCGGTGGGCGGAGGCGATCTTCGAGATCGATCCGACCCCGGAGGGGCGCCGCGCCTACTACGACGACGTGAAGTCGCGCGCGGTGAACTTCGGCCGTAACCCCGACCACGTCAAGATCTTTCCGTCCTTCATCCCGTTCATCGGCGAGACCGAGTCGATCGCCCGGGAGAAGCAGGCCTTCCACAACGAACTCGCCGACCCGATCTCGGGCCTGATCACGCTCTCGGTCCACACCGACCACGACTTCTCCGCCTACGATCTCGACGCCCCCGTCGAAGACGTTCAGGTGAGCGGCACACAGGGGCTGTTCGATGTCGCCCGACGCCTCTCCGAGCGGGACAGCCTCACCCTCCGCGACATCGGCAAGCTCTACGCGCAGGGAGTCCTGTTGCCGCAGTTCGTCGGCACGGCCGCCGACGTCGCGGACCAGATCGAGGAGTCGTTCTCCGGTGGCGAGGCCGACGGGTTCATCGTGTCGAGTGCCCAGACCCCCGGCACCTTCAACGACTTCGTGGACTACGTGGTGCCGGAGTTGCAGCGCCGCGGCCTGTTCCGGACAGAGTACGAGGGCACGACCCTGCGCGAGCACCTCGGCCTCGGGACCGCGGAGGAGGATCTGCCCGCGGACGTGCGCGGGGTCGACACCCGGCTCGCGGGATGAGGCGGGGAGGACCTCAGCGCTCGCTGACCCGGCCGCCGTCGACGTCCCAGTGCCGGTCGACATGGACGTTCTCCAACATGCGCCGATCGTGGGTCACGAGAAGCACTGCGCCGTCGTAGGAATCGAGCGCGGACTCGAGTTGTTCGATGGCCGGCAGGTCGAGGTGGTTGGTCGGCTCGTCGAGGACGAGGACATTGGTGCCGCGCGCCTGGAGCAGTGCCAGTCCGGCCCGGGTGCGCTCGCCCGGTGACAGCTCGCCGACCGGCCGGTCGACGTGATCGGCCCGCAGACCGAACTTGGCGAGCAGGGTGCGCACGTCGGCGGTGGAGTATTCGGGCACGAGGGCCTCGAATCGTTCGGCGAGCGGCCGGGTGCCGGTGAACTGGCCACGCGCCTGGTCGATCTCACCGATCGCGACGTTGGCTCCGAGTTGCGCCGTTCCCTCATCGGGTTCGACCCGCCCGAGAAGCAGTCGCAGCAGCGTCGTCTTGCCGGCACCGTTGTGGCCGGTGATGCCGATTCGTTCGCCGGCATTCACCTGCAACGACACCGGCCCCAGCACGAAATCACCCTGCCGCACAACCGCTTCGTTGAGTGTGGCGACCACCGAACTGGAGCGTGGGGCAGAGCCGATGGTGAACTCGAGCACCCATTCCTTGCGCGGCTCGGCGACCTCGTCCAGCCGCGCGATCCGACTCTCCATCTGCCGGACCTTCTGCGCCTGCTTCTCGCTGGATTCCGTTGCGGCGCGGCGTCGGATCTTGTCGTTGTCCGGCGCCTTGCGCATGGCGTTGCGGACGCCCTGACTCGACCATTCGCGTTGCGTCCGCGCCCGGGCGACGAGATCGGCCTTCTTGGCCGCGAACTCCTCGTATTCCTCGCGGCGGTGGCGCCGGGCGACGGCACGTTCCTCGAGGTAGCTCTCGTAACCACCGCCGTACACGGTGTTGGTGTGCTGCGCGAGGTCGAGTTCGAGCACGCGGGTGACGCTGCGCGCGAGGAACTCGCGATCGTGACTGACGAGGACGACGCCGCCACGCATCCCGGCCACGACCTCCTCCAGCCGCGCGAGACCGTCGAGGTCGAGGTCATTGGTCGGTTCGTCGAGGAGCACGATGTCGAACCGAGAACACAGCAGCGCGGCGAGCCCGACCCGCGCGGCCTGGCCACCGGACAGATCCGTCATCAGCGTCGCATCCGGGTCGATGACGCCGTCGCCGAGACCGAGATCCGCGAGAACGGCGGGCAGTCGCTCGTCGAGATCGGCCGCCCCGGTGGCCAGCCAGTGGTCCAGCGCGGCCGCGTAGACCTCGACCGGGTCTGCCGACGCCGCCGTGCCAGGATCGGCCAGCGCGTCGGCCGCGGCGTCCATCGCCGCGGTGGCCGCCGCGCACCCGGTACGGCGTGCCACATAAGCGCGCACGACTTCCCCGGGAAGTCGCTCGTGCTCCTGTGGCAGCCAACCGACGAAGGCGTCGGACGGCGCCCGGGTGATCGTGCCCTCCAGAGGAGCGAGGTCACCGGCGAGGACCCGCAGGAGCGTGGTCTTCCCGGCTCCGTTCGCACCGACCACGCCGATCACGTCCCCGGGGGCCACGGTGATGTCGAGGTGATCGAACAGGACGCGGTGGGCATATCCCCCGGCGACGTCCTTGGCGACGAGCGTGGCGGTCATCGGTCCATGGTCGCACCCTGGCCGCGGCCGACGAGGACCCGGCGGGCGGCACGGCCGTGTCCCCCGGTTTTCCCGACAGCCCGGCCGGGTATCCCCACGCATGACCTCAACTCGTGAGACCCGACACTTCGACGTCGTCGTCATCGGCGGCGGGAATGCCGGCCTCAGCGCAGCGGCGCGCCTGCTGCGCCTGGGCTTTCCCGACGTCGCGGTGATCGAACCGCAGGCCGTGCACACCTACCGCCCGCTCCTGTCCTATGTCGGCGGCGGCCAGGCGTCGCTTCGTGACGCCGAGCGCACACAGCGATCGGTCACGCCGGACGGGGTGACCTGGCTGCGGGACACGGCTGTCGTCGTCGACGCGGGCAAGCGAACGATCCGCTGTGCCTCGGGCGTCGACATCGGCTACCGAGACCTCATCCTGGCCGTCGGACTCGTGCCGGATCACGACGCGATGCCGGGGATCGACCTCGCGATCGCCGACCCGGCGGTCGCCAGCAACTATCTCGACCGAGCCGAGCAGACGTGGGATCTGGTGACCTCGATGCCGCGGGGCGGACGCGCCGTGTTCACCGTCCCGCGTCCGCCGGTCAGCTGCACCGGCACCACGCTCAAACCGTTGTTCCTCGCCGCCGCCCAGTGGCGGCGGGCCGGAATACTCGAATCCCTCGACATCACCCTGACCGTCGACCGGCCGCATCTGCTCGGCGTCGACGGCCTCGACGCCCGTCTGTCGGAGTGCCTCGACGAACTCGGCGTCCGCGTCCTGCTCGACAGCTCCGTCCGGCTCCACCCGGTCGATCGCCGGGTCACCGTGGTGACAGGCTCGGACACGCAGGACGTGCACTACGACATGCTGCACCTCGTGCCGCCGTTCCGTGGACCCGACCTGGTCACCGACTCGGGCCTGTCCGGCACCCGCGACCGGGGACTCGTCGACATCGACCCGCACACCCTCCGACACCGGACCCACCCGTCGGTCTGGGGCGCCGGCGACGGTGCCGCGATCGCCACCGACCCGTCCGGCGGCGGGCTGCGACGACAGATCGCGGTGCTCGTCGACAATCTCGCCGCGGCGCGGGCCGGCGAGGAACTGACGGCCTACGACGGGTACACGGTCGCTCCGATCGCGACCGACGCCCACCATCTGATCGCCGCCGAGTTCGACCGCGACGGAACACTGACGTCGTCGTTGCCGTCGGTGATCGACCCGCTCAAACCGCGTCGGAGCGCGTGGGCCTTCGACCGTTACGTCCTGCCGCGCCTCTACTGGAACGCAATCCTGCGCGGCCGGGTGTGAAACGCGCCCACCTGCCCCATCGGTTCGGAATCGAGAAGCTCTGCGGCCCGACCCGCACTACCGTGGGAAACGCCTCGGCACCGGGGCGTTGACCACGAAAGGAATGCGAATGGGCGACTCGGGAGGATTCTCCGACCAGGAACGTGCCGCGATGAAGGAGCGTGCGGCAGAACTAAAGAAGGAGAAGGCCCGCGGACGCGGCAACAAGCGCGCGGCCGAGGAACTCGATCTGCTCGCCAAACTGGAGAACATGGAGCCGGCCGATCGCGCGCTGGCCGAACGCATCCACGCGATCGTGACCGCGACCGCGCCGGACCTGGCGCCGAAACTCTGGTACGGGCAACCGGCCTACGCGCTGGAGGGCAAAGTGGTGTGCTTCTTCCGGAGCGGCCAGGACGACAAGGAACGCTACTCCACCTTCGGCTTCACCCAGAACGCGAACCTCGACGACGGCGGCTTCTGGCCCACGTCATTCGCGGTCAGTGCATTGGACACCGACGCCGAGAAGACCATCACAACACTGGTCGCCAAGGCCGTGAATTGACCGTCCGGGTATCCGGGACAGGCCGCGGAAGCCACCCCTCTGGCCAAGAGGACTGCGACACGGTATATTTCGTCAGGTGTTGACTTCCTCTGAACAAAGATTGGGGGTCCACGTCGTGCGCGGTGAGTGCTGATGCGCCTCCCGCCCACGACTGGAATTCCTCCCCGCCTCTCCCCGTGGCTCCGCGCCCGTCAATTCGCGGTACCACCCTCCATGATCGACGCCGCCACCGCTGCGCGTCGTGCCGCCGACTGGATCGGCGCTTGCGCCGCAGCAGGTTTCGACGCCGACATCGATCTGGACGCCGTTCGCCGAAGGTGCGGCGCCGACCTGGCCGAACACCTTCAGGACGACCTCCTCCATCTCGCGCCCGACCTGCTGCGTTGGCATCTGCCGCGGATGGGCCCCGCCGGACACCTGCGCCCCGGCCTCACCATCGCGCTTGCCCGATATGGACACGATCCCGGAAACCGTTTCGGCACAGCAGGTTCGGTATATCTCGTGGCACGGACCGCACCGCGGTGGGCCGACGCCGGACAACGAGTGACACTGACCCTGTGGGACGGGTCGACGCCCGTCCCCCACCCACACCCCCGGCCGGACCGCAGATACCGGCTCGACCTGCATCGTCACCTGTGGGACGTCCGCCGCACAGGAGAACTCCGAATGCGTTGCGGTGCTTCCTCATCACCGTCACCGCCGACCCCGCCCCCGCCGCGTGACCCGCCCGACGGATGCGCCGTCGATCGATGGGCAGCCGAAGCCGCCTTGGTCCTCCGCGCCGACGGCCGTCGGTCAGGGTGCGTGCGGATACGGCTCGGATCCGGTCGAGAACTGTTCCTGCACACCGACATCGACGATTTCGACGCCACCCGGTGGGTCGTCGACCCCCCTGCGGGAGGGATCACGGCTCTGCCGGTTCTTCCCGACGCCGCGACCAGGACGCTTCCGGATCTCGAACTGATCCGACACGGCGCGATCACACCCGATCGGTTGCACCCGCTGGTGGCGGCCGCGCTCACGCCCGAGTGCACCTCGGCACCTCGTGATCGAGAAGAGCTGAACGGAAACGGCTTTCATGCGGTGCGATGTCGGGGCGAGCTACATCGCATCGGGATCGCCGACGGAGTTCTCTCGGCCCTCGATCACGACCGCGACGAGATCCGCCGCGAGGAGATGCTGGCCTCACTCACGGGCACGCCCCTGCCCTGCCTGCAGGCCATCGACCGCGCCCACCGGCGGCCCGATTGCCTCGCCGGAGTACGAGAACGACTCGACTTCGGCGACATCGACGGCGCACTGGCGCTCGTGGAACGACTACTCGGCCCGGAGGCGACCCTGCGGAACGAGCCGCTGCGTGATGCGGTCGAACGCACCCGCGCGCAACAGGATATCTACGACGCGTATCGAGCCGGGGCGACAGATCCTGTTCCGCAGCCGGTTCCGGGCGGGCCCCGCCGTCGTCACCACCGCGGTCGGCGTCGGCGCGCCCGTCCGCGACACGCAACTCAACTCTGACGCCGACAACACCCCCACTTCTCCCACCCCTAGGTGAATCATGTCCACACACACCATGCCCACTGTCACCACAGCCACTGACATCACGGCCACCGAGGCCCATTCGACATACCTCGGCAGGGCCGAACTCGACAGGGCCGCCTCGCTCCTCGCGATGCTCGAGGAGACGACCACCGAACAGCGGACCCATGACCAGCTCGAAGCGCTCACGCTCGCGGTGGCCGCCGACCTCCCGGTCCTGCTGTGGGGTGAACCGGGGATCGGCAAGACCGCGGCACTGACACAACTCGCCGAGTCCCTGGACCTGCCACTCACGACGGTGATCGCGAGCGTTCACGAGCCCTCGGACTTCTCCGGGCTACCCATCATCGGGGATGACCCGGCCACCCGGGGCGTTCCCATGGCACCACCGGACTGGGCCGTTCGTCTCGCCGACGTCGGCCGCGGATTGCTCTTCCTCGACGAGCTCTCCACGGCACCTCCGGCAGTACAGGCGGCGCTCCTGCGACTGGTGCTCGAGAGACGCGTGGGCGCTCTGCAGTTGCCTCCCGATGTGCGGATCGTCGCCGCCGCCAACCCGCCGTCGTCGGCGGCGGACGGCTGGGAGCTGAGTGCACCGCTCGCCAACCGTTTCGTCCATCTGCACTGGACCCACGATCACGACGTCGTGGTCCGCGGCCTCGGCGGCACCTGGCCCACGACGGACCTGCCGACCCTGGACGCGGAGAAATTCCCCAGCGCAGTCGATTTCGCGCGTCGAGCCGTGTGCACGTTGCTGGCGGCGCGTCCCGCGCTGGTCCACCAGCTCCCCGGGAGCCAAACCCGTCGGGGCGGCGCCTGGCCCTCGCCGCGAAGTTGGGCCGCGACGGTGCGACTGATCGCGTTCGCCACCGCCTCCTCGGCGTCATCCGACGTCCTGTCGCTGTTGGTCCGCGGCACGGTGGGCGACGGGCCCGGCTTCGAATTGCTGGCGAGTATCGATCACATGGATCTGCCGGATCCCGAAACGCTGCTCGCCGATCCGTCAGCGGCGCAACTCCCCGAGCGAGGTGACCTGCGTCAGGCGACACTCGACGCCGTCGTCGCCGCGGTCCGGCGTCGCCCCGATCGGACCCGGTGGGACGCCGCATGGGAGGTGCTGGCCGTCGCGGTCCAGACCGGCGCACCTGATCTCGTGGTGGTTCCGGCGACCACCCTGGCGACGCTACGACGGGACGACTGGCAGATCCCCGACACCATCGACCGACTGGCGGGGGTGGTGTCGGTGTCCCGCGCGGCCGATGAGGCCGCCGACCGGGTCGCCGCGCGCCCAGGACAGGACCGGATGCGATGACGGTGACCGAAGCATTGGGGCCGGCGCCATCGGTGTCGGTCTCAGACAAGATCTACGCGGCTCGCCTGCACGCGGTGCGCGCACGGCCGTACATGGCAACCGCGCTCTACGCCCTGCACCTCATCGAGTCGCCGCTCGTCCCGACCATGAGCGTCGACCGCTATTGGCGCTGCTACCTGTCGCCGGCGTTCGTCGCGAGCCGACCCGAGGAAGAGATCGCCGCTCTCCTGGTGCACGAGGTGTCACATCTCCTCCGGGATCACGCCGCCCGGTCCGACCGGTACGCCGAGGATCACGGCTTCGACAGCCCGGCGGAACGGTTGCGGATGAACATCGCCGCCGACTTCGAGATCAACGACGACGTGTACGGGTCCGGGCTTGTCACGCCCGACGACGCAGTGCACCCGTCCGCACTCGACCTGGACACCGGATTGCTGATGGAGGACTACCTCCGCTGGTTCAGTCTGGGTCCACGGACCGAGGCGATGGCCTGGCTCGAATGCGGTAGCGGAGGCGACGGCCGACATCGCGAGTGGGAACGGGGGCCGGAGGGCGCCGATGGTCTGAGCGGCCAGGAACGCGACGCCGTCCGGTTCGCGGTCGCGACGGCGATCTCCGACCGCGCAGGCGATGTCCCGGCCGGTTGGCGGCGGTGGGCGCACGATGCCGTGCACCCGCCGCAGCCATGGCAGGCCCTGTTGGGCGCCGCGATCCGGGCCGCGGTGTCGACCTCCGGCGTCGGCGACGACTACACCTTCGGGCGGCCGGCGAGGCGGTCGGTCGCGCTGCCCGGTGTGATCGTGCCCAGTCTTCGACGGACCCCGCCGAAGGTGAGTGTCGTGATCGACACCTCGGGATCGGTCAGCGACGCCGAACTCGGCAGCGCGCTGCTCGAGGTCGCCGCGATCGCACGTGCCCTCAGCGGCCGACGCGATCTGCTCACCGTGGTGTCGTGCGACGCCGCGGCGCATGTCGCACAACCCATCTGCCGTGCGGAGAGCATCCCGCTACACGGCGGCGGCGGGACCGACCTGCGTTCCGGGTTCGACGCCGCCCTGCGTACCCGACCCGACGTTGTCGTCGCACTGACCGACGGACACACTCCGTGGCCGAGTCACCGGCCCGCCTGCCGCACCATCGTCGGGCTCTTCGCTCGCGAGTATCGCGCGTATGCCCCGCTCAACGCCTCACCCGTGGCCGCATACGCCGGTGGCACCTATTCCGGCGGTGGGTCGGCGCCACCCGACTGGGCGCAGGTCGTGCGCATCGGTGAGCCGGGCCGGTGAGCGCCTCGAAGGGTCCTCACCCCCACACCACGACCCGCCGCGCCTCGATTTCCGTCCACCTCAGCAGGGTCGAAGGGCATATTGCCCTCGGAGGACGCTCACGAGGACGAGAAATTCCCGAACCACCGACCGATCCGCCGCGTCCCGGTCGAATGGTCATCCGCGTCGAGCACCGCCCGACGAAACGCCGGGCCGAACAATCCGGTAGATCTGGGGTGCGGCCAGTCGCAGGGAAGGTGACGCAACCGATGACACGGTCAGACGTGAACCCCGAGCGGATCCTGTGGCGGGCCTACGAGCCGATCCACGCGATCTGCTACTTCGATCCGCTGTTCGCGACTGTCATGGCCGAGAGCGGGCTGACCGGCTGGTGGAACGGCTACTTCGCCGGGCGCGCCGCCCCGCTCGGCGCGACGCCGCCGGAAGTGGTCTCGGCGCTGTTCTACGGGTTCGCCCCGGCGATGGTCGCCCGAGCGATCCCCAAGGTGTGGACTCGCATCACTCCGCGGGATGCCCTCGACGCTCGTTTCGACGCCGCCGAGCGAGTCCTCGGTGAGCACGCGTCGGCCGGATCGACCGATGACCTGCGCCGGGCCACCGACAATCTGGAACGTGCTGTCGACGCCCTCTCCCACGACGGGCGGGCTCTGGCCGCCGCGTGGAGTTCCGTTGCCCGACCGGCGTCGATGCTGGGGCGATTGTGGTTGGCCACCACCGTTCTCCGTGAACACCGCGGCGACGGTCATGTCGTGGCCGCTACCGCCGCCGGCCTGACCGGACTGCAGGCGTCGATGACCCACATCGCCGGCGGGCACGTCGACCGGACGCTCATCCAGGACAATCGCGGCTGGACCGATCACCAGTGGGACAGCGCACGCCGCTCCCTCGAGGACATCGGAATCCTCTCTGGCGACGGAACTCTGACCGACCGCGGCGCCGCCCTTCGTGAACAGGTCGAGGCGACCACCGACCACCTCGCCAATTCGAGCGTCCGTTTCCTGCCCGACTCCGACTGGACCGTCCGGGTCCTCCGGTCGCTGTCACGTGCGCTCGTCGATCGTAACGTGATCCCCTTCCCCAATCCCATCGGAGTGCCGCGCCCCTGAGCGGGGCATTCCGGCCGGTTCCGCCGGTGGGCCGACTACTCTGGCCGCCATGATCACCGCGGTACACACACTGATCTACTGCGACGACCCAGAGGCCGCCCGCGCCTTTTTTCGCGACGTCCTCGCCTTCCCGCACGTCGACACCGGTGGCGGATGGCTGATCTTCCAGACCGGCCCCAGCGAGTTGGGCGCGCACCCCGACAAGTGGGAGCACGAAGGGACCGACGGCCGCACCGATCAGAAGTTCGATGTGTCGTTCATGTGCGACGACCTCGAGTCGACGATGCACGAACTCTCCGCGCGGGGCGCCGAATTCGTCGGCGCTCCGACCGACGAGGGATGGGGCGTGACCGTCGGGATCAAGGTTCCCGGCGCCGGGCAGATCACCTTGTACGAGCCGAAATACCCGCCGCCCGCGCTCCGGTGACCGGTCGGGCCGATGGTCGCGCGTCGCTCATTCGGTCGCATGAAAGACGATCTCGCCGAGCGTCGCGCGCGGTAATCTCCCGAGGTCACCGACCATGAGGAGCCGACCGTGGGCAGTCCCTACGACCCCAATCAGCCGACCGCCATGGGTCCGCAGGGGCCGCAGCAACCCGGATGGCCGCCGGCCGGCGGTCACCAACCCGGTGGACCGCACGCGACTCCGGGTCAGCCGCCGAACCAGGGGCCGCAGGGCGGGCAGCCCTACGGTCAACAGCCATACGGCCAACAACCTTTCGGACAGCAGCCGTACGGCCAACCTTTCGGTCAACAACCGTTCGGTCAACAGCCATACGGCCAGCAACCCTTCGGTCAGCAGCCGCCGCCCCCGTCTTCCGGCGGCGGCAAGAAATGGTGGTTCATCGGCGGCGGCGGAGTCGTCCTCATCGTGATCGTCGTCGTGGCGGTGGTACTGGCCCTCACCCTGAGCGGGGGCGAGGACGAGCCATCGACACCGACCGCCTCGGCGCTCGATCTCGTCCTGCCCGAGGACCAGTTCCCGGACATCACGGGCGATTTCACCACCGAGACGGGCAGCACCGACGACGACGGCAGCACCGTGGACAACGAGAAGTGCGCAACGCTGGTCGACTCGCAGCAGACCACCGGCGAACGAGCCGAACGTGAGCTCAACGAGACCTCGTCGTCGAGCGAGATCCTCTTCGGACTCGACAACTACAGCGCGGATGTCACCAAGCCGGCCGACAACGGCTACGACGACTTCGACGAGATCGTTTCCGCCTGTTCGTCGTTCAACCTGACACTCGACGACGGTGATGTCCCGGTTGCGCTCACGCTCGAAGAGGTCGAGCTGCCGATAGACAGTGACTACAAGGCGGTACGGATGACCGGCGCGTACGAGGTCGGTGCATTCCAGCTCAACCTGGCGGGAATCATCGTGATCGGCGAGGAGCGGGGCGTGTCGTTCTCGGTCACGCACAACACCGTCGACGACACCCCGCCCGCCGCGGACCCCGAGGTCAACAACAACCTGGCCGAGATGTTCACGGCGCAGCGACAGATCATCACCGACGCTGCCTAGAGTTTCCTCCGTTCGCCGAGGAGCATCTGCGCCAACGCAACCGGGTCGTCGAAGATGCTCATGTGCCAGGCTCCGGCGCGAACGACGAAGTCCGAAACCGGGATTCGACGATGCATGGCTTCCATGGAGGCGATGTCGGACACCGTGTCGTGTTCGGCCGCGAGCACGGTCACCGGGCACGAGATCGACGCCGTGCGGTGCGAACAGTCGAAGTGGGCGATCGCGCGGAGCGCCGACGCCCAGGACGCGTGGTCCGCGGCGGCCACCGCTTCGCGAGCGTAGCGGACGACCGGTCCGTCGTTGCGCAATTCGTCTGCGCTGAACCAGCGTCCGAGTGTGCCGTCGACGTCGACGGACCCCACTTCGACGGAGGCGGCCACCGCGTCGAATGCCGGGAAGGGCGTGTCCCGCGTGCACAACAGGGTGAGGCGCGAGACGAGATCGGGCCGCGCGATCGCGAGTTCGAGTGCGACCTGCCCACCGAAGGAATGGCCCACCACATGCCAGGGAGCTTCGGCTGCGGCCGACTCCGCGACGTCCTCGGCAAGCCGTTGCTGCAGACCGGAACCTCTATAGCCAGGCGGAGGCACCATCTCGGGGGTGATCACGTGCCCGTTCCCGGACAGTTCAGCCCGCACGCCGTCCCAGACTGCGGGTGACATCGGGGTTCCGGGAAGGAGCAGCCACACCGGGGGCGCTGTCGTCGTCATCTCTTCTCCTGCGGGATCGGCTCGCGACACGGTCACTGTACGTCCGGTCGACTCGTCCCACCGTGACCAGCGATCCGCCGGCTACCGGATCTCCTCGATCCCTTGCGGAGATATGTCAGCGAACGCTAACGTTAGTCGTGAAAGACGAATCTGCACAAGGAGTCACCATGGGAGCACCGGTCGTGTTCTGCGAGAACACCTCTCACGACCCCCGCGTCGATGACCTGCAGACCTCCCTCGACCAGACCGTTATCGGCAGCAAAGCGATCGGACTCCCGACATGACCGACAAGGTGCCGGGCGTCGACGAGGCCCTGCGCGCGATGGCCGAGCCCCGGCGCCGCGCCATCCTCGAACTCGTCTCCGGCGCAGAGCTTTCGGCGGGCGACATCGCCGCACGCTTCGATGTCAGCCGTACCGCGATCTCCCAGCACCTCACGGTGTTGAAGGACGCCGGATTGCTCGCCGAACGGCGCGAGGGAACGCGGCGCATCTACCGCACCCGACCCGAGGGCATCGACCGACTGCGCGACCTGCTCGACGACATGTGGGCGTCATCCCTCGACGTCGCGCGGCAGCTGGTCGAGGCCGAACGCTGGCTGACCGACGACGAGGTGAACCGTGCCGGGTGAGCGCGCGACCGGCGAGTCCCCCGGCGAGGGTTCCGTTCTCCCGCTGCGCCGCCCACCGATCCGCCGATCCACCACTGTCCGCAGCGATCTCGACCATGTCTTCACCACGTTCGTCCGGACGATCGGGGTCTGGTGGCCGCTACAACCGATGTCGATCGGTGGGGACCGGGCCCGCACCGTGACTATCGACGAGTACACCGGCGGGCGGGTGTACGAGACCTGGGACGACGGCACCACCGCCGAATGGGGCCGCCTCGCGGTGTGGGAGCCCCCGAATCGATTCGTCATGTCGTGGCTGAACACCCCGGCGCCGACCGAGGTCGAGCTGGCGTTCACCGCTCTCGGTCCGACACTGACGCGAGTGTCCGTGGAGCACCGTGGCTGGGAGCATCTCACCGAGGACCAGTTGCGCGAAGACTGCGCCGCCCCAGGCGGTTACAGCTCCGGCGCGTACTCCGGCGGCTGGGCCGCAGCTCTGGCGGCGTCGGTCGCCGCCATCGAATCCACACTCCCCTGATCACAGGAGGCTCATCGCATGTCCCACTTCGTGTACAAACTCGTCCCACCCAGGCCCACCTTCGGTCCCGGGGACATGTCCGACGACGAGGCCGCCATCATGGGCCGACACAGCGCGTACTGGTCGGGTCTCCTCGCCGACGGCACCGCAGTCATCTTCGGACCGGTGGTCGACCCGGCCGGGAACTGGGGCCTGGGCGTCGTGCGCGCAGATTCCGAGGACGCGGTCCGGGCGATCAGTGCCGCCGACCCGGCCGTCACCTCCGGTCTCGCCCGCGTCGAGATACTCCCCATGCCCGTGGGCATCGGGTGCGATTGACCGTCGCGACCTCGCCGCAGCACTGTCCCCGCCGTCACGTCGGAATGTTGCCGCGGATCGCGCCGACGTGATGTGACCGACTTCCCGCGGCGCCCGCGTCGAGTCACTACACTGGCGAAATGGGCGATCCGGCAACCGATCTGACGCGAGGTCAGTTGACGCGGGCAGTACGGCTGCTCCAAGGCCATGTGCACTTCGACGCCGCGCTGCTCATCCACCAGCCGGAGGGCGCTCGGTCTCGTATCGTGTCCCGGGTGGGGTACTCCTCGGGTTCGGCCTGGGCCTTGCAGCACCTGTTCCCTCGTGATTATGAGGTTGGCTTCACGAACCGACTCAACCCCTCAGACGGCCTGCCTCTCTCGATCAGCGACGTCGGTGGACGGGTCCGCGACGAGTTCACCCGCACCGTGCTGTTCGAGCAGTACCTGCGGGCCGAGGGCTTCGCAGACGGGATGACGGTCGAGTTGTTCGACGGTGGCGATTACGTGGGTCTCGCGCACTTCTCTGCTCGACGCCCCGACGCATTCGCAGCGCCACAACGCGCGTTGGCCCGCGACCTGTCGGGTTTGCTGGCGCTGGTCCTGCGACCGGACCAGGCGTCGGAGAACATTCGGCGACCATCGTCGGACGACGCGGGCTCGGCCGTGCCGGCCCCGTCCACCGTCTACCTACGCCGGGGCGCTCGGACCCTGTCCGCTGGTCCGGTGGACGTCCCGTTCGTCACCGAAGCCGCTTTCGTCCATGTGGTGGACGACTTCGTCGCCTGCGGCGTCGGCGAACTCCGACACCTGTGGTGGCATCAGGGAACCTGGTACCGGGTGATGCTCTCGCGCCTCGGCGACTTCGGCGACCTCAGGGTGACGGCCTGGCCGGTGACCTCCGAGCAGGTGTGGCACCTGAGTCGACAGGAGGTGCGCGTACTCAGCGGGCTGGTGGTCGGACGCACCGACGCCGCGATCGCCACGGGACTGAATCTGAGTCCGCGGACGGTGCACACGCACATGGTCAACATCCGACGCAAGCTCGGGGTGGACCGACGGACCGAGGCGGCGGCCAGGGCGACGGCGACCGCAACCGTCGTCCCCGGCCCCGCGACAGCGCCCGTCGCCGAGCTGGCACGGATCTACCGCGACTCGTTCCCTACGTGATATCCGCCAGCAGCTCCGCGGCCGCGTCGACCGCCTCGCGCTCATGGGCGAGCAGGTCATCACCGCCCATGGGGCCCAGGATCGGTGCGAACGCATCGGCTGTACCGGTCGAGACGCCGACGAGCTCCTCGACCACCGCCAGCCCGCAGAACGGAACGTAGTACGGGCTGTAGCCACCCTCCTGGAGGCAGACGAGTCTCCCGTCGGCCACCTCATCGGCCACGTCGATGATCTTCCGGGCCAGCGATCGGAATCCGTCTGCACGCAACATCATCCGCGCCAGGGGGTCCATCATCGATGCGTCGAATCCGCTCGCGACGATGATCAGTTCGGGACGGTAGGCACGCAGCGCGGGCAGGACCACCGCGTCGAAGGCGTATTCGTATGCGCCACTGCCACCGCCGGGAGGCAGCGGGACGTTGAGGGTGTAGCCGAACCCGTCACCGGAACCCCGCTCGTCGCGGAACCCCGAGTCGGACGGGAAGCAGCGATCCTGGTGCACCGAGATGTTCAACACGTTCGACGACTCGCGGAAGATGTCCTGGGCGCCGTTGCCGTGGTGGACATCCCAGTCGACGATCGCCACGCGTGTCATCCCGAGCACGTCGAGCGCGTGCGCTGCGGCGATCGCGCCGTTGTTGAAGATGCAGAACCCACGGCCGGTGGCGCGCTCGGCGTGGTGCCCCGGCGGGTTGATGAGTGCGTAGGCGTTGCTCACGGTGCCGTCGGCCACCGCGCGAACGGCCTCGATCGCGCCTCCGGCCGCGAGCAGCGCGATGTGGTGCCCACCGTTGCCGAACGGCGACACCCCGTCACCGGCGTCGCCGCCCTTCGGGAGGGCACTCTCGGTGACGATGCGGTCGTAGTGGGCGGCGTCGTGGACTCGGAGGACGTCCTCGCGGGTCGCGGGCGCCGGCTCGAGCTGTCGCAGCGAGTTGATCAGACCGGAGGCGCTGATCAACTCGTGGAGCCGCCTCTTGGTGTCGGGGTGTGCGACGTGATGCGCGATGGGCTGGGTCAGGGCGTCGACGCTGGGCGGGAAGATGCCGCCGCTGCCTGTGTCTGCCCACCCGTAGAGCGTGTTCCAGATGTATCCGGTGGTCGTTGCCACGATCGTTCCTTCCGTCCGAACCCGTGTGTCGGTGGACACAGCATCATCGGAGCGGTGACGACTGTCATCGGTACAAATACTGAGGATGGACGAGCCGGGGATCGGCGGTGGGGACGGTCGACAGCCAGCCTGGAGTCGTGGCAACCGATGAGAAAAGCCCGTCCCGACATCAGTCGGAACGGGCTTCGTTCGGTGGAGCTAAGGGGACTCGAACCCCTGACCCCCACACTGCCAGTGTGGTGCGCTACCAGCTGCGCCATAGCCCCGTATTTTGTTGTTCCGCCCTGTTCAAGGGCACTGGCGAAGTTACACCATCTCGGCGATACCAGCCAAATCGCCAGGACGCCGACCCGACTGGTGTCGGGTCGGCGTCCCGCGACTCAGGAGTTGCCCCTCTAGGAGTTGCCACCACCCAGGATGCTGTCGAGCCAGGCATTGCCCTCGAGGACGCCGTCGACGGGCTCGCCGTCGTGCAGCACGGTCGGGGTGCCGACCTGGCCGCCCGTCGCCTTCGACAGTTCGTCGGTCGACTTCTGCGCGGTCTCCTTTGCCTGGGCGACCTTCGCGTTGTCGGTGATGCACGTCGCGGTCGCCGGGGTCGCACCCTGTTCGGTCGCCATGCGTGCGAGTTCCGGGCTCGTGATGTTCCCGGTGCCGTCCTCGGGCGGCTGCGCGGCGAACAGCGCACTGTGGAACCGCAGGAACAGGTCGGTGTTCTGCTCGTCGGCCACGCAGGCCAACGCGCCGGCCGCACGGGAGCTGTAGTCACCGGTCGCCGATCGCGAGTCCAGGAAGTGCAGCGTGTGGTAGCGCACGCGGAGCTTGCCCTCGGTGACGGCCTTGGTGATCGCCGGCCCGGACTGCTGCTCGAAGACCTTGCACACCGGACACATGGGGTCCTCGAAGACGTCGATCAGCGGCGCGGTCTCCGGACCCACGATCATCGTCGAACTCGACGCCAGCGCGGCCGGATCGGTCTCGCCCTTACCGCGTCCGCTCCACCAGATCCCGCCGATGACGAGGCCCGCGATCACGAGGATGGCCACGCCGCCGAGCACGTACGTCATCGTGTTCGACGGCGCGCTCGGCTGATACTTCGAGTTGGAGGTGCGGGGCACCGATGCTCCCGGCTTGCGCTTCTTGCTCACATTCCGACAATAACGGCGTCGCGCTGAAAATTGTCTGAGGGATGGGCGCGGGCGGTGACCGCCCGAGACCGGACCGAGCCGGTCAGCTCCCCAACGCCGCGTCGACGACCTGCTGGGCTTCCTGCTGCACCTGCGCGAGATGGTCGGCGCCCTTGAAGGATTCGGCATAGATCTTGTAGACGTCCTCGGTTCCCGACGGGCGTGCCGCGAACCAGGCGTTCTCCGTCGTCACCTTCAGGCCACCGATGGGAGCCCCGTTTCCCGGGGCGGTCGTCATGATCGCCGAGATGGGTTCGCCGGCGAGTTCGGTTGCCGTCACCTGCTCCGGCGACAACTTCGACAGCACGGCCTTCTGCTCCCTGCTGGCCGGGGCGTCGATCCGTGCATACGCTGTGGTCCCGTACTCCTCGGCGAGTTCGGCATACCGCTGCGATGGTGTCTTGCCCGTCACCGCGAGGATCTCCGACGCCAGCAGCGCCATGATGATGCCGTCCTTGTCCGTCGACCACGGGCTGCCGTCGAACGTCAGGAACGACGCGCCGGCGCTCTCCTCACCGCCGAAGGCCACGCGACCGTTCAGCAGGCCGTCGACGAACCACTTGAAGCCCACCGGCACCTCGAGCAGCGGGCGGCCGATCCCGGCGACCACCCGGTCGATCAGCGACGACGACACGAGCGTCTTCCCGACGGCCGCCGACTCCGACCACTGCGGACGGTGGGTGAACAGGTAGTCGATGGCGACCGCGAGATAGTGGTTCGGGTTCATCAGACCGGCGTCGGGCGTGACGATGCCGTGGCGGTCCGAGTCGGCGTCGTTGCCGGTCGCGATGTCATAGGAGTCGCGGGCGGAGATGAGCGAGGCCATCGCGTTGGCCGACGAACAGTCCATCCGGATCTTGCCGTCGGTGTCGAGGGTCATGAACGAGAACGTCGGGTCCACGGTCGGGTTCACGACCGTCAGATGGTCGAGGTTGTATCGCAGCCCCAGCAGGGCCCAGTAGCCGACCGATGCGCCGCCCAGCGGGTCCGCGCCGATGCGGATCCCCGCGTCGTGGATGGCCTTCATGTCCACCACGTCGCCGAGACCGTCGATGTAGTTGAGCAGGAACGAGTAGTCCTGGACGTAGTCACCGCTGCGGGCGCGGTCGAACGGGATCCGCGCGACGCCGTCGAGCTTCTGCTCGAGCAGCTCGTTCGCCCGCGCCGCCACCACGGAGGTGATCGAGGTGTCTGCCGGGCCCCCGGTCGGTGGGTTGTATTTGAACCCGCCGTCGCGGGGCGGGTTGTGCGACGGTGTCACGACGATGCCGTCGGACAGCACCCCGGGGTTGTCGCGATTGAACGTGAGGATGGCGCGACTGACCGCGGGCGTCGGCGTGAAGGAGTCGCTCTCGGCGGTGTAGACGGTCACCTCGTTCGCCGCGAGCACCTCGAGCGCCGTGCGCCAGGCAGGCACCGACAGTGCGTGGGTGTCGAAGCCGATGAACAGCGGGCCGGAGATCCCGGCCGAACGCCGGTAGTCGACGATCGCCTGCGTCGTCGCGAGGATGTGGGCTTCGTTGAAGGCGTTGTCGAAGCTCGACCCCCGGTGTCCCGACGTCCCGAACACCACCTGCTGCAACGGGTCTGACGGATCGGGTGTGTTGTCGTAATAGGCACGCACCAGGGCGTCCACATCGACGAGGTCTTCGGGCAGGGCCAAGGTACCAGCGCGAGGATGTGCCATGACCGCGATTCTGCCACTCCACACGCCGTTCGCCCGGTTGACGAACCGATCCGTCCGGTCGCGGAAACCGAATCGCTACGGTGAGACGATCGTCGTCACCGCATCGGAGGGGCCCGCACACATGCTGATCTCGGGATTGCCGGGGCTGTTGTCACCCGGACGCCGTTCCCCCGGCCTGCTCGTGCTCGTGCTCCCGGGCGGCACGGACAACAGCCGCAAACCGTTCAGTCCCTGGCAACCCTCCGCGCTGCGCATGTACCCGTTCACCTGGTCGCTGCGCCTTCGCTTCGGCCGGTCCGTGCGCGTTCACCAGGTCGGTTATCGCGTCTACGGCTGGAACGGCGACGAGAACTCTCCCATGCTGCCCGCGCGCGCCGCACTCGACGAGATGTGTCGACGACACCCCGGTGTCCCCGTCGTCGCGATCGGCCATTCCATGGGCGGGCGCGTGGCCGCCCACCTCGCCGCCGACCGCCGGGTCATCGGTGTCCTCGGACTCGCGCCCTGGTGGCAGTTCGCCGACTGGCGGCACATCCAGCCCGGCGCGCGGGTCGTCGCGGTACACGGCGACGCCGACACCCGGACCCTTGCGAAGCGGACCCGCAAGGGCATCGACGAGCTGTCGACACAGGGGGTCGACGCCGAGTTCATCCCGGTCCCCGACGGCGGTCACGCCATGCTCGACCACATCGGGTTGTGGCAGCGCAGCGCTCTCGACTTCGTCGGTGAACGGTTGTCCGCGCTACGACCCGCCTGACGCGTCAGCCCTTCCGACGCGCCCCGGCCAGTTCGTCGACGAATTCGGGGTAGAACTCGACGTACTTCTCCCCCGCCAACACGTACAGCGGGTCGTCACCGGTCTCGGCGTACCCCTGCTTGCGCAGCTCGGTGCGCATGTTCTTGAACGTCGACGTGTGCTCGAGTTGCGGGACGATCCGCACGAACAGCGGCAATGCGTAGGCCGGCAGTCCGGTGCGAACGTGCCGCGCCAGCCCGTCCGCGTCGAACGACTCCCCGTCCTGCAAGCTGATGGCGGCCATGCCGGCCTTGCCGTCGACCCCCGGGATCGGCACACCGAACACGACTGCCTCCTCGACGGCCGGGTGGGCGTCGAGCACGGCCTCGACCTCGGTGGTGGCCACGTTCTCACCCTTCCACCGGAAGGTGTCGCCGATGCGGTCGACGAAACCGATGTGCGAGAAACCCTGATCGCGCACGACGTCTCCGCTGTTGAACCACTTGTCGCCCTTACGCTTCGCGTCGCGGACGATCTTCCGCTCGGTCGCCTTCGGATCGGTGTAGCCGTCGAAGGGAACTCGCGAGTTGATCTGCGCCAGAAGCAAACCGGTTCCGCCACGGCCGACCGGCTTCACCCGGCCGTCGGGACCGCGCAGCGGCTCTCCGGTCTCCTCGTCGTATTCGACGATCGTGTACGGCAACGGCGAGAACCCGGCCGTCTTGGACAAGCCGAAGACATTGATGAATCCGATGTTCGCCTCGCTCGCCGCGTACAACTCGACGATGCGGTCGATTCCGAAGCGTTCGGTGAACGCATCCCAGATGTCCGGGCGCAGACCGTTGCCGACGGCGAGGCGCAGGCGGTGCGCACGATCGGTCGGCTTCGGCGGCTGCGCAAGCAGATAGCGGCACAGCTCACCGATGTAGGCGAACGCGGTGGCGTCGTTCTCGATGACCTCGTCGATGAACTTCGACGCCGAGAACTGCTTGCCGATGGCCAGGCACGCGCCCGACGCGAGGACCGACGACACCGAGATCGTGAGTCCGTTGTTGTGATAGAAGGGCAGCGCCGTGTACATGACGTCGTCGCCGCGCAGCCGGATTCCCAGACCACCGATGCCGTTCATGGCCACCAGCCAGCGATAGTGACTCATCTTGCTCGCCTTGGGATATCCGGTGGTGCCGGACGTGAAGATGTAGATGGCGGTCGATCCGACCTCGATCGACTCGGTGACCGCCAGGTCGAGGGGCGAGCAACGCGCGGTCAGGGTGGCGAGCTCGTCGAAGGTGAACTCCTTCGCCGGGCGGCACCCGGCGGGCACCGACTCGAGCGCCGCCAGCAGATCGCGCTCATAGAGAACGACTTTCGGCTCGATCAGACCGAGGCTGTGTTCGAGAACAGTGCCCCGCTGGTTGTAGTTCAGCATGCCGCAGATCGCACCCGTCTTGACGATGGCGAGCATGGTGATGACCACGTCGGGGTGGTTGCGCGACAGCACGGCGACGACGTCCCCGCGACCGACGCCCTCCCGAATCAGGAAGTCGGCGAGCCGGTTCGCCCGCGCGTTGGCATCGCGATAGGTGATCGAGGTGCCCTCGAACCGGAGAAAATCCCGGTCGGGGTACTTGTCGACGCTCTGCTGGAAGCGCTTGCCGATCGACATCTTGGTCGTCGGCGGCTTGGGCAGCATCTGCGGCAAGGTGCGCAGGATCGTGCCGGCATCACCACGCAGCGACGCGACTCCCGACATCATGTCGGCCAACCGGATGTCCGGCAGGAGTCCCGTTCCCGATGCGTGATCAACCATGTTTTCCAGCCTCCCCTGTGTGTTGGACGACACACACCCTAGCCGGGATTCGTCGTCAATGACACGGCGGGGCGTAATTGTTCCAATCGATCCATGTGCGGTCGGGCCCGGTCACCGCCGTGCAACTCCCAACGCGATCCTCGCTGCGTCGATGTCGGAGCTTGGCGAGCGCCGGGTGACCGGCCACACTGTCCTGATGACCGACACCTCGCGACCGATGAGCGAACGCCCCGCCGGCCCCCTCGACGGCGTCATCGTGCTCGAGTTGGGCACGCTCATCGCGGGCCCCCACGCCGCACGACTGCTGGGCGACATGGGCGCCGAGGTCATCAAGATCGAGGCGCCGGGCAAGCCCGACCCGATCCGCACCTGGGGCCAGGCCGAGGTCGACGGCCACCGCTTCTACTGGACGGTTCACGGGCGCAACAAGAAAGCGGTCACCCTCGACCTGCGGTCCGATCGCGGCCGCGAACTGTTCCTCGGTCTCGCCGAGCGAGCCGACGTCGTCGTCGAGAACTTCCGTCCCGGAACGCTGGAGCGGCTCGGCATCGGACCGGACGTGCTGTCCGCACACAACCCGGGGCTCGTCGTGGTGCGTGTCTCGGGTTACGGCCAGACCGGCCCGGACTCGACCCGCGCCGGTTACGCCTCGGTCGCCGAGGCCGCGAGCGGGCTGCGTCATCTGAACGGGTACCCAGGCCAACTCCCGCCGCGGATCGCCCTCTCGCTGGGCGACACACTGGCGGGGATGTTCGCGGCGCAGGGCGCACTCGCCGCGCTGGTCCGGCGTTCGGTGACCGGCAGGGGGCAGGTCGTGGACACCTCGCTCATCGAATCCTGTGTGGCGGTACAGGAATCGGCCATCGCGGACTACGACGCCGGGGGCGTCGTGCGCGGGCCGTCGGGCACCCGCCTCGACGGCATCGCGCCGTCGAACCTCTACCCCACCAGCGAGGGCACCCACGTCATCATCGCCGCCAACCAGGACTCGGTCTTCGCGAGACTGTGCGCAGCGATGGGACAGCCCGAACTCGCGACCGACGATCGATTCGCCGATCACGCCGCCCGTGGCCGCAACCAGGACGAACTCGACGCCCTCATCGGCGACTGGTCACGACAGCACTCCCCGGAGAAGTTGACCGAGATCCTAGGCGCGGCAGGCGTTGTCGTGGGTCCGGTGAACACCGTCGCCGAGGTGGTCGCCGACCCGCACCTGAAGGAGCGCGGGATGATCGCCGAACACTACGACGAACGTGCCCAGCGCACCGTGCTCGGACCCGGCGTCGTGCCGCAGTTCAGCGACACCCCCGGCGGCATCCGCAACGCCGGTCCCCCGGCCCCCGGTTGCGACAACGAGACCGTCTACGGCGGGTTGCTGGGGTTGTCCGAAGACGAGGTCGCGGCGTTGCGGGAGGCCGGGGTCATCTGACACTCGGCTACGGTCGAGGCATGTCACTGGTCGCGACCGGGCTCTCGCGCACCTTCGGACGGCACACCGCCGTCGTCGATGCGAGCCTCGAACTCAGATCCGGCAGGATCACCGGCCTCGTCGGCCCCAACGGGGCCGGCAAGACGACTCTGCTCCTGCTCCTCGCCGGCCTGCTCGCCCCCGACACCGGCTCGATCACGGTCGACGACGCCCCGGTGCAGCCGACCGACATGCGTCGGCTGACCGGGTGGATGCCGGACATCTTCGGCACCTGGGAGAGTCTCACGGCGCGCGAGATCCTGACGACGTTCGGCAAGCTCTACGGAATGCCCACCACCCAGGCCCGGCAACGCGCCGCTGAACTCCTCGAGCTGGTCCACCTGACCGATCTCGCGACGCGGCCGGCACACGAGTTGTCGCGCGGCCAGAAACAGCGACTCGGCTTCGCCCGCGCCCTGGTGCATCGGCCCCGGATCCTCCTGCTCGACGAGCCGGCCTCCGGCATGGACCCGCGGTCGCGGATGGACTTGCGCAGTCAGTTACGCCGCCTCGCCGACGATGGATGCTCGATCCTCGTGTCGTCGCACATTCTCTCCGAGCTCGAGGAGATGGTCGACGACGTCGTGCTGATGACCGAGGGCCGGACCCACGCCCCGCAGGGCGCGGCCGGCGGGGTATGGCGCATCAGACTCGTCGGGCAGCCTCCCGGGCAGGCGCGGGACGTCCGTTTCGACGACGAGTCCGACGCCGCGCGGCACCTCGCACAACTGGTGTCCTCCGGGGCCGCGGTCAGCGAATTCACTCCCGTGTCCACCGGCATCGAAGACGCCTACCTCGCACTCGACCCGGAGCGCCGATGATCACGCAACCCGACGCGCCATCGTCGCGCACGTCATTCACCGGCTGGTGGCGCATGGTCGGGGTCATCGTCGAACTCGAACTGCGCCAGCGGCTCCGGACGACGAGGTGGAAGGCCACGCTCATCGTCGCCTTCGTCGTGATCTCGCTGGCGGTCTTCGGATCGATGTACCTGGCCGTGGCAGTGTTCGGCGGCACCTACACCGGATGGGCGTCGAACCTGTACGGGCTCCTGGTCGGATTCCTGTTGCTGCTCGGGATCATCGTGGCCCCGACGCTGGCGGCGACGACGATCAACGGCGACCGCAAGGATGCAACCCTGGCCGTGGTCCAGGACACCGCGATCGGCAACTGGCAACTGGCGCTCGGCAAGCTCATCGGGAGCTGGGTGGCCGGGATGGCCTTGGTCGCCGTCGCCACCCCGTATCTGATCTGGGGCGTGATCGAAGCGCCGCAACCGATCTGGCGCGGCGTGCTCGGCGCGATCGTCCTGGCACTGATCTTCGCCTGCTACGCGGGAATCGGACTCGGATTCTCCGCGGTGACGGCGCGCCCGGCGGGATCCGCGGTGTTGACGCAAGCGGCCGTCTTCTTCCTCCTCCTCGGCCTCCCGGTGGTCTTCGGCCTCCTGTATCCGACGGTCGCACAGACGCATTCGGTGGTCCGCACCGAGACGACGGTGACCGACCCATCGAGCCCGACGCCGACCTGGACGTGTCGGGAGGTCACCCGAGACGAGGAGTTCCACCATCACGAACGCATCTGGTGGCTCCTCGCCCCGAACCCGTTCTTCATCGTGGCCGACGCCGTGTCCTCGCCACCGGAGAACCCGATGAGATCCTCCGACAGCACGGCGGCTCAGGAGATCTCCCGGACGCTGTCGGCAGTGCGGGCGGGTCCGTACATCGGCCCACGGACGTGCGCCGACATCTCCTACGGTTACGTCGACCAGCACGCCCCCACCGGACACATCGCCCGCGAGGCCGCCCACGAGACGTCCGAGATGGGCCACTCGTGGGTTGTCGGCCTGGGGATCTATCTGGTGTTCGGTGGGCTGGGTTACGTCGTCGCCGCACGTCGTCTCCGGATTCCGGCCGGAAAACTCCCGCGCGGCGTCCGGATCGCATGAGTTCAGCTGACGACACCGGGTTCCAGCCCGGATACGACGCACTCGCCGACCTGTACGCCACGACGTTCCCGTCACCGTTCTCCAACACACTGCAGCGTCACGTCATCGATGCCTTCGTCGACCATGTCCGCGGGAGCGGCGTCCCCGGAACCGTGCTGGACGTGGGCTGCGGGCCGGGTGGGGTGACGGCGGAAGTGGCGGCCGCGGGCCTCGATGTCATCGGCGCCGATCCGAGTACGGAGATGGTGCGGATCGCGAGAACGTCGCATGCCGACCTTCGGTTTGTCCTCGACGATGCACGGCTGAGATCGCCAGAGCTCGACGGAATCGACATAGCCGCAGTGGTCGCGCGGTTCAGCCTGATTCATGTGCCGCCCGGATCCGTCCCGGACATCCTCCGCGGCTGGGCCGCTCGGATGAGGCCCGGCGGCGTCGTGCTGATCGCGGGACAGACCACCGAGGCGGACGAGGTCACCGAGTTCGATCATCGCGTGGCGCCCGCCTGGCGGTGGCACCCGGATCGCATGTCCGCCGCCCTGGCCGGAGCCGGGTTCGACGAGGAATGGCGAACGGTGCGCCGCGCCGACGACGACCACCGTTTTCCCGAGTTCCACCTGCTCGCACGGCGGCGGTAGCTGCGAGCACGCCCCGAACTAGAAAGTTCGGGCAGCCGAAACTATAGTGTCGGCATGCCCAAGCGCGCGCGTCGTCGGTTCGTCCCCGTCGGGGCCCTCCTTGCCGCCGTCTGCACGATCGTCGCGGGGTGCACGCTGTCGAGCCGGCTCCCCGACGAGAAGGTCGTGCTCACGACGTTCACCGTGCTCGCCGACATCGCCTCGGAGGTCGCCGGCGACCGCCTGGAGGTGGAGTCGATCACCAAGCCGGGCGCCGAGATCCACGGGTACGAGCCGACCCCCGGCGACATCCGGCGCGCCGCGACGGCCTCGCTCATCCTCGACAACGGTCTGAACCTCGAAGCCTGGTTCGCGCAGTTCGTCGACGGCCTCGACGTCCGGCACGTCGTCGTCAGCGAGGGTGTCGAGCCGATCGACATCGCTTCGGATGCATACGCGGGCAAGCCGAATCCGCATGCGTGGATGAGTCCGGTGAACGTGCAGATCTATGTCGACAACATGGTTCGGGCGTTCACGGAACTCGATCCCGACGGCGCCACCACCTTCAAATCCAATGCGGCCGCCTACAAGAGGCAGCTTCAGCAGGTGCAGACCGGCCTCACCTCCGCACTGGCCGGACTGCCTGCCAACGAACGGGCCCTCGTCACCTGCGAAGGCGCGTTCTCCTACCTCGCCCGCGACGCCGGGCTCACCGAGCGCTACATCTGGCCGGTCAACGCCGAACAGCAGGCGACGCCGCAACAGGTCGCGGACACGATCGACTTCGTCCGGGCAAACCGTGTCCCCGGCGTGTTCTGCGAATCCACCGTCTCCGACGCCCCGATGAAGCAGGTCGTCAACGCGACCGACGCCCGATTCGGCGGCACCCTGTACGTCGATTCGCTTTCCGAGGCCGACGGCCCCGTACCCACCTACCTCGACCTCATCCGCCACGACGTCGCGACCATCGTGTCGGGCCTGACCGGGAGCAACACGTGAACGCCTCAGCGACAAGCGGTTCCGCCATCGAGGTGACGGACGTGACCGTGCGGTACGGCGACATCCTCGCCCTCGACCACGCGTCGGTGCGAGTACCGGCCGGCCAGGTGTGCGGCCTTGTGGGCATGAACGGATCGGGCAAGTCGACGCTGTTCAAGACGATCGTGGGGTCGGTGACCCCGACGACCGGCACGGTCCGGCTCGGCGGTCGGACGCCGGCCGCGGCGCGTCGAGCCGGCGCGCTCGGCTACGTGCCGCAGTCCGAGGACATCGACTGGACCTTCCCGGTCTCGGTCCGCGACGTCGTGATGACGGGTCGCTACGGCCATCTGGGATTCACGCGTCGCCCGAAACGGTCCGACCACGACGCCGTCGACGAAGCGCTCGCACGCGTCGAGCTCACCGACTTCGCCGACCGCCAGATCGGCCAGTTGTCGGGCGGGCAGCGCAAGCGGGCCTTCGTGGCGCGCGGCATCGCGCAGGAAGCCGGGATCCTGTTGCTCGACGAGCCGTTCGCCGGCGTCGACAAACGCACCGAGGCCACCATCACCGCGCTGCTGCGCGAGCTCGCCGACGCCGGGACGACGATCCTGGTGTCCACCCACGACCTGCAGGTCCTACCCGAGCTGGCCGACGAGGCGATCCTGCTGATGCGCCGGGTGATCGCCCAGGGCGCGCCGACCGAGGTGATCACCACCGACAACCTCGTCCGCGCGTTCGGCCTCGATCCACTCGCCCGACCGACTTCCGAACGCCGCGAGTTCGGGCGCCTCGACTCCGAACACCACGAGGAGGTCTCGTGACCATCGTCGACATCCTTCTCGACCCGTTCGCCTACGCGTTCATGACGCGTGCGCTCTGGGCGACCCTGATCGCCTCGGTCGTGTGTGCGCTGCTGTCGTGTTGGCTCGTGCTGATCGGCTGGTCGCTGATGGGCGACGCCGTCTCGCACGCGGTCTTGCCCGGCGTGGTCCTCGCCTACATCGTCGGCGTCCCGTTCGCCATCGGCGCGGTGATCTTCGGCTTCCTCGCGGTGGCACTGATCGGCGCCGTCCGCGACGGCGGCCGGGTCAAGGAGGATGCGGCCATCGGCATCGTCTTCACGACCCTGTTCGCATTCGGGCTGGTGCTGATCTCGGTAACGCCGAGCCAGACCGATCTGAACCACATCATCTTCGGCAATCTGCTGGGTGTCTCGACGTCGGATCTGGTGCAGATCGCGATCCTGGGCGCGATCGTGGCGACCCTGCTCCTTCTCAAGCGGCGCGACTTCACTCTGTACGCCTTCGACCGCACGCACGCCTTCGCGATCGGCCTCAGCCCGCGGCTACTGGGCGCCGCCCTCCTGGCGCTGCTCGCCCTCACCGCGGTAACAGCCCTGCAGGTCGTCGGCATCGTGCTGGTGGTCGCGATGCTCATCATCCCGGGCGCGACGGCCCGATTGCTCACCGACCGGTTCGGCCGGATGCTGATCATCGCACCGGCCATCTCGGCGATCTGTGGGGTCATCGGCCTGTACATCTCCTATTACCAGGACACCTCGCCCGGCGGGATGGTCGTCCTCGTCCAGGGCATCGCGTTCTTCGGTGTGTATCTGTTCAGTCCGACCCACGGGGTCATCACCAAACGACGCAAACACCGCGAGAGTGCGTCCCTCGACGCGCTGACTACCGGTTGATCGGCCCGAGCCCATGACAGACGAAAGCGCCCCACCTGAACAGGTGGGGCGCTTTCTCGTGGAGCTGCCGGGAATTGAACCCGGGTCCTCCGTCGTGTTGTTAGGGCTTCTCCGTGTGCAGTCCGCTATGTCTCTACTTGGATCTCTCGGTCACGCGAACAAGCCGAGATGACGATCCCAGTCGCTGTTTGGTGTTCCGACCTCACCCGCGACCGGCGAGGACGGTGAGCTCCCATGGATGATGCCGGCATCCGGGTCTGGGAGCATAACCCGGGCCGACAGACTAGCCGTCGCTACTCAGGCAGCGAGGGCGTAGTCGCGCTGATTGGAATCGGCGCTTAATTGGTTGCTGCGACGCTCACGGTGGTCTCCAGCCTGCACCGACACGCTTCCCCTATCTCGACGCACGAAGTCGAAACCGATCAGCCCCGAGTAGGACCCGCCGACCGGAGTCAGCGAGCACTTCAGTCTAACAACTCGTTCCGCAGAGTTCATTCCCGTTTCCCCCGAGACCTCCGGCGGGGGTCACTCTCGGCGGCGAAGACCATGGGCGCGAACGCGGTGACGACTCGGTCCTCCCAGTCACCGGCGACACCTCCGGTGCGGGCGCGTTCGGCGACGAGCGCCCCGACGATGCCGTCGACCAGCATCTCCGGCTCCATCGTCGCCGCGAATTGACCGCGCCGTTTACCCGCGTCGAGTACCTCTCGGAGTTCGGCGCGGTGGCGCGCGAGGACCTGTCGGAAGAGCACGCCGAACTCGGGATCGGAATCGGTCAGCAGGGCCGCCATGCCGCCGAAACCGATTCCGTCGAGCACCATCGACGCCGCGTGGGTCACCACCCAGCGCAGCCGGGCCTCCGCGGGAAGGTCCGCATCAGGCGGCTCGACGACAGCGACGTCGAGCAGAGCTGCGCCGAGCATCTCGTTCCGGTTGCGGTAGCGGCGATAGATCGTCGTACGCGCCACCCCGGAATGGGCTGCCACGCTCTCGATCGTGACCCCGGCCGGTCCGCGGGTCCGGAGCAACTCCAGGGTCGAACGGACGATCTTCGGGCCGCTGCCGCCTGCCACGTCGTGGTCACCTCACGTTTTCCCGCCGATTCCGGTTTCGACCGTCGGCAGGAATACTACCGCGCCACGAAACGCTACACGTAGCGTAGCGATACAGTCGCTGTAGCGATCCGGGTCGGGACCACTCAGCGAAAGGACTCCTTCATGCACGACACACCTCGATCGACATCCGTGGCTTTCACCGGATATCTGATCCTGCTTCTCGGATTTCTGTTCCTCGGGTTGTTCGTGATGGCACTGGCCGGCGGCATCGCCGCGCCCGCATGGCCGTTCGGCGCCGCCATGGCTGTCTTCCTGATCACGTCTGTCGCGTGCTTCCGGCATCAATCAGAGCTCAGCCGCCGGTCGCGGATCTCCGGCGGCGACATCGTGTCCGCTGATCCACTGACACCGCTCCTCCGGCGAACCGACATCGAGCGCTACGAGCGCACGTACCGCCCCAGAGCCGACGTGTCGACCATGCACCGGACGGAGTGGACCAGCGTCGATCGCGCCGCGTGACGACGACAACCCGCGCAATGGCGGAGTCGTCGAGCTGCCAGCTCATTCACAGCTGCCCGCCAGGCCCGGCCCAGGCGCCACCGGGATCGTGGAGACCTCGTGAGCCGAGGACGGACTCGGCCGACCGACGAGAGCGAGACCGACATGACCTCCCCGACCCCCGGCGAGCACGAACCCGACCGCGCCTCCCCCAACCCGCAGGCGTCCGACCCATCTGACGACGCCGCGACCACGCCGATCAGCCCGACGCCGACGCCGACGCCGGGAGCGAACCCCCATGACTCCCTCGACGCGAACGGCTCCGCCGCCCACGGCATGCCCGCCGAATCCCACCCGGTTGCACCGAAAACCGCGCCGGCGCGCTCGGCCCTGATCGCCGGCGCAGCCGGACTGGCCATCGTCGCGGGCGCGCTGGGTTTCGGGGCCGGTTACATCACCGGTGACACGACGTCCGAGCGTCCCGCACCGGCCGCCGTCTGGCAGCAGGGCGGCAACGGGCCCGGAATGGGAGGCGGCCCACAGATGAATGGACCCCAGATGAATGGACCCCAGATGGGTCAGCCCGGGATGGGCGGCCTACCGGGCAGGCAGAACCGCGACGGTGAGGGCGACCCCGAGTCCGACGAGCAGGACGGTCAGAACACGACGCCCGGGGCGCCGACGCAGCAACAGGGTCAGGCCGACACGGGCGCCTGACTCACCCCATCCCCTTCACGCGACGCCCGACCTCACGCTCGACCTCGCGTTGGGCGGTGCGCTTGGCGATGTCCTGGCGCTTGTCGTGGGCCTGTTTACCGCGGGCCAGGGCGAGCTCGACCTTCACCTTGCCGTCGTTGAAGTACATCGACAGCGGCACCAGCGTGAGATTGCCGTCGCGGATCTTGCCGACGAGGTTGTCGATCTCGCGCCGGTGCATCAGCAGTTTGCGCTTGCGCCGCACGGAGTGATTGGTCCAGGAGCCGTTGCCGTACTCGGCGATGTGCAGGGCATGAAGCCACACCTCGCCGTCGTCGATCGTCGCGAACGCGTCGACCAGCGACGCCTTGCCTGCCCGGAGACTCTTCACCTCGGTGCCCACGAGCACGATCCCGGCCTCGAAGACGTCGAGGATGGCGTAGTTGTGCCTCGCCTTGCGATTGGACGCGATCACATTGCGTCCCTTTTCCTTCGGCATGCACTCACCTCCTCGCTCTGATGGTGACCGCTGCGTTGCAGATCACCGACGTTCCGAACCGTCGAGACCGACGGATCATTCCCGGACATAGACACGAAGCGTGACATACGCGGTCGCGCCGGCCAACACAATTCCGCCGAGCACGAGCCACGGGGCGACGAACAGCACGTCGGTCAGCTCGATCCGCGCGAAGAAGCTGACCCCGTACAACTCGCGTAACGCGTTGTCGAAGAAGAACTTCTTGGCCAGCAGCAGGCCACCGATGGCCAACACCGAGCCGACGAAGGCCGACACCACCGCCTCGAGCAGGAACGGCAGCTGTGTGTACCACCGGGTGGCGCCCACCAGGCGCATGATCGAGACCTCGGTCCGTCTCGTGAAGGCCGCGACCTGAACGGTGTTGATGATCAACAGGATCGCGGCGATCGCCAGCACCGAGGCGATCGCGAACGTCGCGTTGCGTACGCCGTCGAGCACGCTGAAGATCCGCTGCACCAGTTTGCGGTCGTCCTTGAAGGCGTCGACTCCCAGATCCTTCCGGGCCGCGTATTTGGTGAGCACCGCATCGAACTGATTCGGGTCGGACACCCGCACACGCAGGGAGGCCGGCAGCGTGCCCTCCACGATGTTCTCGGCGAGGTCGGGGTTGTTCGCGAAGATCTCCTTGGCGCGCTTGAAGGCCTCGTCCTTGTCCAGGTAGGTCACCGAGGTGACGCCCGGCTCGTTCTCGAGACCCCGACGCAGCTGGGCACACGGGTCGGATTCGCACTGCGGATCCCGCTCGGTCACCTCGGGATTGAGATAGAACTCCATCTCCACCCGGTCGAGGAAGATCTGCTGGCTCTTGTCCGCCATCTGGATCACCAGCAGACCACCACCGAACATTCCCAGTGTGATCGCGGTGGTGATGATCATCGCGATGGTCATGGTCGCGTTGCGGCGGAGTCCGTGGAGAACTTCGCTGATGATGAAATTCGCTCGCATGTCTGCTCAGACAGTCCTTGGGTCTCGGGGAAGTGTGTCGGGGCCGGCTGCGCGTCAGCCGATCCCGTACACGCCCTGCGGGTCGTTGCGGACGAGTTGGCCGCTGTCGAACTCGAGAACCCGTCGTCGCATCGCATCGACGATGTGACGGTCGTGGGTGGCCATCACCACCGTGGTGCCGCGGCGGTTGACGCGATCGAGCACGTCGACGATCTCTTCACTGGTCTCGGGGTCGAGGTTGCCGGTGGGCTCGTCGGCCAAGAGCACCAGCGGCCGGTTCACGATGGCGCGGGCGATCGCCACGCGCTGCATCTCACCACCGGACAGTTCGTTGGGCATGCGGTCGTGCTTGCCTTCGAGGCCGACGTACTCGAGCACTTCCGGTACCACCTTCTGGACGGTGGAACGCGGTCGTCCGATCACTTCGAGGGCGAAGGCGACGTTCTCCGCCACCGTCTTCTTCTGAAGCAGTCGGAAGTCCTGGAACACACATCCGATGGACTGGCGCAGCTTCGGCACGGACCCTGCCCGCAGTTTGTTCACGTGGAACTCGCCGAGGTAGACCTCGCCGCTCGTCGGCCGGTCCTCCTTGAGGAGGAGTCGGAAGAACGTCGACTTGCCCGACCCCGACGGACCGATCAGAAACGCGAACTCCCCCTTGTCGACCTCGAGGCTCAGATCTTTCAGAGCGGGTCGACTGGACGCCTTGTACTGCATCGTGACGTTCTCCAGCTTGATCACGATGTGCCAGTGTAACGACGACTCCTGAGAGTGCGTTCAGGCGCGACACCCCGTTGCATCCACCCGCCTGACCAGCCGTTTTCCGGCCGGGTCAGCGTGTCGGGACCGTGGTGGTCGGGGTCTGCCCGCCGAAATTCGGGAGAGGGATGTTCGGCAGCCCGGGGATGGTCTCGCGGCTGGTGCTCGGCGTCTGCGACCGCGTCCCGTCCGTCGACGTGCCGTCCGTGCCGTCGACACCGCCGGTGGTGTCGGTCGTCGACGATTCGGTGGTGGTGCTCCTCGTCGACGACGTCGTGGACGGCGGCGGCTCGTAGGTCGGTTCGACCGTCTGCGATGACGTCGGCGCGGGCCGCGCGGGCGCCGGCGCCACGACGCCGTAGCGCTGCGAGGTGTACCCGTACAGCACACAGCACGCCAGGAACACGGCGACGAGGATCGCTGTGCTGGTCCGGATCCGCGTACGCGCGATGTGACCCCAGTCGATGCGCCGTCTGCGGTCGGAGCCGGACGGCGACTCCTGCGAGGGCGGATCCTGCGGGGGGATGCCCTGCGTCGGGATGATCTGGGTGGGGTCGTCCGCGCCGGGGATGGGTCGGGCGGTTCGGTCCTCGTGGGGCCCGTCGCGGCCCGGGGTGTCACCTGGGATGTTCGAGTCGGCCATCAGTCTCCCCCGTCCCGGTTGCCCTGGTCGGCGTGCGTCGCCGGCGGACCTCCCGCGGACCGCACCTCACGTGCGGGGACGTTGATCCCCTCCCGAGCCAGCGCCCGGATGATGTGCACACGCAGCGCGCGCCCGACCTCGAACTGTTTGCCCGGCAGGGTGCGCGTCACCATGCGCACGGTGATCGCGTCGAGCTCGAGGCTGATGACTCCGAGCGACGACGGCGCGTCGAGCAGGAGGTCGTGCCACCGGGGCTGCGCGTAGAACTCCCGGCCGACCCGATCGAGCGTCTCGTTGACCATCCCGATGTCGGCCTCGGACGGGACCGGGACGTCCACGACCGCGCGTGCCCAATCCTTGGACAGGTTGGTCGCCTTGACGATCTGACCGTTGGGAACGGTGATGACCTCTCCCTCGGCGGTACGCAGCTTGGTCACCCGGAGCGTGACGTCCTCCACGGTGCCCTCGGCCGGCGCGTTACCGGTCACCGTCAGGTTGACCACGTCGCCGTAGCCGTACTGCTTCTCGGCCACGACGAAGAATCCGGCCAGGATGTCCTGCACGATGCGCTGCGCGCCGAAACCGAGTGCGGCGCCGATCACCGCGGTGGGTCCGGTCAACCCGCTGAGTGGGATGCCGAACACCGACAGTGCGTGGATGATCACGATGATCGCGATCACCACGATCAGCGTCCAGGCGACGACGTCGACCAGGGCCCGTCGGTGCTTCGCATCTTCGGTCTGCACGATGAGATCGCTGGTCGAGAACCGCGAGTCCACGCGCGAGGCGTATTTGTCGGCACCCCAGCGGATCAGCCGGGCCAGGAGCACGGCACCCAGGATCCAGATGACGATCTCGAGTCCGCTCGTCGCCAACCAGACGTAGACCCGGCCGAGCAGAACTTCGGTCGGGGTCGGCGCAGCGGCCAGCACGAGGTCGGCGGCTGAGGTGATCACGCTTCGGTGGTCGCCATCCGCCAGCGGATCCCGGCCTCGATGAACTTGTCCAGCTCGCCGTCGAGCACGGATGTGGGGTTGTTGTCCTCGACGCCCGTCCGCAGGTCCTTCACCATCTGGTACGGGTGCAGCACGTACGACCGCATCTGGTTGCCCCAGCTCGAGCCACCGTCCCCCTTCAGGGCATCGAGTTCGGCGCGTTCCTCTTGCCGCTTGCGGTCGAGGAGTTTGGCCTGCAGGACGCGCATCGCCGACGCCTTGTTCTGCAGCTGGCTCTTCTCGTTCTGACACGTCACGACGATCCCGGTCGGGATGTGTGTGAGGCGGACCGCGGAGTCGGTCGTGTTGACCGACTGCCCGCCGGGGCCGGAGGACCGGTACACGTCGACCTTGATGTCGTTCTCGTCGACGTCGATGTGGTCGGTCGTCTCGACCACCGGCAGCACCTCGACCTCGGCGAACGACGTCTGGCGCCGGCTCTGGTTGTCGAACGGACTGATGCGCACGAGTCGATGGGTGCCCTGCTCGACGGAGAGGGTGCCGTACATGTACGGGGCCTTCACCGCGAAGGTCGCGCTCTTGAGGCCCGCCTCCTCGGCGTAGGACGTGTCGTAGACCTCGACCCCGTACCCCTTCTGCTCGGCCCACCGGATGTACATGCGCATCAGCATCTGAGCCCAGTCCGCGGCGTCGACGCCGCCGGCACCCGAGCGGATGTTGACGACCGCGTCGCGCGAGTCGTACTCGCCGGCGAGCATCGTCTTGACCTCCATCGCCTGGATGTCGGTCCGCAGGCTCTCGCGCTCGGCATCGGCGTCGGCCAGGGCGGCGACCTTGTCGTCACCCTCTTCGGCATCGGCGAGCTCGTACAGCACGGGGAGATCCTCGAGCCGCTGGCGCAGCTCGGAGACCTTCCGGAGTTCGGATTGCGCGTGCGACAGCTCGCTGGTGACCTTCTGGGCATGGTCCTGGTCGTTCCACAGGTCCGGGTCCGAGGCCTGCATCTCGAGCTCGTCGATGCGACGGCGCAGCTCTTCGAGGTCGAGCACCTTCTCCACGGTGGTCAAGGTGGCGTCGAGGGATTCGAGGTCTGCGGTCACGTCGGGATGCACGGTTATCCAGAGTACCGACAGTCCGGCGCGGGAGCGCCCGGGAGGATCAGAGTGGGTCGGGGCCGGGCTCGGGCATGACGCCGAACCGCCACGACGTCGCGGCCTTGTTCGGCTTGTAGAGAACCGGCAGATCGTCGCCGATCTGCGGCCAGGGGTCCCCTGCCCCGAGCACCAGCGTCCCGTACACCTCGGTGGGGCTGGTCTCGGGACCGACGATCGTCCCGGAGATCGTGCAGAAGCGGTCGCCGTTCTTGTCGGTGGCGCTCCGGGTCGGCTCGTCGTCGCGGTCGGAGACCCCGACGATGGTGAACGTGCCCTGCACGAACTGGGAGGCCTTCGCCGCCGACATCGGCTGCGGATTGCGTCCGCGCTGCCACTGAACCACCAGCACCACCACGAGTGCCGCGATCAACAGGGTGAACGTCACGGTCAGCAACATGACAGCTACCCTACCGGGCATGTCCGTCCCTCCCGGCCCGACGAAGTACAGCGACGACGTCGAACTCGCACTCTCACTCGCCGACTCCGCCGACGCGCTGACGATGGACCGGTTCGGGGCGGTCGATCTCCGCGTCGACGACAAGCCGGACCTCACACCCGTATCCGACGCCGATCTCGCCTGCGAGACGATGATCCGCGAACGGCTCGCGGCGCGCCGGCCCACCGACACCGTTCTCGGCGAGGAGTTCGGCGGCGACGCCGCACTGTCCGGACGGCAATGGGTCGTCGATCCCATCGACGGCACCAAGAACTTCGTGCGCGGCGTCCCGGTGTGGGCCACCCTGATCGCGCTTCTCATCGACGGCGTGCCGACGGTCGGCGTGATCTCGGCGCCGGCCCTCCGCCGACGGTGGTGGGCGGCAACGGGTCTCGGCGCCCATACCCGGTTCGACGACGAAGACGTGCGTCGCCTGTCGGTGTCCGGGGTCGCCGACCTCGGGTCGGCGAGCCTGGCGTTCTCGAGCCTGTCCGGGTGGGCCGACCGCGGCATCCGGGACCGGTTCGTCGACCTCACCGACCGGGTGTGGCGCGTGCGCGGTTACGGCGACTTCTTCAACTACTGCCTCGTCGCCGAGGGCGCGGTCGACGTCACCGCCGAACCCGAGGTCTCGCTGTGGGACCTGGCACCCCTCGACGTCCTGGTGCGCGAGGCGGGCGGACGCTTCACCGCGCTCGACGGCACACCCGGACCCGCCGGCGGTAGTGCGGTGGCCAGCAACGGGCTGCTCCACGACGAGGTCGTCGAGGCCCTGCGCGCCTGAGGACGTTCAGTCGGTGAAGGTGATCCGCACCGAGATCGGGTCACTCTGGAGCGCGCGGAACCCGGCCGAGGTCAGACCGGCGAACAGGGGGCGGGTCGCGAAGGAACGCACCCGTGCGGCCACGTCGTCGTCGGGGACGAACTGCGCAGTCCCCGTGCGCCACTGACGGCCCTGGCGGATGCGCACCGTCGGATTCGCCGAGATGTTGATCCCCCATCCCGAGCGCTTGCCATGCTGACTGATGACCCACGCGCCGTCGGCGTCGAAGGCGGCCGACACCGGAACCGTGCGAGCCAGACCGGATCTGCGGCCGACGGTCTCCAGATCCGTTGCCAGGTGGGTGCCGATCCCGAGTCGATTGAGCGCGGCCACAGCCGGATTGGCGAGGTGGCGTCCGACCCATCGCTCGAACCGGAACTTCCGGGCCGCCCTGGCGTCGGCCGAGGTCACGTTCCGGGTGCTCCGCAACGCGCCGATCCCGTTGCGCCGTACCGTCGTCACCGCGGTCCGCCACAGCGCACGGGTGGGGTCCGGGTCTCCGCCGCCGGCCATCCGGTGCAGTTGGTCGGTGTGCCACTGGAGATCGAGTGCCCCCTCCAGAGACCGGGCCGTCGCGGCGCTGGACAACCGGGCCGGAAGCGGCAACCGCTGCTGTTGTGATGTCAGACGATCGGCGTCGCCGGTCATCACGTCCCTTGCCGCCGTCGGCGCGGTCACCGTCGGCCGGCCGATCCCGACGATGTCGCACGCGCCCTCGGCGATCGCCGCCGCCATGGCCGTGTGCGTGCGGAAACCGCCGGTGACGGCCAGCGGGATCCCGGCGGCAAGTTCGCGGACGGTGACGGCGTACTCGAGGAAGTACGCCTCCCGCTCGCGCGTGCTCGCCGACTGGACAGGTCGACCCATCATCGCGGGGGACTCGTAGCTCCCGCCGCTGATCTCGATGAGATCGAGCGCCTCCGCCGCGAGCAGCGCGATCACGGTGCGCGACTCCTCCTCCGAGAATCCACCGCGCTGGAAGTCCGCGGAGTTCAGTTTGATGCCGACACCGAAACCCGGCCGGACGGCGGCGCGCACCGCTCGGACGACCTCGAGGGCGAAGCGGGCCCGGTTCTCGATGGAGCCGCCCCACCGATCCTCGCGCCGGTTGGCCAGCGGCGAGAGGAACTGCGACAGCAGGTATCCGTGGGCACCGTGGATCTGCACACCGTCGAAGCCCGCGGTCTCGGCCACCGCGGCGGTGGTGGCGAACCGCGTGATGATGTCCTCGATCTCGGCCTCGGCGAGCGCACGAGGCGTCGGCACCCCGGGGATGGCCAACCGGACCGCCGACGGGGCCACCACCCGCCCCTCGGTCGTCAGCGGATTGGCCTGCCGCCCTGGATGATTGATCTGCATCCAGATGGGTGATCCACCGTCCTGGGTGGTCTTCGCCCAGCGCGTGAGCGCGTCGAGGTGACGGTCGTCTTCGACCACGACGTTCCCGGGTTCCCCGAGATACCGGCGGTCGACCATCACGTTGCCGGTGATGACGAGACCGTAAGAGCCTGCGGCCCAGCGGGAGTAGAGACGCTCCAGACGAGCGTCCGGGCCGGCGTCCGCGTCGCCCAGCCCCTCGCTCAGAGCCGCTTTCATGATCCGGTTCGGCAGAACCTGGCCCGACGGAAGCGTCAAGGGTGCGGACAGTGTCACCGTGTCGGTCATGTTTCGTCTCCTACGACTGATCGCGCGTCCCCCGCGTGACGGACCGCAATGTATACCGATTGGTCTACCGCCCTGAACCCTAGTAGACCGCTTGGTATACTGCAAGCGTCGGTGGCCAGCGACGCCCCGGCACGACGAGGAGTGGCACCGATGGCAGCGCGCGACCAATTGATCGAGGCGACCGCAGATCTCATGCGACGGCACGGCGTCGCGGGCACCGCCATCTCGGACATCCTCGAGAGCAGTGGTGTCGCCCGGCGATCCATCTACCTCAACTTCCCGGGCGGCAAGTCGGAATTGGTGGCGGCGACGACGCGCAGTGTGGGCGACACGATCACCGCACTCCTCACCGACATCGTCGCCGAGCCCGATCCGATCATGGCGTTCGCCGAGATGTGGTCGGCAGCGTTGTCCGCGACCGACTTCGAGGGCGGGTGCCCCGTGGTGGCCGCCGCACTGGGCCGCCTCTCGGCACCGGAGGCGGCGGCCGCGGCCACCGAGGTCTTCGACGAATGGCGAGGCCTGATCGAGCGCCGGTTACTGGATGACGGCGTCGCGCCCGACGTGACCGCTTCGCTGGCCGCCACCATCGTCGCGGCGATCGAGGGTGCGGTGGTCCTCGCCGAGGCCGCACAGACCACCACGCCGCTGATCCAGGTGGCGACTCATCTCAACGAGCTCGTCGCCCTGCACCGACCGAAATCGGACGACACCCGGAGCGAGTGAGGCGATCTTCTGCTCGCCGAGGTGCGAGCGAAGCGACCTCCCGCTCGCCGAGGTGCGAGCGAAGCGACCTCCTGCTGCGAGTGTGTCTGTGGTTCTTTCGGATCAGCGAGCAGGGCGGGGTGACACTCACACCTGCGTGGCGTGTTCCTTCTCCAGCACCGTGAACTCGGTCGCGTCGTCCTTCATGTCGGCGAGTCGTCCGTAATGGATTCCACTACCGGCGTCGGACAGGATCGCCTGATGGATCGGCACCGCGACCCGGGGTGCCATCGCCCTCAGGTAGTCGACCGACTCGCTGAGTTTCATCCACGGAGCGGCCGACGGCAGCGCGAGGACGTCCACCTGCTCGAACGGGATGTAGAACGAATCACCGGGATGCATGAACTGCCCCGGCTGCTCGGCGGTACCCAGGACGTAGGCGACGTTGTCGATCACCGGGATCTCGGGATGGATGACCGCGTGCCGGCCGCCGGTGAAACGTGCGGTGAGCGAACCGATCCCGATCTGATCGCCGCTGCGGGCGGCCGTCCACTCGCCGGCCACGGCGTCGCCGTTGAGCTGTTTCGTCGTCTGCGGATCGGCGTACAGGATCGCGTCGGGGTTGGCCGCGACGAGATCGGGCAACTTCGCGACGTCGCAGTGGTCGGGATGCTGATGGGTGATCAGAATGGCGTCGAGGCCGCTGATGCCGTCGAATCCGTGCGAGAAGTTCCCCGGATCGAAGAGCACCTTGGTCCCGTCGATCTCGACGAGCAGACAGGAATGGCCGAAGTGGGTGATCTGCATATGTCCACTGTGCACGTTCACACGGCGGCATGGTCGGACAAACGCTCGCTCACACGACGATCGGGAAGACTCCCCAACCGAACGCAGCGTCGAGAATGCGCACGACACCGTAGGTGAGCCACACTCCCAGCAGAACGGCACCGACCGGGCCGAGTACGAGGTCGCGCCACGTGGACAGCGGCGCCCCGCGCCGGCGCACCAGGGTGAGGGCCGCGGTCACCACGGTCACGGCGGTCAGCACCAGGAACACCGGCCCGAACACATTGAACGTGAACGCCGACCCGACGTCGCCGTGCATGAGCGCCACCCAGCTACGAGTGAGGCCACAGCCGGGACACGGAAGGCCGGTCATCACCGCGAACGGGCAGAGTTGCGGCCCGTCGGCGACACCGCCCGGGGTGAACACGCAGGCAGCACCGAGTGCAGCCGCGCCGGCCACCGCGACGGTTGTCGCGCCCACCACCTGATTGGCTGATAAGCCCTGCTCGCGGCGGTGATCGAGGGTCATGCGGCCAGCCTAGCGGGTGGGCGGGCAGGCGGTGTCGGACAAGTGCGTGACAAACTTCTTACTCCAAAGTAAGGTTGGGACTTACTACCGAGTAAGATCGGTCGCATCGACCCTGTCCACCCATTCCGGTGGATCCACGCAGAGACCCCGACCGGGGCGACTGGAAAGAAACGGCTGGTGATCATGACAACTCACACCGAACCGCGCGACACCTCCGCAGTCGGCCGCAACCCGCACCCGCGCAACTTCATCGGCACCGCGATGCGCGTCCTGACCACGGTGACGGGCTCGGAGTTCGCCGAGAAGTACAACATCCGCGAACCGATCAACCGCATCGCCTACCAGGGCACGAAGACCGGGTTCCAGACCCTCGGTGCGGCGAACCGCGCCTTCAAGGCAGCCCAGGGCGGCGGGTCGGGCCAGGCCAAGCGCCTCACCAGCGCGCCGAAGGACTACTTCAACCTGACCCCCGACGACGAGCAGCAGATGATCGCCGAGACGGTGAAGGAGTTCGCCACCGAACTCCTGCGCCCGGCGGCCCACGACGCCGACGCCGCGGCAGCAGCGCCCGAGGAGCTCGTCGCGCGCTCGGCCGAGCTCGGCATCACGATGATCAACGTCCCCGAGGAGTTCGACGGCGCCGCGTCCGAGCGTGGTGTGGTGACCAACGCACTGGTCGCCGAGGCGATGGCCTACGGCGACATGGGACTCGCACTCCCCCTCCTCGCGCCGAGCGGTGTCGCCACCACGCTCACCAACTTCGGCACCGACGAGCAACAGCGCACCTACCTGCCCGACTTCGCCGGTGAGAACGTGCCGCAGTCGGCGGTCGTCATCGCCGAACCGCGCCCCCTCTTCGACGCATTCGCGTTGAGCACCAAGGCAACTCGCGTACCCAGCGGATTCCGGCTGAACGGCGTCAAGTCGTTCGTCCCGGCCGCCGGATCGTCGGAACTGTTCCTCGTCGGCGCGCAGCTCGACGGCAAGCCCGCGCTGTTCGTCGTCGAGTCCGACACCAAGGGACTCATCGTCGAGGCCGATCCCGGGATGGGCGTGCGTGCGGCGGGTATGGGTCGCCTGCTGCTGCAGGACGTCGCCGTCCCCGCATCCGCCATCGTCGGCGGTGAGGGCGATGCCGCGGCAGCCGCATACCGCGACGTCGTGCGCCTCTCGCGCCTCGGCTGGTCGGCGCTGGCCGCCGGCACCGCACGTGCCGTCCTCGACTACGTCATCCCCTACGTCAACGAGCGTGAGGCCTTCGGCGAGCCGATCTCCAACCGCCAGGCGGTGGCCTTCATGGTCGCCACGATGGCCACCGAGGTCGATTCGATCCGCCTCGTCACGCTGCGTGGCGCAGCCCGCGCCGAGCAGGGCCTGTCCTTCGCCCGCGAAGCCGCACTGGCTCGCAAGCTGACCATCGACAAGGGACTGCAGATCGGTCTCGACGGCGTCCAGCTGCTGGGCGGCCACGGGTTCACCAAGGAGCACCCCGTCGAGCGCTGGTACCGCGACCTCCGCGGCGCCGGCATCGGCGAAGGCATCGTCGTCCTCTGACCAGCTCTCCGACGTAGCGAAAGAACCTCTCATGAGCATCAATCTCGAACTCCCGAAGAAGCTGCGCGTCACCGTCGATCAGGCACACCAGGCGGCGGCCGAGATCTTCCGGCCCATCTCGCGCAAGTACGACCTCCGCGAGCACGACTACCCCGTCGAACTCGACACTCTCGCAAGCCTGTACGACGGTCTGTCCGAGACCGGCCAGGCCGGTGCGGGCGCGGACGGCGGCCGTAGCCAGCAGAAGAAGGAGAAGCCCCGGGCCGAGGGCGCCGTGGTCAACGGCGGCAACATGCAGTCCGTCGTCAACGTCATCGAAACGTCCTGGGGCGACGTCGGACTCATGCTGAGCATCCCGTATCAGGGTCTCGGCAACTCGGCGATCGCCGCCGTGTCCACCGACGAGCAGCTCGAACGCTTCGGCAAGGTGTGGGCGGCCATGGCCATCACCGAACCCGGCTTCGGCTCCGATTCGGCCGCCGTCTCGACCACCGCCACTCTCGACGGTGACGAGTACGTCATCAACGGCGAGAAGATCTATGTGACCGCCGGATCGCGCGCCACCCACATCGTCGTCTGGGCGACCGTCGACAAGAGCGCCGGCCGCGCCGCCATCAAGAGTTTCGTGGTCCCGCGGACGCATCCGGGCGTCACCGTCGAACGTCTCGAGCACAAGCTCGGCATCAAGGTCTCCGACACCGCCGCGATCCGCTTCGAGAACTGCCGCATCCCCAAGGAGAACCTGCTCGGTTCACCCGAGGTCGACACCAAGAAGGGGTTCGGCGGGGTCATGCAGACCTTCGACAACACCCGTCCCCTGGTGGCGGGTATGGCGGTGGGTGTGACCCGGGCGGCTCTCGAGGAGTTGCGCCGGATCCTCGACGAGGCCGGCATCGAGGTCGATTACGATCGCCCCGCCGCCGACCAGCACGCCGCCGCGGCCGAATTCCTGCGCATGGAAGCCGATTTCGAGGCCGCCTACCTCCACACGATGCGGGCCGCGTGGATGGCCGACAACAAGCAGCCGAACTCCACCGAGGCGTCGATGTCGAAGGCCAAGGCCGGGCGCACCGCCACCGACGTCACCAACAAGGTCGTCGAACTGACCGGCACCCTCGGCTACTCGGAGCGGCTCCTCGTCGAGAAGTGGGCGCGTGACTCCAAGATCCTCGACATCTTCGAGGGGACCCAGCAGATCCAGAACCTGATCATCGCGCGGCGTGTGCTGAACAAGAGCAGCGCCGAGCTCAAGTGATCGCCTGACCCAACGCCTCTCGGCCCCGCCACGGAGTTTCCGTTGCGGGGCCGAGTCGTTGGTGTGCCGAATCGTTGATGAGCCGAGCCGTCGGTGGGCCGGCGATCAGACGAGCCGGGCGACCCACATGCCGACTGCGCACGCGGTCACCGACGCGACGAGTGTTCCGATGGCGTACGCCCCGGCCCGCCACCGGTCGTTCCGCTGCACCAGCCGTACCGTCTCGAACGAGGCGGTGCTGAATGTCGTGTAGCCACCGCAGAACCCGGTGCCGGCGATCAGCTGCCACTCGTGTGGCGCCCCGTGGAAGACCACGACCCCCGCGAGCACACCCAGCAACGCCGAACCGCTGACGTTGATCGCGAACGTGCCCCACGGCGTGGTCGTCGGCCATCGGTGTCTGACCGCTCCGTCGACGACGAACCGGGTGACCGCACCGAGCGCCCCCGCCACCATCACGGCCAGCGCGATCATGCCCGCGCCGCCCGGGCGGCGAACGCGATCCCGCAGGCTGCCGCCGCGAGACCGAGTACCACGCTGACAACCGCGTAGGTCAGCGCGGTCACCACCGCGGACGCCCGTGTGAGTTCGGTGATCTCCAGCGCGAAGGTGCTGTACGTGGTCAGCGCTCCGCAGATGCCGGTACCCCCGAAGAGGCGTATGCGCTGGCGCCACCCCTCGTCGTGACCGAGTCGGGCAAGCAATTCCAAGAGCGACCCCAGGATGAACGCGCCGACGATGTTGACCCCGAACGTCGCCCACGGCCAGTGCCCGTGCTGGGCCGGGAACATCTCCTCCGCCCAGTACCGTACGCCCGTGCCGATCAGTCCCCCGGCGAACACCCAGGCGAGCGCATGCACCCGGAGGTGGAGCGGACGTTCGTCTGGGTCGACGGGGAGTTCACGGTGCTCGTCTCGGTGCACGGGCCAAGTCTCCGCTACGTGACGATCACGTACAACACGATCAGATAGATCGGAACGAGCACGTCGAAGAAGAAGATGGGTCCGGCGTTGCCCGCCGTGAAATTCCGGCGGGTCACCATCTCCCGCACATGGCCGACGGCGGCGCCCAGGTAGAACACCGAGAACGCGATGATGGTGGCCAGGGTGAACTCGTCACCGAAACCCGAGGCGATCACGCCCAGCACACCCGTCGCGAGACTGGCGAGACCCACCTCCCACTGCCACGGCGTCTTCGGGGGCCACCCGATCGACTCGGCGATCGGCTCGCCGACGAACATGTGACCGCAGCCGGTCATCCAGCCCTGGACGCCGATCATCCACAACACGGAGTTCTCGAGCAGGTCCCGGCCCAGATCACCGCCGGGAGTGAACGCGTCGACGACAGTGGCGATGATCGTGCCGACGATCCCGACGAACGGTACGAGCCGGATCGCCGTGCGCACAGCGGCGTCGAGCACTGTTCAGTCCTTCAGCTGTTCGGCCAGGGCCGCCAGGACATCCGGGTCCTCGATGGTCGACGGCACCGTGTAATCCTCGTGATCGGCGATCTGGCGCATGGTCTTCCGCAGGATCTTGCCCGATCGGGTCTTCGGCAGTGCCGGCACCACCGTGACGTCGCGGAACGTGGCGACGGCCCCGATCTCGTCGCGCACCATGGACACGAGCTCGCTGCGCAAGGTCTCGGACTCGATGTCGACGCCGGACTTGAGCACCACGTATCCGCTGGGGCGCTGGCCCTTCAGGTCGTCGCGGATGCCGATGACCGCGCACTCGGCGACGGCCGGGTGCGACGCCACCACCGCCTCGATGCTGCCGGTCGAGAGTCGGTGTCCGGCAACGTTGATCACGTCGTCGGAGCGGCCGAGCACGAACACGTAACCGTCGGCGTCGACGTAACCGGAGTCCCCGGTGAGGTAGTAGCCGTCGAACGCCGACAGATAGGACTTGCGGTAGCGCTCCTCGTCGCGCCACAATCCGGCGAGGGTCCCGGGCGGCAGCGGCAGGCTGATGACGATGTTCCCCTCCTCCCCCGCTCTCAGCAGCGTGCCCTCGGCGTCGACGACTCCCACCCGATACCCGGGCACCGGCACCGTCGGTGAGCCCGCCTTGATCGGCATCGGTTCGAGGCCACGGAGATTCGCCGCGATCGCCCAACCGGTCTCGGTCTGCCACCAGTGATCGACGACCGGGACGCCGAGCACCTCCGACGCCCAGGTGAACGTGTCGGGGTCGAGGCGCTCACCGGCGGCGAACAGCGTCTGCAGCGATGAGGTGTCGTACTCGGCGAGTTCGGTGGCGTCGGGATCGGCCTTGCGGATCGCGCGGATCGCTGTCGGCGCGGTGAACAGTGCCTTGACCCCGTGATCGGCGATGACCCGCCAGAACGAGCCCGCATCGGGGGTACCGACCGGCTTGCCCTCGTACATCACGGTCGTCGCCCCCACGAACAGCGGCGCGTAGACGATGTAGGAGTGCCCGACGACCCATCCGACGTCCGACGCCGTCCACCACACGTCACCCGCCGAGATGTCGTAGATGTTCTTCATCGACCACGTCAGCGCCACCGCGTGCCCGCCGTTGTCCCGGACGACCCCCTTGGGCTTGCCGGTGGTCCCCGACGTGTAGAGGATGTAGAGCGGATCGGTCGCGGCGACCGGCACCGCGCCGACCGGGTCGGCGGCGTCGGTCTCCCGGTCCCAGTCCAGCCAGCCGGCGTGATCGGCTGCGCTGCCGACGATCTCGGGGCGATCCTTGACGATGACCGTGCGCGGTGGCGTCGCCGACATCTCGATGGCTCGGGCCACCATCGGCAGGTACTCGACCGTGCGTCCCGGTTCCAGACCGCCCGACGCGGTGACGACGGCGACGGGTTCGGCGTCGTCGATGCGGGTGGCCAGCTCCCGCGCGGCGAAGCCGCCGAACACCACCGAGTGCACGGCGCCGATGCGCGCGCAGGCGAGCATCGCGATGGCCGCCTCCGGGATCATCGGCATGTAGATCACCACGCGGTCGCCGGCCGAGACACCTTGTGCGGTCAGCACTCCCGCGAATCGGGCGACCACGTCGAGCAGCGCCGCATAGGTGTAGTGGCGTCGCTCCCCGGTCATCGCCGAGTCCCAGATCAGCGCCGTCCGCCCGTCGTTGCCGTCCGCCAGATGGCGATCGAGCGCGTTGTGGCAGGTGTTCAGCGTGGCGCCGGGAAACCACCGGTAGAACGGGGCATTCGAGTCGTCGAGCGCGGTGGTCGGTGGGGTGTACCAGTCCACCGCTTCGGCGGCGGAGAGCCAGAACGCCTCACGATCATCGCTCGCCTGTGTGAACGCCTCGCTGTAGCTGCCCATGGCCTTCCCTTCACCGTCTCGTCGTGGCGCGCACCCGAAATCGTCGCGGGGTGCCGCATCGCCCTTTGAGGGTATCGGTGTGATGGCCGCCACGAAACGCGATCGGCGGTCCTGCGCCGATCGGCCGGCGACCCGCGCCGAGCGGTCAGTACAGGTACTTGCGGTACTGCTCGTCGGTCTCCCGGTCGTCGACCAACGGGACATCGAGCTCGGGCATGACCATCCTGGTGATCGCCGCCACCGACGGCAGCGTCCGCGGAGTCCACGACTCCGGTTTCCACAGATCCGCACGCAGAAACGCCTTGGAGCAGTGGTAGAAGACCTCGTCGACGTCGATCTCCACGGCCAGGATCGGACGCTTCCCCTTCACCGCCAGGGCGTCGAAGTAGTCGGCGTCGTCGACGATGCGGGCGGCCCCGTTGACGCGCAGGGTGTCGTTGCGGCCGGGGACGACGAAGATGGTGCCCGCGTGCGGGTTGCGCAGGATGTTCAGGTAGCCGTCGACGCGTCTGTTCCCGGGACGTTCGGGGATCGCGATACGCGTGTCGTCGACGATGTGCACCACTTTGCCTGCGGGGTCGCCCTTGGGTGAGACGTCGACGCGTCCGTGGTCATCGGAGGTGGCCAGGAACACCACCGGCGAGGCGGCCAGCCATGCTCGATCGATGTCCGAGAGCGTCGGCCTGACCTTGTCACGAACGACGGCGGCCGGTTCGCCGACGATCTCCCGCAGCCTCGCCTCGTCGGTGATGTGCATGCGGACATAGTGTCACGTGGGCAGAGCTACGCGGGGCCCGGCGCCGGCGTCGGCCACCGCAGAATCCACTCGGAGCCGCGCGCACGCCCGGTGACCACGGACCGCCGACGGAGATGGGACGACCCGTCGGTCACGATGAGGGTGACGTCCTCATCGAGGCGTGTGGCGAGGCGCCGGGCCGTCCAGCCCGGGCGTGCGCTCCCGGTTCCGATGACCACGGCGCCGGCGCCGGCGCGTTGCGCGGCCCGGTGCAGGACCGCCGTCGGGTCACCGACCTCACTCGTGGTCGACACCGTCCGCGCACCGTGCCATCTCGCCAGTTCGGCGGCGGTCCGCAGGCATTCGTCGATCGCGGCCTGTCCGGACAGCAGATAGGACTCGTCCTTGAGGGCGTCGTGGAGACCGGTGCTCACTTCTCTCCGGCGGCCGCGGGTGGCGCAGATCAGGATCAGATCGCCGGAGTCGCCGAGCAGGCGAACCGCGACCTTCACCGCCCGCAGCGAACCCTCGCTCCCGTCGACGCCGACGACGACCGGATGGCCGAGTCCGGCCGACGGGGCGAGAGCAGTTGGCACGTCTCGGGTTTCGAGAGGTTCCCAGCGCCGGGGTCGTGTCCGCAGCGTCATCATCGTGTCCTCCTGGGTCGGCGATATCAGCTGCTCACAACGCTATGGAGACAACGAGCCCGAATCACCATCCCGCGGGTTGACCGTTTCTCCACCCCAGGGTGGACATCGGAATCCACCGTGGGGCGGTCGTCCGACCGCGGTGCGGAACTATCCTGGAACAGTGACGGGCTTCACAGCGAACGCGGGCGCCGGGCTGTGGCGTCTCATCGAACGGGCCGGCGGCGACTATCCCCCGCTCTATCCCGCGGTGATCCTGTCGTCCAGCGTGGTGGTCACGCTGGTGTCGACAGCACAGCGCTTTCCGTTCGACCAGGTCTGGTGGGTGGTCGCGGCCCTGGTGCTGGCGGCAGTGACGCTGGCGATGGATCTGTCGCTGCCGCCGACCTCGTACGCGTGCTTCGGGATCATCACCAGTTCGGTCTGCTTCCTGATGATCCCGACGCCCACCGACGCCGCGCCACTCCAGCTCGTCCTCATGGCGGCGATCGCGGCTGCGATGTATCCCCTGCTGACCGGCGTCGCCGTGACGGTTGTGTGCATCGCGGTGATCGTCTGGTTCGGCGCTGTCGGCGGCCTCGACTCGCCTGCGCTCTACGCACTCGGCGTCGCCTGCGGGTGGTTGATCGGCTACATGATGCTGATCCAGAAACGGCTGGCCGACAACCGGGCTCGCGTCCTCGCCGAACGGGCCGATCGCGCCGCGGGCGACGAGCGGCGGCGGATCGCGCGCGAGATCCACGACGTGATCGCGCACTCGTTGTCGATCACGATGCTCAACGTCACCGGTGCCCGCCGCGTGCTCGAACAAGATCGCGACGTCGACGAGGCACTGGAGGCGCTCGCCGATGCCGAGCGCCAGGGCCGACAGGCCATGACCGAGATCCGCACCATCGTCCACGTGCTGGGAACAGCCGGGCCGGCGGGGACGACGTCGCCGTCGCCGGGTGCCGACGATCTGGAGCGGCTCGTGGCGGACTACCGCAAGGCCGGGGTGGACATCGACTTCACCCTCGACGGTGATGTCACCGAGCTCTCACGGCCGGTCGGTGCGGCACTGTTCCGCATCGCCCAGGAGTCCCTGGCGAACGTCGTCAAACACTCGGCGGGCAAGCGTGCGTCGGTGTCGGTGACAGTGTCCGACGAGGTCGCGCTCACGGTCGAGAATCCCGCGGCAGAGGGCAGGCCGCGGCACTGCGACGGCACCGGCATCGAGGGGATGACCCAGCGCGCGGCGTTACTCGGCGGCACCCTGCACGCCTCGCACCGCGCGGGCACCTGGTCGGTGCGAGCGACGTTGCCCGCCCGGTCGACCGCCGACGGGGTACCGGTATGACGACGAGCGGCCCGGCCGAGATCACCTCGGTCCCGATCAGGGTCCTGCTGGTCGACGACCAGGAACTCATCCGCACCGGGCTGCGTCGCATCCTCCGCCTCCGGGACGGTTTCGACATCGTGGGTGAGTGCGCGGACGGTTCCGAGGTGCTCGCCGGGATCGCCGAGCACCGGCCCGACATCGTCCTGATGGACCTGCGGATGCGCAATGTCGACGGCATCACCGCCACCACCATGGTCCGCACCCTGCGGGAACCGCCGCCGGTGCTCGTGCTGACCACCTTCGACGACGACGACCTGCTGTCGCGGGCCCTGCGCGCGGGAGCCGCCGGGTTCATCCTCAAGGACTCGCCGGCCGAGGCACTGATCTGGGCGGTCCGTGCCGTGGTTCGCGACGGCGCTTTCCTCGACCCCGCGGTCACCGAACGAGTCCTTCAGGGATTCCGGCGATCGGGCCGCGAACAGGTGACCACCGCGCCCGGGCTGACCGACCGCGAGACCGACGTCCTACGACTCATCGCGCGCGGCCGGACGAATGCGGAAATCGGTTCGGCTCTGGGCATCTCGCAGGTGACGGTCAAGAGCCACGTCAATCACATCTTCACCAAACTCGACCTGCGTGATCGCGCGGCGGCGATCGTGTACGCCTTCGACCGCGGACTCGTGGCCGCCGAGTACGACTGAGCCCCGAGTCGATCAGTCGTGCGCGTCGAGCACCTCGACGTCGACCCCGTCGACGAACCGGTACGGGCCCGCGACGAGCAGACCGCCGAAGTGTTTGCGCAGACGGGACATCTCGGCACGCACTGTGACCGTCCGGTCGTCGACGCCGAACAGATGAGTCGACAACCGGGCCGCAGTGACTCCGTCGGGGTGACGCGCCAGGAAGGTGAGGATGTCCCCGTGGCGCGGCGAACAGCGGTGTGTCCACGCGCCGCTGGCGCCTTCGACGGTCACCTCGACATTGCCCGCACCCGGCGGACCGGTGGGCACCCGTACGACCACCCGCGTGGTAGACGCGTCCGACGTCTCCGCGACCCGCACCAACCACCCACCGGGTAGCGCCTCGACATCGCACTCGCCGAGCGCGCTCACGAAGATGCGGCCCGGACCGAGGCGCGGCGGCAGGATGAGGCGTGATCGAGGCGACACGGTGTCCACCGCGGCAACCCACCCGTCGGTGTCGACCGCCAACGCCGGGCCGGGCATGCGGGCGAGAATCGGTGCGGCAACCGCGCGCAACGAGTCGAGGCGACGGTGATGACTCTCGCGGAGTTGCGACTCGGCGAGCCGGGCGACCGCGTGCACCAGCGCCAGGGTCGTCGGATGGATCGTGGCGGCCGGACCGCTGACGTCGACCACACCCAACACCTCACCGGTCCGCGGATCCTTGATCGGCGCACCGGTACAGGTCCACGAGTGATGACTCCGCACGAAGTGCTCCGCCGAGAACACCTGTACCGAACGACCCGACATCAGTGCCGTACCGATCGCGTTGGTCCCCACCGAGCCCTCGGCCCAGTCGGCACCCTCGACGAATCCGAGGGTGTCCGCGCGCGTGAGCACCTTCGACGACCCGCTCCGCCACAGCACGTGTCCGTCGGCGTCCGAGACGACCAGGATGTTGTCGCCGTCGGCGATCAGCGAGTCGAGACCTCGTGCCAGTTCGTCGACGACCTCCGCCAGGCCGGAGCGCCGGCGGCGCTCCTCCAGCTCGTCGAGCGGAAGCGTCCGTTCCCCGACGCAGTCCACGTCCGGGTCCAGGCCGGCACGTCGGAGTCGCTGCCACGAGTCGTCGATGACACCGCGCGGACGGGCCGGCATGCGCCCACCCGACATCGCGGCGTCGTGGACCGCGCTGAGAACCGACGCGAACTCGCGCGGATCGTCGCCGGCATGCACCGCGGGCTCCAGCTCGGAGGCCGACTCGTAAGCGTTCATCACCTCGATTGTGCGTCACGTCACAGGCCGACGACAACGGGCCCACCCCTCGCAACCCCCTGCAACCCTTGCCGCGACCCGGCGCGGAGGCGTCTGCTGTCCACAACCCGCTGTGTTCCACATCACGTTCGCGGGGCGCACATATGAGGAGGCATCATGACCCAGACACTCGAGCCGGTCGTCGCGCTCGATCGCACCCCGCAGCAGCGGGTGGAGACCTGGCTGCAAGAATTCGAGTCCGCACTCGCTGCACTCGACATCGCTCGCGCGACGAACGCCTTTCTGACCGACAGTTACTGGCGCGACCTGACCGCGTTCACCTGGAACATCAAAACCGTCGAGGGTCACGAGCAGATCGCCGACATGCTGTCCGCCCGTCTCGCCGACACCCGGCCGTCGAACTTCACCACCACCGAACCGGCGACCGACGACGGCGACGGGGTTGTCTCCGCGTTCATCGCATTCGAGACCGCCGTCGGACGCTGCGAAGGTCACCTTCGAATCCGTCCCGCCGACGAGGGTCGGGACGGCGGCGATGAGGGTGCCGGGGCGGACAAGGCCTGGACGCTGCTGACGACGATGCAGGAACTCAAAGGGCACGAGGAGTCGGCCGGACCGAGCCGACCGCTCGGGGCGGTACACGGCACCGATCCCGACACCCGCTCCTGGGCAGAGAAGAAGGCCGACGAGGAGCTGGCGCTCGGTCGGACCGCGCAGCCGTACGTCCTGGTGATCGGCGGTGGACAGGGGGGCATCGCGCTCGGAGCACGGCTCCGGCAGCTCGGCGTACCCTCGGTCGTCGTCGATCGTCATGACCGGCCCGGGGACCAGTGGCGCAAGCGCTACAAGTCGCTGTGCCTGCACGACCCGGTCTGGTACGACCATCTCCCGTACCTGCCGTTCCCCGACAACTGGCCGGTCTTCGCACCGAAGGACAAGATCGGGGACTGGCTGGAGTTCTACACGAAGGTCATGGAGGTTCCGTACTGGAGCAAGACGACGTGCCTGTCCGCCGAGTACGACGAAGCCGAGGCACGCTGGACCGTCGAGGTCGACCGGGACGGTGAGCGCCTCACGCTTCATCCGACGCAGCTGGTCCTCGCGACGGGGATGTCCGGCAAGCCCGCCGTCCCATCCGTTCCCGGTCAGGATGTGTTCGCCGGCGAACAGCACCACTCGAGCGCCCACCCCGGACCTGATGGCTACGTCGGCAAGAAGGTCGTCGTCATCGGCTCCAACAATTCCGCGCACGACATCTGCAAGGCTCTCGTGGACAACGGGGTCGACGCCACGATGGTGCAGCGCTCCTCGACCCACATCGTGAAGTCCGACTCACTCCGGTCGATCGCCCTCGGCTCCCTCTACAGCGAGGAGGCGGTCGCCTCCGGAATGACCACCAAGAAGGCCGATCTCACCTTCGCCTCACTGCCGTACCGGATCATGCACCAGTTCCAGGTACCCGTGTACGACCAGATCCGGGAGCAGGACAAGGACTTCTACGATCGGCTCGAGGCGGCCGGCTTCCAGCTCGACTTCGGCGACGACGACTCCGGACTCTTCATGAAGTACCTGCGCCGCGGGTCCGGCTACTACATCGACGTCGGTGCGAGCGAGCTCATCGCCGACGGCACGATCAAGCTCGTCCACGGTCAACTGGACCACCTCACCGAGAACTCGGTGGTCCTGACCGACGGCACCGAGATCGAGGCCGACGTGGTCGTCTACGCGACCGGCTACGGATCGATGAACGGCTGGGCCGCCGATCTCATGGGGCAGGAGGTCGCCGACCGTGTCGGCAAGGTCTGGGGACTGGGTTCCGAGACAACCAAGGACCCGGGCCCCTGGGAGGGCGAACAGCGGAACATGTGGAAGCCCACCCAGCAGCCGGGCCTGTGGTTCCACGGCGGGAACCTGCACCAGTCGCGTCACTATTCGCTGTATCTGGCCTTGCAGCTCAAGGCTCGCTATGAGGGAATTCCGACGCCCGTGTACGGCCTGGGCGACGTCCATCATCTGAACTGATGGCGATATGAGAAAGGCCCCGCAACCTGAGGTTGCGGGGCCTTTCTGAAGTTGTGTTCGGCGGTGTCCTACTCTCCCACACTGATTAGGGTGCAGTACCATTGGCGCTGGAGGGCTTAGCTTCCGGGTTCGGAATGGGGCCGGGCGTTTCCCCTCCGCTATAGCCGCCGTAACTTTG